>JBCQTK010000033.1:0-24183 GCA_047178665.1 Rikenellaceae bacterium | reverse complement strand
GTGCACCTGTGGTAGAAGGCGCCTCGGTAAAGTGTAAGATTCTTCGTCACTTGAAGGATGACAAAGTCATCGTATTCAAGAAGAAGCGTAGAACTGGTTATCAGAAGCAGAACGGTCATCGTCAGTGCCTGACACAGGTTCTAATCGAAGAGATCGTATTAGCGTAACCCCTAAAAGAGTTCAAGGAAAATGGCACACAAGAAAGGTGTTGGTAGTTCAAAGAACGGCCGTGAGTCGGAGAGTAAGCGACTCGGAGTTAAACTATTTGGAGGTCAATTCGCAAAGGCGGGTAACATCATTGTTCGTCAGCGCGGAACGCTTCACAATCCAGGTGAGAACGTGGGTATCGGTAAGGATCACACACTATTTGCTCTCGTACACGGAACAGTATCGTTCTGCAAGAAGTCGGGTGGCAAATCTTACGTAAGCATCATCCCATTGGCGGAGTAACGAAGCTTACAAACTCAATCTTTAAGGAGATGACAACAGGTAAAACTGGATGTCATCTCTTTTTTTTCGGGTGGGTGTGGTGTCTTTGGGTAGGTGTCTCTTTGAGCTCTGATATTTGGTTGACAGGCTGCACAGCCACCACGTAACGAACAGCGACAAAAGCCCTCATAATACCCATATTGATCTGAATCGCTATCTTTGAATTTAGCACACTACTGAGCACTCAGTGAATACAAATGGCATTTTTCTAACACCGCCCCAACTTGATGTCACAAATTGTGATTTCAATATTTGCCACTATCCCTCAGTCAGCTGAAACATAAAGTCCGCAGCTCATCGGCAAAAACAGAAAAGCAAAAAGGTTAAACAGCCAATAATTAGCTATCTAACCTTTCTCTTAGTGCCCAGGACGATTTTTGAAATACGCAATATTAACAATGTCGCAAATCCTTGAAAATTAGATAATTATAAATCTATCTATCTGATTTGTTGATATTTATGCAGCGGTGTTATTTTACACCTTGTTGAGGCATGTTTAATATTGTTGAAAAAATACTGACAAAAATTTGTGTTTTTGTCAGCGATATATTACCTTTGTAGTGCATACCAAAATACGACACACTACAATTTATGGCTAAGATCACAAAATCGCTATCATCAAAGATTGATAAGCAGACAGGCAGAACCGAGATTCTATTCCGTTTTGTCGGGAGTTCTTCTATTATCCTCAGAGCAAAGAGCGGTATCTTCATTGATCCCAAGACGTGGAATGATAAAAAGGGCGAACTAAAATCGGCTACATTTGGGCAGGCTCAGGCAGATATAAAAAAGAGGCTCGACAATCTTTGCAATACAATCATTGATACATTCACCATCACCGACCGAGAGCAGGTGACAAAGGAGTGGCTCGCAACCATCATCGACAAATTCCACTTCCCCGAAAAATACCTACATACGGAACAGGAGCAGAGACCAAAACTATTTGAGACATTCGAGGAGTTTTTGAGGGTGCGCAAGTTCTCCGAGGCGAGGCGTAACAGTTTTAAGGTGGTACTCCGTTCGCTCAAACGTTTCGAGCTATACAAAGATGTCATCCTCGACCTGGAGACCACCACAAACGATACAATACGCGAGTTTGAAACATTCCTACGTGACGAACACACCCTCTGCAAAACCAAATATTACGGCAAGATCCTGGAGCAAGTACCCGAGAGTCGAACGCCTCAACCCCGAGGGCAGAACGCAATCAATAATATTTTGGTGCGCCTCCGCACCTTTTGGATTTGGTGCGCAGGGGATGGGCAAAAGTGTGTAAACCTACCAAAGATCAAGATTAACGAGTGTGTCTACGGAACTCCGTTCTACATAACCATCGACGAGCGCAAGCAGATCGAGAGTGCCGACCTCAGCGCACACCCCCAACTCTCCACGCAGCGAGATATATTCGTGTTTCAGTGCTGCATCGGCTGTCGTGTGGGCGATCTCTACAAGCTCACACCTCAGAACGTTGTCGACGGAGCTATTCAGTACGTGCCACGCAAGACCAAGGAGGGGCGACCAATCACAATATCCGTTCCGCTCAATGCGGTGGCGTTGGAGATCCTCAAACGATACGCCTACCACCACCCCACAAAGCTACTGCCCTACATATCGGAGCAGAAGTATAACGATGCTATAAAACGTATCTTCGAGCTGTCGGGCATTGATAGAGTCGTGCAGGTGCGCAACCCCCTAACAGGTGAGAGTGAGCCGAGACCAATTTACGAGGTGGCATCGTCGCACCTCGCTCGACGAACATTTGTCGGCAACCTCTACAAGCAGGTCAAAGATCCAAACCTCGTCGGTGCACTATCGGGTCACAAGGAGGGATCGAGAGCGTTTGCCCGATATAGAGACATTGATAATGAGATGAAAGTGGAACTTGTAAAGTTGTTGGAGTAATGGGGGGTATTATAAATTCATATTTAGAATTAGTTACGTGTGTTATTGCTAGATTTTACTCTTCAATGTCTGTCTCTGTTAGAAGAAAAAAAATGAGTAAAGATGAATCTATTATCGACTATGCAGATCGAGCTTATAACGAGAAAGAAAAAGATATTGAAGTTAGCTTATTGGTGCAGAATGCTTTGTCTAAGTGGGGCATACACAAGAACGATGATTGGAGTTCCCGAAAAATATATCACTTACTAGACGAAAGAGCATTCAAAGAGGAAATTACAACTAGATTTAGAGAATCAGATAGATGTGCAAAAGCATTAATAACCGAAATATTACGATATTGCACAGTGCTTGATGATCTGATAAATCGCCGCATACGCCTAGCTACTAGATACCGCGCTTTGGCAAATAGACCAATTGTGTGGTATCAACAAATTTCATTAACCAAATTTCAATACACACGCGTTACATACTTCATAGATATAGAGGGTGGTACATTATCATCAGAAGTTGTCGAAGATGAATATGCTGACTTCAAATCAATATTTGATAGAGTTTGTGACGATTGGGGTTATGGGCGACCATTTAATAGCGAAGATAAATGCTATGGCGACACAATGAGGCAGATGCGTAAAAGAGCGAAGCAATTAGATACACTAACCCCACCAAGTATTACGTCCGAATCAAGTCCGATAGACGAAATTATAATCTGCCAAGACACTGAACGAGCCAAGGGGATTATAAAGAGCGTTATGAATGGCACAAAAAACAAAACGGCTTGTATAGCTATTCGAGCATTAATTATGGCGGAGATTATAAAGAGCGATTACTCAATAGCGAGATGTAAAATATTCAAAATCATATCTGATTTTATAGCCGCTGATATAGGTACAAACAATTCAATCGGCAGACATTGGGCAATATCTGAAGATGCTGCAAAAGAGAAATGCAATCAGATAAAAAAGCTATTATAAAGAAGAGGGCTAAGGCTCTCTTTTTTTTGCACTATATTTTCACCTCCTTTTCACCTCCTTAATCTCGATTTTCACTCATTATTTTGACATATTTTTGTATCAACAAATCGCAACAAAACCAGTGCGCAGGGTAATGTTGTATAATGAAAAATTATTATGTCAAATTTGAATTTAGCAGCGTTGAGTGGTAATGTATGTATTACCCTCACGCAGTCGGACTTGAAAGAGTTCGCACGTAACATCGTCAGTGATGCAATCGACAACTATCGTAAGGAGATCAGCGCAAATCCCGAGGAGGTATTTTACACCATCAAGCAGGTAGCCACAACGCTCAGCGTAGACCGCACAACGCTCTATAATTGGGAGAAAAGAGGCTATTTAACGCCACATCGCGTAGGTGGCTTAGTTCGCTACTCAAAGAGCGACATTGATGCAATTATAACTAAGAGAGGGGCGAAGTAATGGCAGCAAAAAAAGCAGCCCCCGAGAGTGCGGTAAACTCTGCGAGGGCATCAATATTAGTCGACTACAAAGGTAGTAAAAAATCGCTCTCAAAGCTACAAAGCAGCCTATTTATTTTGCTCTCCGACGGCAACAAATACTCCTCACACAAGATTATGCAGAGGTGCAAAACCTCCGACCCTCGCAAAGAGGTGCAATATCTCAGGCGCAAGGGGATAAATGTTCAAGATGAAGTTATCAAGGCGACAAAAGAGATCCCGAGACACAAACGATATTGGATCGACCACGAGGAGTGCAGAACGCAGGAGGGCAATGTATGATAAAGTCACCCTTTGGATAGATAGAGCGGTAATCGGAGTGGAGAGGTTCGAGAGGTTGAAGTGGTTCGCAGATGGCAAAAATTGGTTTCGTGCCGAGAGCATCTACCTACGATTCACCGAGCACTCGATACGTTGCACAGGGAGTTTGGCAAAGTGGTTCGAGGGGAGCAATCTCAACGCACTGACCCACGCAGAGGCAGTGGAGGTGATCGACGACTTTTGCCGACTCCTCGACCTCGACCCCTCAGAGGTGCGTGTGTCGGGTGTGGAGTTTGGCGGAACTTACGAGGTGAGTCAACCACCCTCTCGATATTTGGAGTTGTTGGGCGAGCTGCCCCGAGCCAAACGGCTATCAGTAGCAAAGGGGGCGGAGTTGCAGACCCTCAACTATCAATCGACAGCCCAAACACCTACATTCTGCCATACACTCTACGACAAAGGGGCGGAGATGAACATAGAGGGCAACTTGCTGCGGTTCGAGCTGCGATACCGCAAGAAGATGGCGCAGACGTTGGGTGTAAAGGGCGGTGTGTGGCTCTCGACTCTACGAGAGGGGTGGTTTTTCCGCAAGCTGCAAGAGCGATCAATGGCAATTCTCAAACAAATAAAGAAGATGGGACAGATTGACAACGCCCCCGAGACAATCAAGGGGGTAAAAGATGGATATGAGATGTTATTCGGGCAGTTGCTAGGTGGCGACCCAACAATCATAGAGCGACATATAAAGTCACTGAAACGGCTGCGAGTCTACAAATACCCAAAGGAGTACTCACTGCTAAAATCGAAACTCAACAAGGCAGTCGAGAGGTGGGGGCGACAGCAAGGCGACAACCCCCAACTCATTACCGAATTTGTCGATTTGGTCGAGCGAGAGATGGAGCGTTGCAAACCCCTTTGTGAACACCTTGAATAATAAAGTTCATTTGTTACCGATTTTTGGTAATCTCTACACTGCGAGGTGGTGGCGCAAATGAATGATATTTTACCTAACGAAAAAATAAACAACAATGAGCGACTCGACAAAATACCCCCACTCCGACGACCTCAACAGAATTAGTAATTACAAAAACACACAAGACAATGGCAGATGCAGTAGATAAGATAGTTAATTTCAAGGTCGATTATAGCGATCTAGTGAACGGAATGAAGCAGATAAATTCCGAGATAGCACAGAACAAGGAGGTGTTAAAATCCGCGCAAGCTGAATATGCGGCAGTAGTCAAAGGGTATAAAGCAGGCAAAGTAACACTCGCTGAAGTCACCAACGCTTACGACACATATAGCTCCACTGTGGTGGAGACTACGCAGCAAAACAAGGCTCTCACAGCGCAAATGCGACTCTACGAAAAGGAGTTGCAGAGCACAATCAAGCAAGAGAGCGCAGCGAAAGGCAGCCTCGACGAGATGCGTGGGAAAGTCACAGAACTCACAACGAAGTACAACGCCCTAAGCAAGGAGGCGCGCGAGGGTGAGGCAGGCAAGAATATGGCGGCTGACATCAAGAGCCTACGTGACGAGACTAGCGACGCAGAGAAAGAGTTAGGGATGTTCACCTCCGAGGTCGGGAACTACGAGAATGCGATAAAAAATGCGCTACCTATGAGCAACGATCTACTAGCCTCACTGATGAGTATGAGCAAGAGTGCCGACGGATCGACGGCAGGGGTCAAGACCTTGACGGCAAATATATGGGGATTAGTAAAAGGTATGATCGCATTTGTCGCAACCCCTATCGGAATAGTGTTAACCGCTATCGCTATCGCCCTCAAAGCTCTGTCGGCAGGGTTCTCGTCTAGCGAGGGCAATATGAATCGATTTAGCGCACTCGTTGCACCCCTGGAGCTCCTCCTTGATGGATTGGTTGGCGTACTCCAAAAGGCGGTGGGCGGTCTATTGAGCCTTGCAGAGGGGGCAGCAAATATGTTGGGGGCGTTAATGAAGATGGCGGAGAAAATCCCAATTGCAGGTGACTTGATAAAGGATATGAATGATGAGATCGAGCGCTCCATCGAGCTAGAGAAAGAGTCCGCAGCACTAGTCGTTAAAGCGAGAGAGGACGAGGTACTGAACGCCAAGAATGCGCTCGAAGTGTCGAAGTTGAGGAGTCAATCAAAAGATCTGGAGAAGTACACAGCACAGGAGCGGTTGGCATTTCTCGACAAAGCCAACAAGTTAGAGGAGGAGAAAGCAATGCGAAATATGGAGCTCAAAGCGCGCGAGTTAGCTATTTTGGCGGAGAAAGCCGAACGAACCGACAACGATGCTGCGATCAATGACGAGCTAGCAAAAAAACAGGCTGAGGTCTACGCAGCCCAAATGGAGTACTTCAACAAGACGCGCGAACTACAAGAGCAGTCGAACACCCTCAACAAAGAGATCGCAGCCGATAGATTAGCTCTCATTGAAAACGAAAAGCAAGCGCAAGCAGAGCTGCGAACGCTAGCCCTCTCACTCTACGAGAAGAGCGCAGAGAGCGAGAAAGCTATACTCGAAGATCAGACCAACAATGCAGTCGCGGAGATCCAGAATCGACTCGACACAGAGGAGAACTTAACAAAGGCAGCGCGCGAAGCACTCAACGGCAAGATCATAGCCCTCTACACCCAAATGGGGCAGCAGATGGAGGCGATCGACGACAAATATAATGCAGAGGCTCTCGAAAAGGCGGTTGCGAGCAAACAGGCGCAATACGAGAGGGAGGAGCAGGAGTTGGCGCTCAACATCGAGCGAGTGAAGCAGATGCTAGCGACTGACCCCAACAACACCGATCTACAGCTAAAGCTGCAACTATACACGGAGCAGCAGCGCACACAGCAACTGAGCACTCTGCAGGCGACATTAACCGATCTGCGCAACCTCACAGAAGAGGAGCAGTCGGTGTTGTTCGAGAGTCAGGCGGACTACCTCGATGCTATGTTGGGCGCGGAGTTAGACTACACGAAAGAGCTCAACAAGCTATCAGCGGAGCGCATAGCCAACGAGAATGCAGAATCGACGGCAACGATCCAGATCCGACAGTCTACAGCTAGCTCTGTGGCTAATAGTTTGGGGACAATATCGTCTGCGATCTCGACGATAGGCGAGGAGAACAGGCAAGCGGTTATCGCTTCGCAGACACTAGCGCTTGCGGAGGTGGCGATCCATCAAGGGTTAGCGATTGCAAAGGCTACGAGTGCAGCATCGACGCTCGTACCACCTGCTAACTACTTCGCTATTGCAGCATCAGTAGCGACTATTATCGCACAAATGGTGTCGTCAGTCAGAACCATCAAATCCGCAGAGTTCAGCACAGGCGGTTACGTCGACGCTAGCGACTACTACGCAGATGGTGGGCTCGTCACAGGCGCAGGGACGAGTACGAGCGACTCAATCCCTGCAATGCTCTCGAATGGTGAGTTTGTCGCCAACGCTCAGGCTACAGCCGACTATGGGGCGATCTTCTCCGCGCTCAATGTAGCGAGTGGGGGCAGCGCCATCAACACGAAGCATCTACCGAGCGGTGGAGACGGCACAGCAGGAATAGAGGCGGCAATGACGAGGGCAATAGCGAGTATGCCGAACCCGATAGTGTCGGTCAAGGACATCAACAAAGGTCAGAGATCGGTGCAGGTGCAGGACAATATATCAAGACTAAGATAATGAGCGATCTAACAAAAATAATCGAGGAGTACCCGATATTTATGACAGCGAGAGAGCTGATCGAGATGTTCGCCAAAATGAGGAGGCAACAAAGTAGAGGCGACCCACCCAAACCAAGGGGCGGCAGGTGGAGAAACGAACAAAACGAACACCCATAAAAAAGGGAGAGCAGGGGGAGGCGCGTGAGTTGCTGCGCCTCCTCTCTCTGTTATCTCCTACTCCAAGCCGTTCACAAACGATTTGAGAGTCTCAACACTATCAAACCGATGATTGACACCACCCATCGAGACAAAAGCGACAAAATCACCTCTTTTCTCGAATAGCTCCACAACCTCAACCCCGAGGGCGGTGGCGATCTTTTCGAGTGTTCCGATTGTGGGATTGCCGTTGATAGATTTGCTCAAACTCACCTCCGCAATACCCGAGAGCTCCGATAGTTGTTTTTGTGTTACCCCCTTTTCTTTGCATACCTCTTTAATTCTTATTTCCATAACACTATAGTTTAATTGATAGTTTCGACACAAAGATAGCAAAATAATACTAAAATATAACTATTCTGCAATAAATTAACGTTTATTTGTATTTTATAACGTTTTTATTTGGTGGTTAATTATATTATAGTTATATTTGCAGTATAGAAAATACAACTAAAGTATAATAACACTATGACCACACAACTATCAAACACAGCTTACTCGACAATAGCAAACAACATTTTGCCGAACCTACCTGACGAGAATAAGAGTTTCGAGGTTGAGGTAGTGATTGGCAACTCGACCTACTTTGTCGCTGTTGAGTATAGCGCAGATTACCAAGATTGCGAATGTAGCACCGACAGAGGTACGCAGTACTTCAGCGAACTCGCAGCGGAGCAGGTAGATGTTGCGGAGATGATGGTTTACAACAACGATACAGACGAGGAGTATTTCGCCACAGATGCAGAGATCGACGAACTAATAAAGTATATCAACTAATAAAACACAGAGCAATGAGAACAGATTTCAGAACCAAAGTATTCAGACGAGCGCACACCCTCGCAAAGAGCACAGGTAAGGCGTTTGCCGTATGTTTGGCGACAGCGTGGAGAATCTACCGCCTCACTCGCAGAATGACCCGAGAGGTGGTAAAATTCAGCTATCAGAAAGTCGATGGCACACTTCGCAGAGCGGTCGGCACACTCCAAGTTGCGAGCCACCTCGTCAAGGGCAACGGCAAAGATACACCCTCGACCCTCCGATATTTCGATGTTGAGGCGAGTGCGTTCCGCTCGTTCCGTGTCGAGAACCTAATCGCAATCTACTAATCACAAATCAGCCCTCAGAGATGGGGGCATAACACCCACACAACTATGACACAGAGAGAAGTTTTGGAGCGACTCCAAAGAGATTGCGAGACAATGCAGATCCACGGAGGCGAATGTTTTGCAACACAGCTAATCGCCCTCGCAGCGAGTTTTTACACCGAGATGGATATTAAGAACGAGTGTTTCGGCTACCTCAACGCCCGAGGCGAGCTAGAGCAGTTCTACGAGAGCCGAGAAGATGTAGAGAGGGTGTGATGCTGCACCCATCGAACCGAGAGCGAACCGAGAGAGTTCCCCGAATAGCGACCTTTGCAGAGGGTGTGACACTACACCTCAACAGACGAGACGAAACGACCGAGAGAGATGGCGCAGCGAGTTTGCGTTGTCTCTCTCTTATTCTCACTCCATTTAGAGCATTTAGAGTCTATAAAAAGGGCTACAAGGGTGATTTGCTCCTCTGACCTCAACCGCTCAACCTCAACAATCACACCGCCCCAACACCGCCCGAACACCGAGAGTAGGGGAGTTTCGTTACATCTATGCGCTCGCGTACACGCGCACGAGAGTTTGAAGAGATGACCCACAACGCAGCCCCAAAATATCAGCTAGAGAAAAAAAGATCCCCCGAGAATTTGACCGCAACGAGAAAATATCTATCTTTGCACTATCAAGAGCCAGTAGTATGGCATTTGGTATGCACCGAAATCACCTCGAAGATGTCACAATCTTTGGGGTGTTTTCATATAAGTTTCAAAAATTACTGACATTTTGCTAACAAAACCCAAAACGCAAAAACGCTAACAACCTATCATCTAAGTTATTAGCGTTTTATTTAGTGCCCAGGACGAGACTCGAACTCACACGGACCAATGTCCACTACCCCCTCAAAGTAGCGTGTCTACCAATTCCACCACCTGGGCATTTCTCTAATGCGACTGCAAATATAGGGCATAAAATCCATTTATCCAAATATTTTCGGACAAATTTCGAGGGCAAAAGCAAAAAAGCAAATGCAAGCTAGCTTACCGCCCGCGCAGCGTTAGCGCAGACCCCAAACGACACACCCAACCTACACACCCAAATTACGCACCCAGCATCCCCTCCAGTTCCCGGCACACTCGTTGAATAGGCAGTCCCATAACGTTGTAGAACGACCCGTCGATACGCTCTATGCCGACGTACCCGATCCACTCCTGAATGCCGTACGACCCCGCTTTGTCGAGCGGTTTGTAGTTGTCGACGTAGTGCTCTATCTGCCCATCTGAGAGCTGTGCGAAGTGCACTTTTGTTGTGGCGGAGAATGTAACCTCCCCCACTGTCGACCTCATTGTCACCCCTGTGACGACGATGTGTTCTGCGCCCGAGAGCTCTGCGAGCATCTCTTTTGCCGCCTCGAGGCAGGTTGGTTTGCCTAGTACTTTGCCGCCTAGTAGGACGACTGTGTCGGCTGTGATGAGTATTTCGCGCTCCTGCAGTTGGTCTGTGTAGCCTGCGCTTTTGAGCTTCGAGAGGTACTCTGCGACACACTCTGGCGCGAGCGTCTGGGGGTATCTCTCCTCGACGTCGATGTTGATTGTGCGAAACTCAAACCCTGCTGCCGAGAGTAGCTCTCTGCGTCGGGGCGACTGCGATGCGAGGATCAGCTTGTAGCCACCCTCCGCTATCCTATTCTGTATTAGCATAGTAACTATTTTATCGTATGTCAAAGTTGAGCAACTCCTCGCCCTGCAGCCTCGCCCTGAGCTGGTCGCCACTGCTCACTGCGCCCACACCGACGGGCGTACCCGTAAATATTATGTCGCCAATTTTGAGTGTGACGAATTTCGACACGTAGCTGATGATCTCGTCGACCGAGAAGAGCATATTTGCCGTCAGTCCGACCTGTCGAATGTCGCCGTTGAGCTCCATTTCGAACTGCAGGTTCTGTATGTCGCCCCCCAACTCCTCGATGGGGATGAAGCGTGGTGAGATCGCTGCGGAGTGGTCAAACCCCTTGCAGAGCTCCCAGGGCAGCCCCTTTGCTATCGCCTCGCGCTGTATGTCGCGCGCAGTGAAGTCGATGCCTAGCCCCACCTCGCTGTAGCAGCGGCTGGCAAACTTCTGGTCGATGTGTTTGACTACACGGTTGATCTTCACTATGAGCTCACACTCGTAGTCGACCTGCTGGCTGAAATCGGGTATGTAGAATGGGTCGTTGTTGCGCAGCATCGCCGTGTCGGGCTTGATGAAAAACAGGGGTGCCGACGGACGCTCCAGACTCTGCAGCTCCTCGATGTGGGCGCTGTAGTTGCACCCTATGCATATTATCTTCATTGGTCTACTCTCTTATTGTTGAACACTTTATCGTCGCCCTTTGCTCTCTCTCAGCAGCTGCACCATCCTCGTTGCGAAGCGCTGGCTAGCTCTCTCCGAGCCTATTATCTCGCGTAGTGTGTCGTAGTCGCCCAACACCCTTTCGCGCTCTGTGCCGCCCCTGAGTAT
The DNA here is from genome assembly GCA_047178665.1 of Rikenellaceae bacterium. Taxonomy (GTDB): domain Bacteria; phylum Bacteroidota; class Bacteroidia; order Bacteroidales; family Rikenellaceae; genus Alistipes. Next base: position 12,616 of record JBCQTK010000033.1, on the reverse strand, counting down.
CCGACGCAGCGACTCCACCACTGCCGTAGGGTCGAGCGACGACTGCATAATCTCCTTCACCGCCATCCGCCCAAGGTTGATGTTGACCAACGATATAAATGGTATCTTCAGGACGAGCGACTTCAGCAGATCCTGAATCCACGGAAGCCGATATAGCACAACCTGCGGAGTGCCGATCAGCGCCGTCTCCAGCGTCGCCGTGCCCGACGTAACTATCGCCGCCTCGCTGTGGTGTAGAAGCTCGTATGTCTGACTATCGACAAGGCGTATGTCGCTACCATTGAGCCACTTGGTGTAGCTCTCGCTAGGCAACCAGTCGACTCCAGCTACGACAAACTGATAATCGGGGAACTCCGCTGCAGCAATCACCATCAGCGGCAGATTGATCTTTATCTCCGAACCTCTGCTGCCAGCAATGAGCGCCACTATAGGGCGCTCGTCGAGGGTGTTACGGCTCAAAAACTCCTCCCTCGATGGGATCGTCAACCTCCGCTGCGCTATGGCGTCGACCAACGGATTACCCTCGAAGTGACTCTCTATGTTGTGTTTCGCAAAGTACTCTGTCTCAAACGGAAAGATCACGAACAGCTCATCCACATAGCGGCGGATCTTCTCTATTCGGCTCTCGTCCCACGCCCACACCTTCGGGGCGATGTAGTAGTAGCTCAGGATGCCTCGCTCCTTGGCGAAGCGGGCAATTTTGAGGTTGAAACCTGCGTAGTCGATCAATATCACAACGTCGGGCGCAAACGCCTCGATCTGCGCCTTGCAACGCTTCAGCTGTCCGAGGATGGTAGGTAGATTCCACACCACCTGCATAAGCCCAAAGAATGAGCTCTCGCGATAGTGCAGACCGAGGTTCTCGACACCTCCGACCTCCGCCATCTTGTCGCCACCCCAGAACCGAAACTCCGCATCAGGGTCAGCCTCGACTATCCCCCTCATCAGGTTCGAGCCGTGCAGATCGCCCGAGGGTTCGCCTGCAATCAAGAAATACTTCATACTCAGTAAGTTAGTTACCCCTTTATCAGATCTGGACGCAGCCTCTCCGTCCTCTCCCATGCCTGCTCCTCACGCCACGTGTCGATCGCCGCAAAGTTACCCGACAACAATACATCGGGCACACGCCAACCACGAAACTCCGCAGGACGCGTGTAGATCGGCGGAGCGAGCAGATCATCCTGAAACGAGTCGGTCAGTGCCGACGCTTCGTCGCCAATAGCGCCAGGGACAACCCTCACCACAGAGTCGGCAATGACACAAGCCGCCAACTCACCACCCGTCAACACATAGTCGCCAATCGAGATCTCGCGCGTCACGAGGTGCTCGCGTATGCGGTAGTCGATACCCTTGTAGTGTCCGCAGAGGATTATTATGTTCTCCATCGTCGAGAGCCTGTTCGCCTCCTGCTGGTTGTAGGTTATGCCGTCGGGCGAGGTGTAGATGATCTCGTCGTAGTGGCGCTCCGACTGCAGCTTCTCGATCAGAGCAAAGATAGGTTCGCACTTCATCACCATACCTGCCTCACCCCCAAATGGGTAGTCGTCGGTGGTGCGGTGTTTGTCCTCCGCATAGTCGCGGATGTTGTGAACGACGATCTCCGCCAACCCACTCTGCTGCGCTCTCTTCATTATCGACTCGTTGAGAGGCGACGCCAGGAGCTCGGGGACAACTGTTAGTATATCGATTCTCATACTGCCCCCCTATGGTTTGATCTCGCCCGTAATGACCTCCACGACAAATGGATTGTAGAGTGTCTCGTGCCCAATCGTAGTATCCTCGCTGTGACCAGGATATACCACTACCTCGTCACCAAGGGGGATGATTGTGCGAGTAATCGACTCCATCAGCGCCACATAGTCGCCACCAGGCAGATCTGTGCGTCCGATGCTCTCCCTAAATAGGGTGTCACCCGTCAGCAGCTGCTTGCTCTGCGCGTCGTAAAGCGAGACGTGACCAGGAGTGTGACCAGGAGTCTTTAGCACCCCGATCGTCGTATCGCCAAATGTTAGCTCGTCGCAGGCATCGAGGTCTATATCGACCGAGGTGGGCATCGCCCCAATCCTCATACCGTAGATCACACTACCCTCCTTCGCCGACTCCAACAGATATATATCCTTGCTCGACATAGCGAACGGCACGCCGTAGTGACGCTTCACAAACTCCACACCCATCGTATGGTCGAAGTGTCCGTGAGTGTTGATCGCCATCACTGGCTTCAACCCCCTCTCGCCGATGAAGTTGACCAACGCCGCCTCCTCGCGCTCGTTGCTACACCCTGCGTCGACTATCAGACACTCGCCTGTCGAGTCCCACACCACATAGGTGTTCTCCTGCACAGGGTTGAATACTAATGCTGCAATGTTCATATAGACTCCTATAATAAATTATGAATTAAAAGAAAAGACTACCCCCTGCTCTTCAAGAAACACTCGATCGTGTTCTCCATCAAACAGCAGATCGTCATCGGACCTACACCACCTGGCACAGGTGTTATGACACTCGCCTTGGGCTCGATAGCAGCGAAATCTACGTCACCGCACAACTTACCCGTCTCAGGGTCTCGGTTGACACCTACGTCGATCACCACAGCACCTGGGGCAACCATATCCTCCGTTACGAACTTAGGACGACCAATGGCAACAACCAATATCTCCGCCTCACGTGTCACCGCCGCAAGATCCTGCGTACGCGAGTGAGCGATCGTAACTGTAGCGTTCTCGTCCAGCAGCAACTTCGATACAGGGAGTCCAACGATGTTGCTACGTCCCAACACAACCGCCTTGCGACCCGAGATCTCGACACCTGCCGCCTTCATCATCTTGATGATACCCTTGGGTGTGCAGGGGAGTGTGCACTCTGTTTTGAGCCACAACGACGCCACATTGAGGGGGTGGAATCCATCCACATCCTTGCTCTTCGAGATCGCCGCAATCACCTTGTCGGAGTCGATGTGTCGAGGCAGTGGCAGCTGCACGAGGATGCCATCTACCTCCGTGTCGTTGTTCAAGTCATCTATCATCTTGAGCAACTCCGCCTCTGTTATCGTCTCATCCTTGCGGATAGTTGTGTTCTTGATGCCGACCTCAGCCGACGCCTTCGCCTTGCCTGTCACGTACGATACGCTTCCTGGATCCTCACCCACCAATATCACCACCAAGTGGGGCACTCGTCCATACTTCGGCTCAAAGGTCGCAACCTGAGACGCCATCTCCTGCTTCAACTTCGCAGAGAGTTCTTTTCCGCTTATAATCATATCTTACAATACTTTATATCCAATATCTGTTCTGTGAAATAGGTTGTCACACTCGATCTTCTCGATCTCTTTGAGTGCATCTGCCTGCGCATCTTTGAGGGTCTCGCCCTTGCCCACTACGATCAACACACGACCGCCAGCAGTGACAATTTTGTTGCCCTCCTTAGCAGTACCCATATGGTAGACCCTAGCATCGACCTTGTCGAGTCCCTTTATCTCGTGCCCCTTCTCGTAGTCGCCAGGGTAGCCCTTCGACGCCAACACAACACCAAGTGTCGCAAAATCGTGCCACTCGATCTCCACACTCTTGCCATCCGCAACGTTGCAGAAGATCTCGTATATGTCGCTCTTTAGACGAGGCAGAACGATCTCTGTCTCGGGGTCGCCAAAACGAGCGTTGAACTCGATAACCTTGATCCCCTGCTCCGTCTTGATGAGTCCGCCATAGAGGATACCAGTGAATGGTGCACCCTCCGCGATCATCGCCTTTGCTGTGGGTATCATCACCTCGTTCATCGCAAATGCGTGATCCTCCTCGGTGATGAATGGTAGTGGCGAGTATGCACCCATACCGCCTGTGTTGGGTCCCTTGTCGCCGTCGTATGCACGTTTGTGATCCTGCGACAGAGCCATCGGATAGACATTGTCTCGATCCACAAAGCACATAAACGAGAACTCTGGACCATCCAAGAAGTCCTCGATAACCACCTTGCCCTCGCCAAACTTAGCGTCGAGCAACATATCTTTGAGCGCAGCCTCAGCATCCTCATACGTCTCAGCGATGACAACACCCTTGCCTGCCGCCAACCCGTCATACTTCAACACCGCTGGTAACGAACCCTTGCGGACGTATGCCACCGCAGCATCGAAGTCCGAGAAGGTCTCAAACGCCGCAGTCGGGATGTCGTACTTCTTCATCAGCTCCTTCGCAAACTCCTTGCTCGACTCAATCATCGCCGCAGCCTTCGTAGCACCGAAGATACGCAAACCAGCCTCCTTGAAACGATCGACGACGCCTGCCGCCAACGCAACCTCAGGACCAACTACCGTGAGCGCTAGATCCTTGTCGAGAGCAAATGCACACAACGCCTCAACGTCGGTCTCCTTGATCGGCACACACTCAGCTATCTTGGCAATACCAGCGTTGCCAGGCGCGCAGTAGACCTTCGAGACCTCGTCCGAACGCTTCAGTGCATCGACAATTGCGTGCTCGCGACCTCCGCTACCTATTACTAATACTTTTTCCATCGTTATTCTTTTTTTAATATTGTTGTCACACCCCCCTGCGAAACGCCAGTTTCGCCAGCTCCGCGGAGAGCACTCCGCCCGCCGGAGGCAGACCTCTCACGAAGTCGCCCTCCCTCCTAAAAAGTGTTTTTTTTGCGGTGGTGGCGAGTGGGACTGAGGCAACTGCCTCTGGCAGGCGGCGTGCTCGCCGCAGAGCTAGCGAAACTATTGTTTCGCATTTATATTCTCTCTCCGTCCCCGTTAGGAGTTGTTATCGTGAGGGGATTTTTGTACAACCTGCTGTGACTGAAAGCGCAGCGTACAAAAGTACGTGAGCATCTCAGACGCAGCAGGTTGTGCAAAAATCACCCACGAGAACAACTCCTAATGCTTGAAGTGGCGCATTCCTGTGAACACCATCGAGATACCGCACTCGTTCGCCTTCTTGATAGAGTCTGCATCGCGCATACTTCCGCCTGGCTGCACAATCGCAGTCACACCATACTCAGCTGCCAACGTAACGCAGTCATCGAAGGGGAAGAATCCGTCCGACGCCAACACAATACCCTCCGTTACACCCTTCGCCTTAGCCTGGTTAAGAGCGATCTCCGCAGAGCCAATGCGGTTCATCTGACCCGCTCCGACACCCAACGTCTTGCCATCCTTGACCGCTACAATAGCGTTCGACTTAACGTGCTTCACAACTCTCCAACCGAAGTCCAAGTCGCTCAAATCAGCTGCCGTGGGCTTAGCATCCGTAACACACATATCCGCAACAACCGTAGCTGTCGTAGTGTCCAACTCCTGCGTCAACATACCACCATTTACACTCACATACTGCATCTGTGTCGCTGTAGAGGCGCTCATATCGACCTGCAACAGACGCAAGTTCTTCTTCGACGCAAATACCTCCAGCGCCTCCGCAGTGAACGCTGGCGCCATAATGATCTCCAAGAAGATAGGCTTCATCAACTCCGCAACCTCAGCTGTGACAGTCTGGTTCGTCGCAACGATACCACCAAAGATACTAACCGTATCTGCCTCATACGCATTCGTCCAAGCCTCCACAACGTCGGCACCAACACCTGCACCACAAGGGTTCATATGCTTCAAACCTACGCAGAAGGGCTGCTCGCCAAACTCACGAACGATGCACAACGCCGCATTAGCATCCTGTATATTATTATAAGAGAGCTCCTTACCACCCAACTGCTTAGCCGTAGCCAACGAGAACGGTACACTCTCAGCCGAGGCGAAGAACTTCGCGCTCTGGTGTGGATTCTCACCATAACGAAGCGACTGCTTCAACTCATACTCCAAGAACAACTTCTCTTCGAGACCAGCGTGTGGACGCATCCACCCTGCGATCATCGTGTCGTACTCCGCAGTGTGAGTGAACGCCTTAGCCATAAGCGCAAAACGAGTCGTGCGCTCTGTGTTGCCACCAGCACGGATCTCCGCAACGATCTGCGCATAGTCCGCAGGGTCGCACACGACAGTGACGTCGGCGAAGTTCTTAGCTGCAGAACGCAACATAGATGGACCACCGATGTCGATATTCTCAATAGCATCCTCCAACTTCACATCAGCCTTAGAGATCGTCTCACGGAAGGGGTACAAGTTGACACACACCAAGTCGATGAACTCGATGTTGTTCTCCTTGAGCGCAGCCAAGTGGCTCTCGTCGTCACGACGCGCCAACAAACCACCGTGCACATTGGGGTGGAGCGTCTTTACTCGTCCGTCGCAGATCTCAGGGAAACCTGTGATGTCGCTAATGTTGATAACCTCTACACCGCTATCTGCGAGTAGCTTCATTGTGCCACCAGTGGCGATGATCTCCCATCCGAGGGATACGAGATCCTTACAAAAATCTACAACGCCGCTCTTGTCGCTGACGCTTACTAATGCTCTCTTCTTCATTATGTTATATTTATTTATTCGTTTATCTCCGTTAGGAACTGCTGCAGCGTCTCAACATATAGAGGGTGCTCCGTCTCGTGAACCATCTGCTCCAACTCCGCGACCTTATGCCCGTCATATCTGAAGGCTGCCTGATTGAGGATTGCACCACTGTCGAGCTCCTCGCTCACAAGGTGAATCGTCACACCAAACCACTTCACACCATACGCCAAAGCCTGCTCAATAGCGTGCGCACCCTTAAATGCAGGTAGCAACGAGGGGTGCACGTTGAGGATACGATCGGGGAAAACACTCAACAGTGTATCTGTGAGAATCCTCATATACCCAGCCAAACATATCACCTCCACCCTTAGCTCGGTGAGCTTTTCGAGGATAGCCTCCTCATACTCCGCCTTTGTAGCGAACTCCTTTGGGCTCACGACAAACGCCTCTACACCCAACCTCGCAGCTCGCTCAATCACCTTTGCACCAGGTCGGTCACACACCATCACCGCAACCTCCGCATCGACCCTGCCGTCGGCACAAGCCGCAGCCAGAGCCTCGAAGTTAGAGCCCGAGCCACTCGCAAATATCGCAATGCGAGTTGTCGAGTTGAGCTCGTCACCGAAGTCGATTACTGTCTCTAAATCTATGTTATTCTCGCTCATAGTCAGGTCGTTAGATGATCTCTACTGCACCTGCCTTGTCGGTGATACGACCAATCACGCTAGCCCTCTCACCCCACTTCTCAAGCACCTCGACAGCCTTCGCCGCATCCTTCTCGTCGATCGCAACGACCATACCGATACCCATATTGAAGATGTTGAACATCTCGCGGTGTGGAACGCCACCCTTCGCCTCCAAGAACTTAAAGACGGGGAGAATCTCCCACGAACCCTCTGTGATCTCGATTCCCATCTCTGGGGTCAAGATACGAGGTATGTTCTCGTCGAAACCGCCACCTGTGATGTGGCTAAGACCGTGAACGTCAACGCTCTTGATAAGATCCAACACCTGCTTCACATATATCTTCGTCGGAGTCAACAACACATCGCCAAGGCGTGCGCCACCCAACTCGTCGTAGCACTCCATAAGATCGGCACCACTGTCGGCAACCACCTTACGAACCAACGAGAAGCCGTTAGAGTGAACACCGCTCGATGCGATACCCACCAATACATCTCCAACCTTAACCTTCGATCCGTCGATGAGCTGGCTCTTCTCCACAACACCGCAAGTGAACCCTGCAATGTCATACTCGCCATCCTCATACATACCAGGCATCTCCGCCGTCTCGCCACCGATCAGGGCGCAACCGCTCTGGCGGCAACCCTCCGCGACACCAGCCACGATAGCCTCGATCTTAGCAGGCTCGTTGCATCCAACCGCCACATAGTCGAGGAAGTACAACGGCTCCGCTCCCTGTGCCAACACATCGTTGACACACATCGCAACGGCATCAATACCGATCGAGTCGTGCTTGTCCATCGCAAAAGCGAGCTTCAACTTTGTACCAACGCCATCTGTGCCGCTCACCAAAACTGGCTCCTTCACATTCAACGCCGACAAATCGAACATACCGCCAAACGCACCAATATTTCCCATAACACCCAAACGAGCTGTACTCGCCACGTGCTTCTTAATTCTTCGTACAGACTCGTAACCTGCCTCGAGGTTGACACCAGCCTTCTCGTAACTCTCTGCCATATTTTCTTAATTTTTACATCTTCTTCGTTATACACTTCAAGACTCCTCTGTCGTCTGCGCCGTAGAGGTTTGTGGGGTACTTCGCTGTGAAACAAGCTGTACACAACTGCTCCCTGCTGCCTGCCTTGTAGAGCGACTCAGGGGTCAAGAACGCCAATGAATCCGCCTCGATAAACTCGCGCGCCTCCTCGACATTCATCCTGTGTGAGAGCAACTCATCGACACTCGACGTATCTACGCCATAGTAGCAAGAGTACTTATACTCGGGGCTAGCGATGCGAACGTGAACCTCTGTTGCACCCGCCTCCTTGAGCATTCTCACGATACGTTTTGAGGTTGTGCCTCGCACGATCGAGTCGTCGATCAACGCAACACGCTTACCCTTCACGATTCCACGCACTGCCGACAGCTTCATCCTCACGCCCTTCTCGCGTAGTGCCTGCGAGGGCTGGATAAATGTACGACCGATGTACTTATTCTTGATAAGCCCCATCTCGTAGGGCAGACCTGCCGCCTCGGCATATCCCATCGCAGCGCTAAGGCTCGAATCGGGCACACCCACGACAATATCTACATCGGCAGGAGACTCATCCCACAAGATCTTACCTGACTCCTTGCGGAACGTATGGACGTTGCACCCCTCAATGTCGGAGTCGGGTCGAGCGAAGTAGATATACTCCATTGCACACATCTGATGACGCTTGAACTGCGTAAAGTGCGTCGAACGGAGACCCTTAAAGTCGATCGAGACGATCTCGCCAGGCTCAACATCGCGAATATACTCTGCACCCACAACGTCGAGCGCGCAGGTCTCCGATGCCACCACATATCCATCGCCCAACTTACCGATCGACAACGGACGCAGACCATACTTATCTCGGCAGGCATAGATCCTCTTCTCGGTCATAATCAAGAATGCGAAGGCACCATCGATCATATTCAACGCCTCGACGATAGCATCTATTCGCTGCAGCGTGCGCTTATCCTTCTTGATAAGGTGCGCCAACACCTCACTGTCCGACGACGACTGAAAGAGGCTTCCTCGGATCTCCAGAAACCTACGCAACTCCTCCGAGTTGACCAAGTTGCCGTTGTGAGCCATCGCGAAGTCGCCAGTGTGATGACGAAACATAAATGGCTGAATGTTCTCCGTTCCGCCACCGCCAGCTGTGGAGTATCTCACGTGACCGATCGAGATCTTGCCATCGAGCTGCGCAAGTGTCGACGATCCGTTAAAGACCTCCGTCACCAAACCAGCACCTCTGTGGCGCTTAAACTCCTTGTCGTCGCCGACAGCTACTATTCCACACCCCTCCTGACCACGGTGCTGCAACGAGTGCAGACCGTAGTAGGTGATGGATGCAGCATCCGAGACGTTGTAGACTCCAAAGACTCCACACTCCTCGTGAATTCCATTATCAAATGGATCTCTCATCATATATCTCTATTTTAGACTCTGTAGACGGTGAAGGATCTCCTCATACGCCTCGCGCACCTTGCCCAAGTCTCTGCGGAAACGATCCTTATCCAACTTCTCATTTGTTGTCATATCCCACAAGCGGCAAGTGTCGGGAGAGACCTCGTCGGCAAGAACGATCTCGCCAGAAGCCAAACGACCAAACTCGATCTTGAAATCTACCAACGTAATATTCATCTTCTTGAACATCTCCGTAAGAGCCACATTGATGTCAGACGTCATCTTGTAGATCTGCTCCAACTCCTCGTATGACAACGCTCCGAGAGCAACTGCGTGGTGGTCGTTGATGAGTGGATCACCCAACTCGTCGCACTTGTAGCAGATGTCGAAGATTGTGTTAGATGGCTTCGTTCCCTCCTCGATACCGAGACGCTGCGCCATCGACCCTGCGATGATGTTACGCACGATAACCTCGATCGGGATGATCTCCACCTTGTAGCACAACTGATCGCGCTCGTTGAGAGTCTCGATGTAGTGGCTCTTGATGCCTGCCTTCTGCAACTGCTCGAAGATGAGGGTTGAGATTGCGTTATTGAGAACTCCCTTATTGTCGATAGTCGCCTTCTTCACGTTGTTGAACGCCGTAGCTGCATCCTTGTAGTGGATAATGATCTGATCCTCAACGTCTGTCAAAAATACCTGTTTTGCCTTGCCCTCGTAGAGCATCTCTTTCTGCTGCATAATTTTTATTGTTTTTGTTTGTTTTGTTTTTATTTTCTAAAGTAACGTACCGCGTTCTCAAATAGTGGCTGCATCTTTTCGCCAGCGATGTTTTTGAAGAGGTTCTCCTCAAATCGCTCCGAGTGACCCATCTTACCCAAGATGCGACCATCCTCCGAGATGATTCCCTCGATAGCGTAGCTCGAACCGTTCGGGTTGTATGGTGTCTCTGTCGAGATCGCACCCTCCAAATCTACATACTGGAACGCCACCTGTCCCTTTGCGAACAACTCCGCTGCGAGCTCCTCGCTCACGACGAACTTACCCTCTCCGTGGCTCATTGCGATAGTGTGCTCCTCGCCGAGGCTCATACCCTCCAACCAGGGTGAGTTGAGTGTCGAGACGCGTGTTGTCACCATCTGCGATATGTGGCGGTTGATGTTGTTGCGGAAGAGTGTTGGCGACTCCTCTGTGAGCAATCCCAAACGTCCGTATGGCAACAGACCCGACTTAACCAACGCCTGGAATCCGTTGCAGATACCCAATATCAGACCTTCACGATCTCTCAATCGGTGGATCGCCGACTTCACCCTCTCGTTGTTGAGCACCGTAGCGATAAACTTACCACTTCCGTCGGGCTCATCACCGCTAGAGAATCCTCCGCTCAACACGAAGATCTGACAGGCGTCAATCATCTCCACCATCTTCTCGATCGACGCAAATACCATCTCACTCGTCAAGTTGCAGAACACCGAAGTTGTCACCGTAGCGCCAGCCTTCGCAAACGCCTTGGCTGTGTCGTAGTCGCAGTTTGTGCCAGGGAATACAGGCAAGTAAGCCACAGGGTTCGCGATCGCCTCACCCGAGTATGCGACCTTAACCGCCTCTGGTGTAGATGTTTTCACCACAGCGTCGCTCGCCGCAGAGTCAGGATATATCGTCGCAAACCTACGTGTGTTAGCTGCCCACAACTCCTCTATCGAGAGCTCGACGCCGTTGAATGTCACCGACTTAGACTCTACAGTCTCACCGATCTTCTCAGCGTAGGGGCTATCAATCGCGCCCAATGTCTCCACCACGATCGAGCCGTAGTTGTAGTTGAACAACTCCTCTGCCGACAACTCTACGACCGCACCGATCTCGTTACCGAACGCCATCTTTGCGACAGCCTCCGCCACACCACCGAATCCAACCGCATAGGCAGATTTGATCTTGCCCTGCGCGATAGTCTCGCTCACCTCGCCCCACATCTCTGCGAGTGCGTCGGTGTCGGGCATTCCGTTTCCGAGCGGAGTGTGCTTATATATATATAGGTATGACCCTGCCGCCTTAAACTCTGGCGAGATCACCGACCTAGCGTCTACTGTCGTCACACCAAACGCCATCAACATCGGTGGCACATTGATGTCGTGGAACGTACCGCTCATCGAGTCCTTTCCGCCGATCGAGGGCAGCTTCAAGTCGCACTGCATCTTCAACGCACCGAGGAGCGCCGCAAGTGGCTTGCCCCAACTCTCCGACGAACCCATTCTCTCGAAATACTCCTGATATGAGAATCGCATACCCTCGAAGCTAGCACCTGCCGAGACTGTCTTAGCACACGCCTCGATCACCGCATATGCTGCACCGTGATATGGACTCCACTCCGTGATGAATGGGTTGTAGCCGTGCGACATTATGCTAGCCGTATTTGTAAATCCGTTCGTTGGCAACTTCTGAACCGACACCTGAGTCTCCGAGTTCTGTGTGCGACCGCCAAACGGCATCAATACCGTAGAGCGACCGATAGTTGCATCGAACATCTCGATCAAACCTCTTTGCGACACCACATTGTCGTCCGCCAAGTTGTTCAACAACTGCGACTTGAGCGAATCGCCCTCGACAGTGCGAGCAAACGGATCTCGCTCCTCGACCTCTGCGATAGTAGCCTCCGCATAGTGTGGTGCACCTGCCGAGTCGATAAAGTCTCTTCGCAAATCTACGATCAACTCCTCGCCCGAGAACATCCTCATTCGGTGCAGATCCGTCACATTGGCAACGTGCGTGATCTCCAAGTTCTCCTCTGCGCAGTACTTCATAAACTCCTCTTTGTCCTTCGCCTCGACCACAACCGACATACGCTCCTGCGACTCGCTGATTGCAATTTCGGTTGAGTTCAAACCGCTATATTTTGTTGGTATTCGATCCAAGTAGATGTCGAGACCATCCGTAAGCTCTCCAATTGCGACCGACACACCGCCCGCACCAAAGTCGTTCGACTTCTTCACGAGACGCGTAACCTCTGGTCGACGGAACAAGCGCGAGATCTTGCGCTCCTCGGGTGCGTTACCCTTCTGCACCTCGCTGCTGCAGCTCTCCAACGACTCTGTCGTGTGCTCCTTCGACGA
>JBCQTK010000032.1:0-24585 GCA_047178665.1 Rikenellaceae bacterium | reverse complement strand
TATTACCTTTGTCAGAGTCCTTAATTTTCGATTTCATAGAGCTAAAAACCGCCAAGTTTTTCTTCTAAGATACTGAAAATTAGGGGCTTTGCAAATATTCACGGGTGTTTATTTGTTGATTGTCAATTGGTTATGTGTCACTTGTTTGTTTTTGTCGGGTAGTTAGCTTGTCGATTAGCATTTTTAGCAGTGGGTTGTTCTCCACCCACACGTTATATATTGCCCTTTGTGGTGTCTGCTGGAGAAGGTAATCGGCTATGTCGTACCCCTCTTTTTTGTCAGCTTCGCAGGCTCGTTTTTCGAGAAAATCGAATACCAAAGTCTCGATATTTAAACGCTCCTTCATCATCTCAGCCTTCTGCTCCCATAGCTCGATTGCTCCAAGGTCGGGGAATAGGACCACCTTGCGATCGCTGAGGATTTTGAGATGCTCTTCATTGAAGCAGCCGTGCTTGCCACCCGTAGCAATCCAGATATATTGGGGGATGTAGCACGATGCAACCATCGCACTCTTTTCGCTCTCGACAATGGCTATTGGTAGATCACTTGGCTCGCTCAAAAGGTGCTCACCAAAGAAGCATTGATCGAGGTGGAAGTTCTCAATTTTTAGGATCGAGTGCACCCAATTGATATAGTTAATCGGCTGCTTTTTTCGCTTGCCATTCGAGGGGTCGTAGAGCATTACTTTACCTGTGCGAACTCGCCCCTGCTGGTCGATCTGCCAATAGACTGTTGCCCCTTGCCAATGTTTCGATGTGCCTATTCGGTAACGCTCGAATGTTTCGTTTGTGAGGAGTGTTCCGAACTGCCGCTTTATATATAGATATAGGTTATTGTTGGCATAGTTGGTCAAGCTCTTCTCGACCAAACTGTATGGCAAGAGAGATGGCTCTACTCGCTTCGGCTCTGTGCGAGGGGTGGGCGTGAACTCCACCTTGCTACATTTGTCGGGGTTATCGGCAAAGTAACTTTTGGGTGGATAGTGGTAGCCGCATTTATCTTCACGGTTGCACCTGCCGACATAATCGGGAAACATTATCTCTCTTTCGGTATCAATATATTTTGCAAAACATCTCTTCTCACCGCAATTTGGGCAGGTGTGACGTGACGATGGATTGGTATATTTTTCTAACTTAAATCTGTAATTTATCATAGTTTTAATTTTCTAAAGTCTGTACCCCCGAATTATCCGAATTATTGATATTTTGATTTTTTCGCTATTTATAACCAATGAGTTATATCGGTTTGAAAATTCGCGAAAAACCGAATTTTGCGAATTTTGACTAAATAACCCACTTTAATAATTCGGATAATTCGGAAAATACCGAATTTTTACCATCTTGATTATAAGATGATTAACCCCCATAATATCAATAATTCGATAATTCGGTGGGTGCTATATTATTTTTTTGTAGAACCCGTGTTTATGATTATTGAGTAGGTTGTCTTTAAGCTCTGCAAGAAATCTATTAAATGACTGTTGCGAGAAGCCCAACTCCATAGCAATCTTTGTGCCCTCCTTAGTTGTGAACTCAGATGGAAGTTGCTCAAAAAGAGTGAGTTTATCCGATGAAAGGTTCTCTAAAGCAGCCGAATTATTTACAATTCTTCGGACGTAGTGCATCGTCTCCCTAAAGTATTCTGTTAAAGCTATTGCGCTCTTTACGCTCGTCAGATCTATATAATCCTTTCCAGCTTCGCCACACGCCCAGCGTATCATCTGAATTATCAGAGAGAAACGTAGTGAGTAGGTAGCCAACTTCTTGTAAGCACCAACCATCGACCTATTCTCCTCACAACGGCACAAAGCTGTATTTTGCTCTCGCTCCCATCTGAAAATCTCGGCTCTCGCTGATTTCTCAAACTCTACCTCGGTAGATATAGGATTGCCCGATTCATCTTGTCTTAGCTCAAGATCTATTATCTTCTGCAAAATATCAGACCACATACTAATGATGTATGATGGCAAATCTATATCGCTCCAGCTATGGATCTCACGGTTCTTGCAGATAGAAAACAATATACGATCGGCAAAACCGCTACTCTTACGATCACCCTTTAGCAGATCTTTCAGCAGATCATCTTGAATAGTTCCCATCACACCAGTGAATGTGTGGGCTATAAACATCGGTTCCGATCCACTTCTATCAATGATGATTGGCTGACAAGAGAAGTTAGATAACCACAACTGCTCCTCAGATCCAGAGTTGTAACGATTGAAGTTATTGAGCCATCCCTTCAACTCGTCAACGACCAAACCTATACCTCGCTTATTGTTATTCAATACTTTGCAGAGGGCTTCGGGGGTAGCATCAGAGATAAGGAACTTCTTTAGAGTCGGTGCCATTATCGGCTCCAATATGCCCTCCGCCTCACGCTCCTTTCGGCTAAGGGCTGATAGTTGGTCATACTCTTTCTTCTCTGTCTTGTACCTCTCAAAGCTCTTTGCATCGCTATCACGAATAGGTTTTATCGCAAAATTTAGAGGGTGAGTTTTTGACATACCAGCATCTCCAACGATGGCAAGATATAGAACAACCTTATCAGTCCACCCCCTTTTGAAGCGTACTATATGGGTGTTTCCAATAGCTATCGAAGCCGCAAATATCATTGCATATGCCGTAAAGTCGATAGGAAACCCCAAACACTCATTGGTCTGTCGAATAATCTCCTGCATCTTATGGGGGAGGATGTGGGTCGGAAACTCCGACCCTGCCAATCGATCTTTGAGCGATAGAGCGTTGTTAATCAACTCTTCACTATTTATATTATCATTTACCATAAATCTAATATCTGCGTGTTGGGCGTGCTACTTGCGGTGAGTTCTCACGTTCGATTGCCTTCTCTAATTCGTGGGACATTGGCTTTTTGCACGACTTCTGATACTGGATCAGCTCGTCACGGAAGAAGAATAGGCTCTTGCCATCTTTGTATGATGGGATAGTGCCATTACGACATAGGGTGTAGATAGTTGGTTTCGCCTTGCCAAGGAATACCACCACCTCGTCGATTGTCATTCTGACGTGGTCATCTTGCACCACCTGCTGTGGCTTTACGATGTGTTCTGTGATTATCTCCATCTGCTTTATTAGGTGTGCTACTGCCTCTGGTAGTTTTTCGAATGTTATTTCGTTAGTACTCATAATTTTTTTATTTTAAGGTTATTACATTTGCAGCCTCCTCTTTGGCTGCATCAACTAAATCTGCATATATCTGTGTGGTAGTCACGTTCTTATGACCCAACATCTTGCTCACTGTGTATATCGAAATCCCTGCTGATACTTGAAGGGTCGCATAGGTATGCCTAAAGCAATGATAGGTAATATGGTTGGTGATCCCTGCCTCCTTGATCCAAATCTTCAGGGGCTGATGCGTCCAACACTTCTGCAACCCTGCGAAGATCTTACCGCTTGCCTTTGGCTCTCCGCATAGTGCAAGAGCCTCCTCGCTGATCGGGAGTGTGACATCTGTTTGGCTCTTCTCCAATCGCTTGCGTATTGTTACCCCTCCGCCCGTAGTGCGGTAGATGTGCGACCAATCGAGAGTTAGAATATCACTGATTCTCAGCCCTGTCATAATCGAGAATAGCGATGCCGCTTTTAGCACTGGGTATCTGCACGGTGTGTCGGCTAACATCTTACACTCTTCGAGAGTTAAGAACTCAATCTTGGTGCGCTGACTCTTGACATTATCCAAGAAATCGTTTACATTCTCCTTGAGATACCTCTCTCGGTATGCCAATTTTAGCAGTGCCTTAAAGGTGTTATAATACGCCACGGCACTATTGTGCGACAGCTTGAGGTGACGATTCTTGAGCTGGTTTGCACTCAGCAGATAATCCTTGAACTTATTGCACAGCTCAACATTTATATCAGAGAAGATGCACTTGCCCTGCGTGAAGATGTCGAAGTGATAGTAGGTCATAATCCACTTATCGCCCTTGACCTTTGCGATGGAGTAGAAGAACTCCAGAGCATCGGCTTTGTAACGTGCGTTGTCCAGAAAATCGAACTCGTCGTTTACTATCATTCGGTAGTGGTTGTCTCGAATGATGTTCGCCTTCTCGGTCATCTCCCTGTTATGCTTTATCTGTGCAGCCGTGGTCGGCTTGGTGTGGATTATTATTCCAAGAGATCTTCTTCGGACCATCTTCATAGTTTGAGGATCTCTAATTGGAGGGTAGAAATCTAGGTAGAGTGATCTCTCTCCGCTAGCCGTTTCACGACTTCTTACCGTTACTCGTTTACTTGCCATTTTTATTATATTTTAAGTTTGATATAGACATGCGAAGGGCTGGAGCTGCAAGTTTTTGGCTTGCGGCCCTGCACTAAGAATGATGTAATAATGAATTTTATCATATTTGCCTACCGATAATCGTTAGTGATTATTCGGCTGCAAATATGGGTGATTTATAGGACTTTATCCTTCTACTATAATTCTACTATAATACGATTTCTATGACTTTTGTGCTCTTTTTTCCTTCTCCTCCTCGAATATCGTGACCATCTTATCTAAAATAGTCTCGTTTTTCACATCGAAGCTCTTCGATAGTTTATCGTGGTAATTATACTCGGCACCGAATGTTCTGAGAAATTTCGTGATGAAATCCTTCTGAGAACCGCTACCTTTATTTGTTTCGTGTACTCTCCACATAGTGTAGGCGACCCTTAACAAATCAGCATCGGGGATGGGTGTCGAGATTGTCTCTAACTTTTCAACTGGCTGCTCAGGGGTTGTTGGTGTCTCTTTGACTGCTTGGTCGGACTCCTCAATTGTGAGATTTGGTTCTTCGGTTGCGTGGAGCAGTTTTTCAATTGCTTGGTCAAGCTCTTCGATCTTGCTTGCATTAAGTCGCTTGTTTATATTCGATAGCTTTAGATCAGCCTTTTTATCTTGAAGCCACTTCAAATCTTCACTGTATTCCCCTATCTCTGCTTTGAACGCTTTAAGGGAGTTTCTGTTTGCGTCATTGTTTAATTTCATAAATAGCATTACGCATATTGCAATCAGTGGAATAGTTGAGAACCAATGAAAAGGATTAAACCCTCCGATGATTAGTGCTGAGATATATAGTATTACTAATGCTCCTGAAATGGTTGTAAATCTTGTTGTTGTCATAAAAGTATTTGTTTAATAAAAATGTTATCAAGTTCCTTTTTCGAGACCTTTATATAGCGTCCCGATTTGATTTTTGTTATGTTGTTGCGCTTGATGTGGTGGTAGAGTGAATCTCGTGTGAGTTCAAACTTCTCCATCGCCTCCTCCATCGTGTACCACTCCTCTTTTGGTGGTTGCTCAATGCCTTGCGCAATGTCGAAGTGGTGCTTTGAGTAGTGAACTGCCTTGCCAACTTTGCGCTTTGGGATGTGATTCTCGCTTGCGCAGTGGTAGATATTGGTTTTGCTCATTTTGAATTTGCTCTCAATCTCCTCGACTGTGTACCACTCCTCGATAGTTGGATCGGGGGCACTCTGAGCGAATAATTTATCTATGTGTGAGCAACTTACGTAACTCTTACCACATCGCAACACCTTTGGGATATTGTGACTCTTAACCATCTTGTGAACCCAACTCTCCGAGACGCGGTATCGCTCCATCACCTCACGTATAGTATATAGATCGGTTATGGTGTCTCTACGGATAGGTTGCGCACGATGCTGATTATCAATGCCAAAGATGCTCTGAATATCCTCACGTCTAATGCGAGTGCGACCCTTAGTCTGAACCACCTCGATCTGATGCTCCTTGATATGCCGATATATAGTAGAGCGACCCACGCCCAAGAGCGTAGCAAGCTCCGATGGCGAGAGGTACTCTTTGTTGTCAAGCTCCCGGCACTGTGCCTGGGCAACCTGCACCTTGATGCTCTTCACCCCTGCAATCCGCTCCTCACGCTTACGCTGTTTGTAAGCCAGTGAAGAGCAGCGGTGAGAGCAATATGTAGTTGTGGTTTTGTGGGCTGTAAAGAGCCCGCCACAATGGGCACAAACCCTTTGAATATCTATTTTTTCACTCATTTATTTCGCTTTATTTCGCCATTAAAGTGTCCCATTGCGTCTCAATACGTCTCACTACGTCCCAATCGTGTAATACCTTAGAAATCATTTTTGATTATTTTTGATACGTGGTACAAATTCCGATACAAATATATGCCATTTATCCCATAAATACAAACCCCATCGAGTAGCTTAAAGACAAGAAAAGCACCCTCATAGGGTGCCTAAACTGTGTTTTTGCCACAATTACTTATCGCTTATGATTGCCGATTATTTTCCAATGCAGAAAGAAGAGAATATTTTGCCCAGGATTTCGTCGTTGGTTATTTCGCCTGTTATTGATCCGATGTGGTGGAGGGTGTGGCGGAGGTCATCGGCTAGTAGGTCGGTGGGGTGGTTGTTGTTGATTGCCTGTTGCGCGGAGTTTAGCGACTTGTTGGCGGCGGTTAGATGGGTGTAGTGTCTTGCGTTTGAGACAACTATGTCACCTTCGTAGAGCGACTCCAGGTTGACCTCCGATTTCAGGCGATCTAGCAGCTCCTCCATACCTGTACCGCTCTTGGCAGAGATGCACACCGCATTTTCAAAACCTGCGGGGTAGGCGAAGTCGCCATCCACCGAGTCTATTTTGTTGAGAACGATGATGTGCTGTTGTTCTGGTGATACGGCGATTGTTTCTGCTCCTTGCGCAGCCTGCAGCGCTGACACATCTATCAGTAGCACAACTATTTGCGCTCTTGCTACGGCGGCGTGCGTGCGCTCGATTCCCATCTGTTCCAACCTGTCGTCGCTCTTGTGTAGACCTGCTGTGTCGATGAAACGATACTTCACACCGTTCAACGTGACCACGTCCTCTATCGTGTCGCGTGTCGTTCCGGCAATCTCCGATACCATCGCGCGATCCTCTCCCAGCAACCTGTTGAGCAGAGTGCTTTTTCCTGCATTTGGGGCGCCGACTATCGCGACTGCGACCCCCTCTTTGATTGCGTTGCCCACCTTGAACGACTCTATCAGTCGCTCGATTTCGACGCTTAGAGAACACATCAGCGAGCTCAGTTCGGCACGATCCGCAAACTCCACATCCTCCTCCGAGAAGTCGAGTTCGAGCTCCAGAAGTGCGCTGAGGTGTACGAGTTGCGATCGCAGTTCGCCCAGCTTTGCGGAGTATCCACCCCTCATCTGTGTCGTTGCCAGCGCGTGCATCGCCCTGCTCGATGAGGCTATCATATCTGCCACCGCCTCTGCTTGCGACAGATCCATTTTTCCTGCTAGGAAGGCTCTGGTTGAGAACTCGCCCTCGCGTGCCATTCTAGCTCCTTGCGAGATCGTAAGTTCGATTATGCGGCTCACTATGTAGCTAGATCCGTGACACGATATTTCGACACTCTCCTCCCCCGTATAGGAGTGGGGAGCGCGGAATATTGATAGCATTACATCGTCGACAACCTCTTCTTTCTCAGTGATATATCCATAGTGGAGAGTGTATCCTGCAGCCTCTTTTAACCCCTCCTTGCTGACGCCTCGAAAGATTGTGTCGACTAGTTCTACGCACCCTGCGCCGCTCATTCTGACGATGGCTATTGCCCCTCCGCAAAGTGTAGCTGGGGCGACTATGATCTCTGAATAATCTACCATTAGTTACCTACCTTTAGTTTCTGTCCGATTGATATTTTGTTGGCACTTTTGAGTCTGTTCCACGTCATAATTTGGCGTGTTGTAACTCGATATTTATTTGCTATGGCGCTGATCGTGTCGCCACTCCGCACGGTATGTATTCGGTTGTGTGGTGTCGCTCGTAGCTTGTCGATGTTGGCTGGGTTGATGTACTCTTTGAGGTACGCCGAGTCTTTGGAGTGTATCAGCTCCTCCTGCTCGATGTATTCGCTGATGTAGTGCTGCGGCAGTGTGAGCGAGTAGCTTTTGGTCGTAGCCGGGATTATGTCGCGTCGGTACTGTGGGTTTATCTTTCGCAAAATATCTATCGGCAGCTCTAACACCTCGGCGACCTGCCCGAGGTGGAGTATCCGTCTCACTGTCACTGTGTCGGTGACGAGCGGCAGCGTCTGTTCGATCGGTGTTATGTCGTGCTCGCGGTGGTAGGCGTAGGCGTAGCTTGCGCCGATGAATGCTGGTAGGTAGCCTCGTGTTTCGCGTGGCAGGTAGTCGTATATGTCCCAATATGTGCCGCTCTTCAGACCCGACCGAGCAAGTGCTTTGTTGACATTTCCTGGCCCGCAGTTGTAGGCTGCGAGGGCGAGGCTCCAGTCGCCAAACATCTTGTATAGGTCGTGCATAAATTTACAGGCGGCGACAGTTGCCTTCATAGGGTCGCATCTCTCGTCGACTAACGAGTTGATCTCCAGACCATACATAGCCCCTGTCGAGGGCATAAACTGCCACAATCCTGCTGCGCCTGCTGGTGAGATGGCGGTTGTGTTGAGCGCCGATTCTACGATAGCCATTGCTCGTAGCTCGATGGGCAGGTCGGACTTAATCAGCTCCTCTTCGATATATGGGAAGAGTCGTTCTGAGCGGGTGACTATGTAGTCCATCAGATTCGACGTGGGGCTGGTGTAGCGGTTGATGTACGACTTGACGATGGAGTTGTATGGCAGCTCGACTGGTGAGGCGAGGCGCAGGAGTCGCTCTTTGTATAGGGTGTCGATCGGCTGATTTGTAGCCTCCTCTTCCGCCTCTATACATATATATTGATTGTAGTATGAGTCGTAGTACGACTGCGATTCGCGCTCAACCCATAGGTTCAGCAACGAATCTATCTGCATCGGATTGAAGTTGACTGATGCGTTGCGCTCGACTCTCGCTGGCTTCGTCTCGGTTGCCGCTATGCTAGCGAGCGAGTCGGCAGCTTCGGTGATCTCCGCCTCGGGTTGTTGGGGCTCTGTGTCGAGGCTCTCTGCGTGGCTTTGGCGCGAGTTCTCGAGTTGGAGGGTGAGTGATTTTATCTTTGCTTCGATCTTCGCCTCGCGTCGCGTTGTGCTGCTCTCGGTGGAGGCGACAGATGCTGTCGCGAGGGTCGGTGCTATAAGTAGGAGTGTGGTGTAGATGGCTCTGCGTATCATATGTAGGTGTTAGAATGTGATGCCCATATTGAATCCGTATGTGGCGCTATCACTCTGGCTAGCAGGTGAATATGTGTAGCCTATCGCAGGCTCGATCTTTAGGTTCAAGTCGTCCGATATGTCGAAGTCCTTGAAGTGTGCGTCGACGTGTGCGTCGATGATCTGCAGAATGTAGAGACCAGCAGTCATAATGATGCTGAGGTCGCGGTTGCGTCGATAGCTGTCGCGCAGACTCTTCATATAGCTTGTGGAGTATCGTCCGCTAAACTCGTCGAGTGGACCGTCGGGGTAGCTCTCGGGGTTGTTGTCGTAGTCTAGCAGGAGTAGGTACGCTTTGCTGAATCGTTGGTATCCGCGATTGTTCCAGTCGATTACGTATATCAGGGCGGCGAATCCACCGACGACAAATGGCACCTTCCAGTATTGGCGGTTGTAGATCTGTCCTGCGCCAGGGAATATTGTGGCGAGGGTTGTGGCGCGCTTCACGTCCGACACGTCGTTGGTCGAGTAGTTGATGGCGGCGTCGCCCAGGAAGTAGATGTAGGATGCGATTGTTGCGCCCAGATATAGCTGTCGGCGTGTGTTGCTGCGTATCATCTGGCCCTGCAGGGTGTTGAGTTCGTCGGTGCGATACATATTAGTAAGCGTCATCTCGTCGTAACTCGCCTTGAGGGGTTTGTATTTTTTGTTCTCCTTGACGAAGAGTGTTGTGCCGAGCGCTAGGGTGGAGTAGAGAATCGGCATCTTCCAGTACTGCTTGTTGTACGCCTGTCCGAATCCGGGCAGTAGGGTAGAGGTCCAGCAGACTCTCGATAGCGACATTGAGTCGGAGATAAATGGCTGACGCACCGTCTGTTCTGGTGCTACGTAGTCGCTGCTTTGTGCTGTACCAAGTAGTGCCGACGATCTCTGCGACTCCGCTGCTGCTAACGAGTCGGCAGGGATTGGGGCGTCGAGGTCAGCTTGTGCTGTCGACTCTTTGTCATCTTCGTTCTTCTCACCCTCGTTCTTCTCCTCAGCTTCTGCCTCTGCCACGTCGGCGACAATCTGTTGTGTTGCCAACGAGTCGACTACGCTGCTCATCGCAGTTGTGTCGGCATCAGCTTTGGGGGTCGACGATTGCATCACGCCGCCGCTGATGTAGCTCCTCTCGGAGCGTCTGATCTGCGATTGGGCACTCGACACAAACGCCAATAGCGACACCAAAAGTATCGCGAAACTACACCGAGTGAACGCACTGGCGGCACTCCATATCCTGTCGTATATATCTCTAAATATCACTCTTCTAACTCTCCGATTCTAACTCTTTAATGAACTGCTCTATCTCGCTGCGCGACGAGAAGTTGATGACTATGCGTCCTCCTCCGCGGCTGTTTGTTTTGATCTGTGCACCCTTCGTGAATATCTGATCGAGGCGTGTCGACAACCCCTCAAATCCCATCGGGATGCTGCTGTCGCTCTTCTTGGAGGGCTGTGTGCAGCCTTCGTTGAAGAGCTGTGCGCGTCTCTCCGCCTCGCGAACCGATATTGAGCGCTCGATGCAGAGTTTGAGTAGCTCTATGCGCTGCACCTCGTTCTCGACAGATGCTATCGCCTTGGCGTGCCCCATCGTGATGACGCCGCGCTTCAACGCATACTGCACCTCGTCGCTGAGTTTGAGCAGACGCAGGTAGTTCGAGATCGACGATCGTTTCATCGACACCTTTTGTGCCATCGCCTCCTGCGTCAACCGACACTCGTCGATCAGCCTCTGCAGTCCGAGCGCAATCTCGATAGGGTTGAGATCTTCGCGCTGCAGGTTCTCGACCAGCGCCATTGCGTGCATCGTCTCGTCGTCTACCTCGCGGATGTAGGCTGGTGTGCTCTTCAGCTCAGCCTTTTGTGCTGCGCGCCAGCGTCTCTCGCCGCTGATGATGGTGTATTGTCCCTTCGCCTCGCGTTTGAGCGTGATGGGTTGGATTATGCCCAACTCTTTGATCGATGTAGCCAACTCCTCCAGTTGCTCCTCGTCGAATGTGCGACGAGGCTGCGTGGGGTTGGGTGCTATTTTGTCGAGCTCTATCTCAGATAGTTCGCTCATTGGGGTGATCTTTGGCTCGCGATTGTCCTTCTCGAAAAGCAAGTCGAGACCACGTCCCAATCCTCTCTGTTGTTTCATCTTATATTCAGTTATTTTGTCACACAACGAAGCTGCGCACTATTGGCGAGCGAGGAGCTCCTTTGCAAGGTTTAGGTAGTTCACGCTTCCCGATGCCGAGGCGTCATAGAGCAACACAGGTTTGCCGTGCGAGGGTGCTTCGCTGAGCCTCACATTGCGCTGAATCACTGTCTCGTATGCCAATCCCTCGAAGTGTTTGCGCACCTCAGAAACGACTTGGTTGCTCAGTTTATTGTGCATAAACATAGTGAGTAGAAACCCCTCGATGTCGAGCGATGGGTTCAGCCCACTCTTTACTAACTTGATGGTGTTGAGTAGCTTGCTGAGTCCCTCAAGCGCCAAATACTCACACTGCACAGGCACCAAAACAGAGTCTACAGCCGCTAGAATATTGACCGTCAGGAATCCCAACGACGGTGAGCAGTCTACAAGTATGAAGTCGTAGTCGTCGCGCAGAGGATCTATCACACCCTTTGCAGCGGTGTGTGGTGACTCCATTCGAGGCAGCTCTGCGTCGGCAGCGACAAGGTTTATCGACGATGGCAGCAGGCTGAGCGTCTCGATGTCGGGCGATTGTAGGATCACCTTCTGCGTATCGACTTCGCCCATCAGACACTCGTAGATACCCTCCTCGTCGATCTCGAATCCGAGCCCCGATGTGGCGTTTGCCTGTGGGTCGGCGTCTATGAGTAGCACACGTTTGCCTAGCACTGCCAACGATGCAGCGAGGTTGATCGCCGTGGTCGTCTTGCCAACGCCTCCCTTTTGGTTTGCAAGGGCAATTACTTTTGCCATATTATTTTGTATATAGTTATCGTTAAAAATCAACACAATTGTAGAGCCTCAACCACAAAGCGAGACTCCCTATCGTTGCAAATTTAGTGAAATAAACCTAATCTTTTAGTGTTGACCCAACATTTTTTTTATTTTTTAACCATCCACACCTCAAAAAATAGTTTCTGCACGCCCCAAAGCCTTTGCAGATTGCAAAATAATCGCTATCTTGTGGGCTCAAAATAGAGGCTACGTCAAAGAGATAAAAATGAGTAAACAAGAGAGCATAATAGATATAGTGCAGGGGCTTGCGGTCGAACCTAAGAGCGTGGATAAGCTGCGAGAAAAGCTAGGTGAAGGTAGTGGTGACGGTGTCGGATTCCCTATGTGGTATGACCTGTTGGCAATCGTCGGGCTCTTTTTGTTGGCGCGCTTTGTCACTGCCGTAATTGTCGCAGCTATGGGCTGGGAGGTTTCGTTGCCCGAGGGGTTCGACGCTATGAGTCAGACGCTGCGACGTGCCGCGGAGCAGAGTATGGGTAAGACCATCTTCTTCTCGACGATGATTATGCAGCCACTGATGCTATTTGCGACGCTCGTCTACCGCACGATTCGCCGCGGAAGTTGGGGTAAGGTGCGCCACTCGCTCAATGGGTTCAACCCTACGATGCTGCTGTGGGGCGTGGTGATGATAGTTGCGTTGGTGGTTGTTATGGAGCCCCTGATGCAGCTCTTTCCGCAGCCGCCAACGCCTGAGGGGCGTGGTATCTTTATGATCTTGGCGCTTCTGGTGGCAGCTCCACTCTTCGAGGAGCTTCTCTGTCGTGGGGTAATCCTTGAGTCGATCCGCTCTAAGTGGGGGGCTTGGAGAGGGTGCGTCATCTCCGCCTTTATCTTTGGATTTATGCACCAGTCGCCACAGGGGGTAATCAATGCGTTTGTTATCGGATTGCTGCTGGGCTACATCTACCTCAAGACGAACTCGATCTTCGCACCGATAATCCTACACGCTGTCAACAACCTATTTGCCTATGCGCTCATTCTCTTTGGGGTGTCGGGCACAACGCTGTGGGAACTCTCGGGGGGAGGTACTATCTATACTGTTATCTACGCCTGCGCTGTGGCGATAATGATCCTCTCGACCTTTGCTATGATACACTTTATGGCGAAGTTACGCAAGGCGGATCGGAGTGAGTTTGGGTTGCCTAAATTTGGGCGAGAAAAATAAATGTTGGAGAGTTGCGTTATATATTAGTATAAATAGCTACTTTTGTAGCTTGATGTTTGCTGTGTAGCACTGCGGCGACGAAAAGGAGTGGTTAAAAGGGAGCGATAGGAGGAATGACTCTACGAGATATAATATACATAGCGATAATCGCCGCGACGACAGTTGCGTGCCAGGAGATGCCTCATCGCCTCGACAATCGGCGTATTGTGGCTACAGTTGGCGACAAGAGTCTGCAGCTGGGTGAGTTGAGTTCTGCTCTGCCTGTGGGGTTGTGTGGCGACGATAGCCTTGCCTTCGTGTCGCAGTATGTCGATCGGTGGATCGCGCGGCAGATCAAAGTCAACGAGGCGGAGAGGATATTTTCGTCGTCGGTGAGCGAGGTGGAGGCTATGGTGGCGTCGTATCGCAATGCGCTGCTCACTCGCAAACTCGATCAATACTACTTAAACTCATCTACCGAGCACCCCTTCAGCGATGGCGATGTGCGCGACTACTATCGCAACAATATGAATAGTTTCAGGCTCGATCACACCATAGCAAAGGGACTCATCATCTTGTTGCCGAGGAGTTATGAGGAGGTTGATAGTATCGAGAAACTGTTGGATAGCAAAAGAGAGGAGGATCGGTTAAATCTGCTCTCGTTGTGCGAGAGAATTGATGGCGCAGAGATCCGAGAGTTCTCGTCGTGGAGTAAGTATGATGATTTCTTGGCAGTGTTGCCGATTGGCAGTGCGAGTGGGTCGCGCCAATACCTCTACCATAGTGGGTCGAAACGCCTCACCGACGAGTCATACAACTACCTCTTCAGGGTTGAGGCCTATCGTAGCGAGGGCTATGTAGCGCCGTTGGAGATTGCGACACCTGCCATCAAGAAGATCCTGACTGCGCAGCATCAGCAGGCGATAATTCGACGCAACGAGGAGCGACTATATCGCGACGCTGAGCGCAACAACTCCATTCGAGTGTTGATAGATAGAGCTCCTAAGGAGGAGATAGTGGAGCAGGTAGATGCCGCCGAGACGACCGAATTTGTGGGGGCGGATAATTAGTGAAATTTAAGAGATAATAAGAGAAAAAATAATAACAATTTTATGAATAAGAGTCCATTACGTTATATACTTTTGTTGCTTGTCGCGACAATGTCGATTAGTAGTTTTGCACAAGATGTAGAGCCGAGTGCCGCGACGAGTGTTGCGTCGCGTCGTGTTGTCCTCGATAAGGTTGTCGCTGTTGTCGGCAGCTCGTCGATTCTCCACTCTGAGGTCGACAACTATGTACAGGTTCTCCTTGAACGTCAACGCAGCGAGGGCTACACCTCCGATCGCGATATCAAAGCTCAAGCATTGGAGGAGCTTATGAAGCAGAGGCTGATGGCTACTCAGGCACGTATCGACTCTGTCGAGGTCAACCTCATAGACATAACGATGAGAGTTGAGCAGCAGGTAAACGCTATGCGCGACGCTGCAGGAGGTGTGAAGGAGTTGGAGAGGCAGCAGAATATGGAGATCTTCAACATCCGCGACGTCCTTCGTCGCCGTATGGAGGAGCAGGAGTATGCACGCGGTATGCAGGGTGATGTAGTGAGCAAAGTTACGGTGATCCCGGGCGAGGTGGAGCAGTACTATAAGAGCCACGACCGCGACTCGTTGCCGATGATCGGCGAGCAGTATAGGTATGCGCAGATCACCCGTTTCCCAAAATCTATGGATGAGGCGAAGCGTCGTGTTAAGGAGCGTTTGATTGAGATGCGTGAGCGTGTTATTACGGGTCAGACGAAGTTCTCGTCGTTGGCGCAGATGTATTCGGTCGATCCAGGGTCGGCGTATCGCGGTGGCGAGATGGAGCCGCAGCCCTCGACAGCCTTTGTGCCCTCCTTTGCGAGTGCATTGGAGTCGTTGAAGCCAGGTCAGGTGTCGGAGGTTGTGGAGTCGGAGTTTGGATTCCACATCATCGAGTTGATCGACAAGAAGGGTACTCTCTACCACTGTCGCCACATCCTGTTGCGTCCGACCTACACGCCCGAGGAGTCGATGGAGCCTGTTAAGTTCCTCGATAGTTTGGCTGGTCAGATCCGCCGCGACTCGATCACATTTGAGCTCGCTGCACAGCAATACTCAGACGACGCCACGTCGAAGATGAATGGTGGTATCGTCACCAACCACGACCTATTGGAGCGCTACAACGCCTACGACGCGAAGCTCACCGTTACGAAGTTCTTGAAGGAGGATTTTGGTGCACGCGGCTACAAGAGCCTCGACGACTATACGGCGCTCAGTCGCCTAAAGGAGGGCGAGGTGTCGAATCCATTTACCACAGAGGATATGGTGGGTAACGAGTTGAGTAAGATTGTCAAGTTGGTGAAGGTCTATCCTGCCCACGAGGCGTCGCTTGCCGAGGACTATCTGCAGCTTGAGGAGATGGCACTTGCGGCGAAGCAGGGACAGGTATTTAAGACGTGGTTGCAGAAGCATATTCGTTTGGCGTATATCTACATCGACCCCGAATATAGAGATCTCGAGTTCGAGTTTGAGGGGTGGGTAAAGTAGTTTTTGTAAGCAAGTAAATTTGGAATGCGTAAATTTTCGATATTTATACTTTTAGGGGCTATCCTAACCTCTGTGTTCTCTGCGTCGCGAGCTCAAACCGATAGCACGAAGCGCAGCGGTAGTAGTTCTAGTGGCGAGTCGCAGTTAATCGACATCAAGGCGAATTTGGTCTTTCCCCATAAGATCAACGATACGCTATCGGTGTTGTGTTTGGTGGGCGACTTTGCGGCGCAGCACAATGGCGCAGTCATCACAGCCGACTCGGCAGTCAGATATGAGGACGATAGGTTGGAGTGCTTCGGCAATGTGTTGATCAACAAAAACACCACCTACGCCTATGCCGACACGGCAGAGTACGATGGTGCCAACAATACGGCGTCGCTCTTCTCGCCCCTCATCAAGGTTGTCGACGAGGATGTGACGATGTACACCTATAATTTTACATTCAATACGCTCGACAATATCGGTCACTATTGGGGTGGCGGAGTCTCGACGAAGGCTGGTGAGGTCGACGAGGAGACGGGCGAAGTGGGCGAGGAATCGGTTATGGAGTCCGACAGAGGCTACTACTACGCCGACGAGAAGCAGGTCGTAGGTGTCGAGCGAGTCGAGCTCAAGGGCGAAGACTACCTCCTGAAGGGAGACTCTGTAATCTACGATATGGCGCTCGATAGAGCCTATTTCTACGAAAATACAAATATATGGAGCGTCGAAAATGACGACTACATCTATGGTGATCGTGGACTATACGACAAGGCGGAGTCGTTCTACAACATCAGCCGCAACGGATATATATTGACCAAGGAGCAGGAGGTGTGGTGCGACACGCTTGACTACTATCGAGATGAGGAGATCGCGATCCTGAAGAGCAACATTCAGATCGACGACACCACCAACAAGAGCCTCGCCTTTGGCGACTACGCCAAGTATTGGGGCAAGTTGGAGCAGGTGTTGCTGACTCGTCGTGCGACGTTGGTCAACTACGATCCTGAGCAGAGTGATTCATTGTTTCTGAGTGGCGACTCGATCTTGTTGCTCTCTTACCCTCTCAACGAGGGTCCTGCTGCAGAGATGATGGCGAAAAAAGACGAGGCGGAGAGTGCACTGCTAGCTGAGCTGTTGGGCATAAGCGAGCCAGAGCCGCAATCAGAGCCGCAACCAGATGCAGATCATATCCATCACGACCACGACCACGATCACGATCACGAGGCGAGCGAGCAGCAAGATATAAATATAGGTGAGACGACCGATTCACTCTCTATGATCGAGGATGCTGTGGAGGTAGAGGAGGTGGAGACGGTAGCGGATACACGCCACAAGCTCGACACCATCCCATCCGAGCGCGAGTTGAAGCGCAGGGCAAAGAGGGCAGCTGTGAAGGCTCGCAACGATGCAAGGATCTCGGCACTTGAGGCGCGTGAGTATCGTAAGCTGCAGGAGCGCAGCGACAAGCTACGTGCGAAGATAGCGAAGAAGGAGGAGCGAGGTCGCTCGATATATGCTGATAGTATGGTTCTGCTGCGTGTCATCAATCAGATGAGAGATATGGACAGGAGCGATTCGCTCGAACTTGTCGACTCGCTGACGAAGTTGCCAGGCATCGACTCTCTGCTACTCGTTGGGGGTGACAGCCTCGAGCGCGACAGTCTCTATCGTGTGGCGAAGGTCTACCGCAATGCGAGATCGTATCGACGCGATATGCAGATGTCGTGTGATTCGCTCGTCGCCATATCGTTCGACACGACTATGCAGCTCCACATAAAGCCTCTCTTGTGGAGTGGAACGAACCAGGTGAAGTCCAACGAGATGTATTTCTACACCAAGGATGGTGATATGGACTATGCCGACTTTGTGGGCTCGCCAATTATGGTGGCGCAGGTGTTGGAGAGCGACACGACGCACTTCAACCAGGTAAGTGGCAAGGAGATGAAGGCGTACTTCACCAACAACGAGGTGACACGCAATGAGGTGAACGGAAATGTCGAGACAATATATTATATGCAGGATGAGGAGACGGGTGAACCCACGACGATGAGCAAGGTCGAGAGTGGTTCGGCTACATTCTTCATCGAGAATAGGGAGCTGGATGGTGTGATCTATCGCACTGCGCCGACCTACACGTTTGCGCCGCTCGATAAGGTGCCAGCCGATTTGTCGCTCTATCTTGCTGACTTTGGGTGGTATGGGTCGGAGCGTCCTACACGAAAGACGATCTTCGACAGAACGATCCGTCCTACTATGCGAGTGCAGAAGCAGAAGCTACGTCGCCCACTATTCCTGATCCGTAGTGAGATAACAGAGAGTCGTAAGCGCCTTGTGCAGAGGGGTGATTGGAGTGAGCGTTCGGAGCCTGTTTCGGCAGATGCCACGAAGTGGATGAAGTCGTTGGGTTACACGCCAGGCGAACCGCGCAAAGAGGGTGAGGGAGTCCTGTAGTGTAGAGGAGATAAAATAGTAATAATAATAAGATGTCGAGGGTTTTGATAATAAGAGGCTCTGATCCTCGACGGATAACAAGAGAGAGCCTCGTTACAATCCATTTATATGAAGATAACAGATATGTTTAAGACCGGTAGTTGGGATACAACTATCGATGTAGCTAATTTTGTAAGCCACAACATTACTTCTTATACGGGTGATGCATCGTTCTTGGCGAAACCCACAGAGCGTACAATGCGTCTTTGGAACATATGTCTTGCTGCCCTTGAGGAGGAGAGACTCAATAATGGAGTTCGCTCTTTCGACAATAAGACGATCTCGACTGTCACTTCGCATAGTACTGGTTACATTGCGCAGGAGGATGAGTTGATCGTAGGACTTCAGACCGACGAGCTCCTTCGCCGTGCGATCAAGCCCTTTGGTGGTATCAATGTTGTTGCGCGCGCCTGCAAGGAGAATGGCGTGGAGGTCGATGAGAAGGTTATCGAGATATTCAAGAACTATCGCAAAACACACAACGATGGTGTGTTCGACGTCTACACCGAGGAGATCCGCACATTCCGTTCGTTGGGCTTCCTCACAGGTCTGCCCGACAACTATGCGCGTGGACGAATAATTGGAGACTACCGTCGCTTGGCGCTCTACGGCACAGATCGTTTGATCGAGGCTAAGAAGCAGGATCTAAAGGGGCTACTCAGCCCGATGAACGACGCAACCATTCGCCTACGCGAGGAGGTTGCAGAGCAGATTAAGGCGTTGGGCGAGATTAAGAGCCTTGGTGAGATATATGGTTTGGATGTGTCGCGTCCAGCGTTGTCGGCGCAGGAGGCAGTTCAGTGGGTCTATATCGCGTACTTGGCGGCAGTCAAGGAGCAGGATGGTGCAGCTATGTCGTTGGGTAATGTATCGTCGTTCCTCGACATCTATATTGAGTATGATCTACAGAGTGGTAAGATCACAGAGGAGTTCGCGCAGGAGTTGATCGACCAGTTCGTGATGAAGCTCAGAATGGTTCGTCATCTCCGTATGCAGAGCTACAACGACATCTTCGCGGGAGATCCAACGTGGGTGACAGAGTCGATCGGAGGTCGTTTCAACGATGGTCGCACGAAGGTGACAAAGAGTTCGTTCCGTTTCCTCCAGACTCTTTACAACCTCGGACCTTCGCCTGAGCCAAATATGACTGTGCTCTGGTCGCCACGCCTACCCGATGGCTTCAAGGAGTTCTGCGCAAAGGTCTCTGCTGACACTAGCTCGGTGCAGTATGAGAATGATGATTTGATGCGCGAGGTGCGTCGCTCAGACGACTATGGTATCGCCTGCTGCGTGTCGTATCAGGAGATCGGTCGTCAGATCCAGTTCTTCGGTGCACGTACCAACCTCGCAAAGGCGTTGTTGCTAGCGATCAATGGTGGACGCTGCGAGAACACCGGTAAGTTGATGGTCGAGGGAATCCCCGCTCTCAACAACGACACTCTCGTATTCGAGGAGGTGATGGCAAACTACAAGAAGGTGCTAATCGAGGTGGCTCGTGTCTACAACGACGCGATGAACATCATCCACTATATGCACGACAAATACTACTACGAGAAGTCGCAGATGGCACTTATCGACACCAACCCATCGATCAACTTGGCGTATGGTGTTGCAGGACTATCGATCGCAATCGACTCATTGTCGGCTATCCAGAACGCAAAGGTTACAGTTCGTCGCAATGCGGAGGGGCTCTCTGAGGGCTTCGACATCGAGGGTGTATATCCCTGCTTCGGCAACAACAACGACCTCGTCGACCACCTCGGTGTAGACTTGGTATATTTCTTTAGCGAGGAGCTCAAGAAGTTGCCAATCTACAAGAATGCGCAGCCTACACTATCGTTGCTCACAATCACATCAAACGTGATGTATGGCAAGAAGACTGGCGCTACGCCCGACGGACGTGGCAAGGGTGAGGCGTTTGCTCCAGGTGCCAACCCAATGCACGGACGCGACAAGAGTGGTGCTGTTGCATCGTTGTCGTCGGTGGCTAAGCTCCGCTACCGCGACTCGCAGGATGGTATCAGTAACACCTTCTCGATTGTCCCTAAGTCGTTGGGTCGTACGGAGGAGGATCGTGTCGAGAACCTTGTATCTATGCTCGACGGCTACTTCACAAAGGGTGCACACCACCTCAATGTGAATGTGCTCAATCGTGAGATGTTGGAGGACGCGATGGTTCATCCAGAGCTCTACCCACAGCTAACTATCCGCGTGTCGGGCTACGCTGTCAACTTCGTTAAGTTGAGCCGCGAGCATCAGCTGGAGGTTATCTCACGTTCGTTCCACGAGGCTATGTAGTTAGCCGCTCCACCTTGCGCAAAATTGAGTGAGGTGCGACCATACATAACTGATAATGCAGGGTGCTCGCAGATGAAGAGCACCCTGCACTATTTTAGAGTTGAAATTTTACAATTTAGTATTATCGAATATAAATCGGCTTAAAAAAGCCGATAACCTGAGTTTTATATAAGGAGAATTAATAAAACTCATTGGTAAACAATTAATTCTCCTTATCCTAAACTCAGGTTATTAAATGGCCGATATACACGCACACGAAGTTCTCCGAATGATGGAGGGAAACAGTTATACCACCGAGTCGCTGAGGGGCGCAATTGCCCAACAGTTTGGCGAGGATGCACGTTTCAACACCTGCTCTGCAGAGGGAATGACTATCGACGAACTTATCCCATTCCTCGAAAACAAGGGGAAGTTCAAACCTACAAACGAGGGCTTTACGATGGATATTTCAAAGGTTTGCAACGACTATTAAAATCCAACGAGGTATGCTAAAGATACACTCATACGAATCTATGGGGACAGTTGATGGGCCAGGTTTGCGCTTCGTCATCTTTCTTCAGGGCTGCAACTTCCGCTGCCTCTACTGCGCCAACCCCGACACTATTGAGTGCGCGGGTGGCAATGAGATAGCGGACGACGAGATCTTTAGGATGGTGAGCGATATGAAGCCATACTTTGGTCGTCGCGGTGGAATCACATTTTCGGGTGGTGAACCAACTATGCAGGCGAAGGATCTAATCCCTCTTGTCGAGCGTTTTAGGAGTGCTGGCATCCACACCTGCGTCGACACGAATGGTAGTGTCTGGAACAGCGATGTGGAGCGGTTGTTGTCGCTAGTCGATCTAGTTCTGCTTGACGTGAAGCAGATCGACCCCTCAAAACACAGAGATCTAACCTCGCACGCCAACACGCAGACCCTCCGCACGGCAGAGTGGTTGGAGCGTAATGGTCGCCCCTTCTGGTTGAGGTATGTGTTGGTCCCTACAATAAGCAGCGACACGGAGGATATGGAGTGCCTCGGCGAGAGGCTCGGTGGCTACACGATGGTGCAGCAGGTGGAGATACTCCCATATCATCGCCTCGGTGTCCACAAATATGAGGCGCTGGGGTGGGAGTATAAGTTGGCTGATGTGGAGAACTGCAGCAACGAACTACTCGAGGAGGCGGAGCAGATCTTCTCGCGCCACTTTGATAATGTCGTGATCTGCTAACCTGATTCAGGTTAGTAGATCCTACCACTCCAATAGCACCACGCCGACGAGCGATGCGGCATCCCATAGCCAGACGTTGCCAGACTCGATCTTGACGACGGTGGTGGTGTAGCTCGCCGCAGTCGAGGTTGTGGTGGAGCTATAGGTGATAGTCACTGTGTCGCCCACCGACGATGGCACCGACGAGAGTTCGAATCCAAAGAGCAGATTGCCCTCGTCGCTCACCACACGTTGAAGTTTGCCACCCGACGATTGGTAGATCTGAGATGTGGCGTTGTCGATCTTCTCGATCGTTATACCTATATTATATATACCTACGTTGCTCGTTGCGACTTCGAATGTCTGCTGATCGATAACGCTCTGGCTCATCGAGTCCACCGAGTTGCTCTTCGAGCAGGTCGCTAGTGTGGCGGTGGCAAGTATTAGCGCCACCACTCTTGTTATTGTCGATAGTCTCATAGTTCAATACATTTTGTTATTCGCACCACTTCGTCGTCTGTCGTCACCTCGCAAACCACGCGATAGCTCCCACCCATCTTTACGATCTGTTTGGCTGATCCCGATATTTCAACGCCATTGAGCCACCACGTAGCATCCTCGAACTCGTGGTTGGGCATATTCTTTAGCGATAGTTTTAGGGTGACGTGCGTGTCGGACCATTCCTCCCACTCAAATCCGATGAATGGGTAGCCCTCGCCATATGTTGCTGTGTCGACCTCCTCGTTCTCGGTCGATGGTGTGCCGTTCGTGAAGAGGAGATTGCTGTTGAGGGTGCGTATGTTGGAGAGTTCGATGGGGAGCGTCACGCCGCCCCACGACACTGCGGCAGGCGAGCTGGATGATCCAAATTCGGAGTTGCCAGATGGGCTGGGGAAGAGTGTAGATCGTAGATCCTTGGCGTAGCTCCTAGAGCTCATATCGAGTGCCGTAACCGACTCGTCGGAGTAGACAATGCGAGCGCACTCGTGCGACAGGTTTCCGTTGGGGCGGTTGAGCTGCCACATCTGCGACGCGGTGTACGACCCCACAGAGTTTGTCGAGCGGTCGATGTGGGTGATGAGGAGACCATCGACATCAGTGTATAATTCGTCGCCGTCGAGGTCGTAGCCTATGTAGCCATCCCACATCCTCATACCTCGGCTAGCGGAGTTGCGATACTCGAATAGGAAGTATTCGTTATCAATCTCTGTCTCAACGATATACGCGGAGTTAGTCGATATATTATCTAGCTCGTAGTCGTCGATCGACGTGATTGTCTTTGGCTCGATCCACCCCAGCTCGTAGCGTTGGTAGGCGCAGTAGTAGGGTGGGGTGATGCCGTCGTTGTTGTAGCTGCCGTAGCACATTATGTCGTATGTGAATAGCCCTGTCGACTCGCCATCAACCTCGCCCGTTGTGTCGTAGTTGTCGGCGAGCCCCAGTGTGTGACCATACTCGTGGGTAAATGTGCCGATACCAGCCATCTCTTTAGTCGCATTTTTTTTCTCGCCCGATCCCTTTAGCTCCGAGGTGCAGGCGTAGGTGTAGACACTCTTGCCGTCGTAGTTCTGTGCTGTCGCGAGCGACCACATATGAGGCCATATCGTATTGTCGCCGCCGCCCTCAGCCTCGTTGTAGCCAGCATAGAATATAAATACCATATCCACATCTCCGTCGTCGTCGCTGTCGTAGTTCGAGAAGTCGAGACCTGCGGCGTTAGCTAGTTCGCACGCCTCTTTTACCATCGTGCGCGGATACAGGTCCTCTCCACTGCTGCTGTTGGCGCCATAGTACGCCATAGATTCGCTGAGAGTGTAGGGGCCGACGACGTCGAACGAGGGTTGGAACTGACCCATCGAGTTGTCGATGTAGAAGTCGCGAGCAGAGCCTGTCCCTCCGTTGTTGCTATAGTTCTCGTCGTTGAGCATTGAGTGGAACTCGGCGTTGGTGTAGGTGAAGGCTTCGTCTGTAGACTCCACTAGTATCACGATTCCGCGTATGTCGCCCAATGCACGCGTTGTGCCAATGTTCGAGTCCGAGGAGCTGCTTCGTGTGGTGCTGAGTGCAAGCTGTCTCTGCTGCGATCTTGTTGTGGCGGCGGTGTTAAGATGTAGTTGTGCCGCTCGTTTGGTGCGTGTTGTGAGGAACACTCTCTCGTTGTCATCTCTTTGGTCGGAGTCGTGTGCAGGTTGGTTGCTGATTGTCACATTTGCGTCGGAAGAGATCTCGGAGTAGTAGTATATACCATCTCGTTGTGCGATGAGATAGTCGTCACTAGTTGTTGTGTAGCGGAAGGACTCGTCGCCAAACTTTAATATTTCGATAGTGCTGCCATCGCTCTGAGGTGCAACAATACTCCCCCTCTTTGCCGGGACTGCGATGAGTGCGAGTGGCGTCGACACCAGGAGAGCCAATATGAGTAGTACCCTGATATGCATTTGGTGAAAAATATTTGTTATAATTAAAACACACTACAAAGGTACAAATAAAAGGGGAGAATACAGATGTTTTAGAGGTTAAAAAAGATAACGTATGGGTTGGCAGAGATGGTGTAGATCTAGTTAAACGTAGACAGATTTAGTTTGGCCGATGAGTTTTACACAAAAAAACTTTGTTTGATAAAACTTTTTTTCATATCTTTGGTGCTGATTGTAACATTGTCGCTCATTTGTCGTTGACTCGAGGTGGTCGGTTGTTAAAATCTAGAATCAAACGCAAAATTAAAAGCTGAATTCAACCTGCAAATGCAACTGAATTGAGGTCAAGAAACTATAGGGACATAAGAAAAGGCGAAACAAATCGGAGCCAGGCTCAAATTTATTCCGCCTAAGCGATAAAAT
>JBCQTK010000031.1:0-24719 GCA_047178665.1 Rikenellaceae bacterium | reverse complement strand
GGTAGCTCTATCGAGGTGAGGGCTGAGCAGTAATAAAACGCAGACTCTCCGATCGTCGTTGCCACAGGTAGCTCTATCGAGGTGAGGTCTGAGCATCTATAAAACGCTTTCTCTGGCACACTCTCGAGGTTCAACATTACCACGTTTATGTCTTTGTCTCCGTTGGCGTTTTCGAGGGCTGCATCGAGTCCTACGAAGTCGTCAGTTTCCGCTGTCGCGTCCGACACATACCACGTCTTGCTCTCGGGGTAGCTGGTCGCGCTGAAGTCCTCGAGTGCCCACAGCTCGTTGCCGTTGATTGAGTTGAATGTGATGCTCTCGCTGTCTGTGTTCAATGTCGTTCCGCTGATGGTGATGCTGCTATCCTCCGCAACCTTGATCGTTAGGTCTATGTTCTCAGTTGTGACATCCCAAAAAGCATCTGTTCCGATCGACAAGACACCATCCTCGTCACCGAGAGATATATTTGTGATGGATGTGCAGCCCATAAATGCATAATCTCCGATCGTCGTTGCCA
Organism: Rikenellaceae bacterium; assembly: GCA_047178665.1. Classification (GTDB taxonomy): domain Bacteria; phylum Bacteroidota; class Bacteroidia; order Bacteroidales; family Rikenellaceae; genus Alistipes. Next base: position 24,202 of record JBCQTK010000031.1, on the reverse strand, counting down.
CAGGTAGCTCTATCGAGGAGAGGGCCGAGCAGTAATAAAACGCAGACTCTCCGATCGTCGTTGCCACAGGTAGCTCTATCGAGGTGAGGGCTGAGCAGTATTTAAACGCATTCACTCCGATCGTCGTTGCCGCAGGTAGCTCTATCGAGGTGAGGGATTTGCAACTCCTAAACGCATCGCCTGGTACACTCTCGAGGTTCAACATTACCACGTTTATATCTTTGTCTCCGTTGGCTTTTTCGAGGGCTGCTTTGAGTCCTGCGAAGTCGTCGACGTCGTCGCTAATTGTCGCTGTCGTGTCCGACACATACCACGTCTTGTTCTCGGGGTAGCTGTCCGCAGTGAAATCCGCGAGTGCCCACAGCTCGTCGCCGTTGATCGACTTGAATGTGTAGGTGTTGTTGCCTGTGTACAATGTTGTGCCGACGATGGTGATGCTGCTATCCTCCGCAACCTTGATCGTTAGGTCTATGTTCGAGGTTGTGACAGTCACAAAAGCATCTGTACCGATCGACGAGACGCCATCGCCCTCGTAGCCAAGAGATATATCTGTGAGGGAACTGCAGTAGACAAACGCACCTTCTCCGATCGATGTTGCCACAGGTAGATCTATCGAGGTGAGAGATTCGCAGTCATCAAACGCAAGATTTTCGATCGACGTTGCCGCAGGTAGGTATATCGAGGTGAGGGATTCGCAGCGAGTAAACGCACCTTCTCCGATCGTCGTTGCCACAGGTAGCTCTATCGATGAGAGAGAGGAGGCATTGCGAAATGCGTACTCTCCAATTGTCTTAACCTCTGGTAGATTTATTGAAGTGAGAGATGTGCATTGGTGGAATGTGACGTTTCCGATAGACGTTGCTGCGGGTAGATCTATCGAGGTGAGGGATTCGCAATAGTTGAATGCCCACTCTCCGAACGTCGTCGCCGCAGGTAGCTCTATCGAGGAGAGGGAGGGGCAGTCTGCAAACGCATAATCTCCTATCGTCATTGCCGTAGGTAGCTCTATCGAGGTGAGGTAGAGGCACGGCTCGAACGCAGAGCCTGGCACACTCTCGAGGTTCAACATTACCACGTTTATATCTTTGTTGGTGTTGGCTTTTTCGAGGGCTTCTTTGAGTCCGGCGAAGTCCTCTTCGGTCGCTGTCGCGTCCGACACATACCACGTCTTGCTCGTGGGGTAGTCATCTGCGCTGAACTCCGCGAGTGCCCACAGCTCGTTGAAGGTGCTCGCGACGTCGTAGTTGAGGGTGGTGGTGTAGAGGGTGGCGCGGTTGAATGTCGCGTCGCTATTTTTTGCCTCTATCATCTTCTCGGCGTAGTACTTCTTGTCTGTCGTCGTATCGACGAACGTGCACTTGATGGTGATCCTCTCGCCCTGAGCCTTGGTGAATGGGAGGATGTTGAGGTAGACGCGCGCAGTGCCAGTGCCATCGTCGTTAATCGTAATCGCCCTATTCTCGCCGCTACTCATATCGGCTACGATGTCGCCATAGACAATGTCGGTCAGTAGATTCGCAGAGTCGTAAGCCTTGGTCAGCGAGATGGTCGCCGCAGTCGGTACGTCGCAGAATTCGAGGCGCTCGATAGCGTATTTGGTGAGATTGTCGCCTGTGAGGTTGAGGTTGACGACCATATAGGAGCCTAGCTGCTTCATCGTAGGGGTGAAGGGCTCGGCAGTGGTCGCATTCACATAGCCGTCGCTGATGAGGTAGCACGAGATCTTGCCATCCTGCGACGAGAGGTCGATCGTACTGCTCTCGAACTTAGGGTAGAGCAGGCGTAGGTCGGTGCCGCTCTCGACAGTGCCGCTGAACGACGAGGCGAAGAGGTTGAAATACGACATCGTGAGCTGCGTGTAGGTCGGTGTGTCACCTGTAGCAGTCGCAGCAGTGAGCTCGTCGCCCTCCTCCCACACAAACGTCCAGCCGCCACTGCTCGTCGTCTCGCCAACACCAACGCGCGTCGATGTGGTAAGCTCCTCGTCCTCCTCGCTCGCCATCGCAACATTCAACGTTATGTCGATCATCCCCGACGCGCTCGGTACATCCGTCGGAGTGTAGGCGTCAACCTCAGAATCCTCCGTGCACGACACAAACATCGCCATCATAACAAATGCCACAACATATGCGGCTACACTATACGCTCTTCTCATCTCTCGATAATATTTCTTGTCTCTATTCGATATTTAACTTATCTGGTATATTTATATATATAAATACGCCGCAAAGATAGATAAAAAAATTAAAAATAACTACTGTTGACTCCAAAAAGTGAATTTCAGCGAGATTTAATAACCCATTAACAACCACCACTGCAGAGAGATTGCACGATAGTTGCTCCGTAGTGTGGCGTGTTGAACATTAAAATAATTAAATAATTCAAACTATGGCAAACAAAGGTTTCAAACTTAGTGTGTTTACTCTCGCCGTGATGAACGTTACGGCGGTGGTCAGTCTGCGTGGACTCGCCTCGGAGGCGGTCTATGGGCTCTCGTCCGCTTTCTTCTATCTTTTTGCGGCGGTCGTCTTTCTGATCCCTACCTCGTTGGTCGCAGCTGAGCTCGCGGCGATGTTCTCCAACAAACAGGGAGGCGTGTTTCGGTGGGTCGGCGAGGCGTTCGGCGCTCGTGCAGGTTTCGTCGCAATATGGCTGCAGTGGATACAGTCCACGATATGGTACCCTACGGTGCTTACGTTCGGCGCAGTGTCGTTGGCATTTATCGGGTTCAACCAGAACGCCGACATCGCGCTAGCGTCCGACAAAACCTTTACGCTTGTAGTTGTGCTCGCGATATACTGGCTGGCTACATTTATCGCACTCAAGGGGCTCGGATGGGTCGGTAAGATTAGCAAGTGGGGCGGCATTGTCGGTACGATAATCCCTGCAGCTCTCCTCATCGTGCTCGCAGCAATCTATCTCGGTTCGGGCGGGGTGAACAACCTCAACCTCTCGCAGAGCTTCTTTCCCGACCTCACAAAGCTCGACAACATCGTCCTCGCTAGCTCAATATTCCTGTTCTACGCAGGTATGGAGATGATGGGTATTCACGTGATGGAGGTCGACAACCCCAAGAAGAACTACCCTAAGGCGATAATTATCGGATCGCTCACGACAGTCGTGATATTTATTCTCGGTACGTTCGCCGTGGGGGTGATAATCCCCGAGAGCGAGATAAATCTTACGCAGTCGCTGCTCGTGGGATTCGACAAATATCTCAGCTACGTGCACCTCTCGTGGGCGTCGCCCGTGATCGCTGTGGCGCTGATGTTTGGTGTCCTCGCAGGTGTGTTGACCTGGGTCGCAGGTCCATCCAAAGGTATATTTGCAGTGGGACGCGCAGGGTATCTGCCGCCGCTACTCCAGAGAGCAAACAAGGCGGGGGTGCAGCGCAACATCCTCCTATTTCAGGGGGTGCTCGTCACTCTGCTCAGTCTGTTGTTTGTCGTGATGCCGTCGGTGCAGTCGTTCTATCAGATACTCTCGCAGCTCACCGTGCTCCTATACCTCATCGTCTATATGCTGATGTTTGCCGCCGCGATAACTCTGCGTTACAAAATGCCTCAGACCGAGCGACCATTTAGACTCGGTCGTGGTAACTGGCTTATGTGGGTGTTGGGCGGAATGGGATTCTGCGGCTCGCTACTGGCGTTTGTCCTCAGCTTCATACCGCCTAGCCAGATCTCGACAGGTAGTAATGCCGTCTGGTTCGGTGTGTTGATATTGGGTTGCATCGTGGTCGTCGGTGTACCATTCGTGATCTACGCTATGAGAAAACCGAGCTGGAAGAGCGACGAGGGCGAGGCGTTTGCCCCATTCCACTACGAGGAGTAGCGGATTACTGGGCAACGAACATATAGGTGATCTTGCCGGGCTGGGGGTCGGATGCGCGGCTGTCGGGGTTGAAGAGGGAGTGGCGGGCGGAGCGGATCGCGGCAGCCTGCATACACTGGTCGCCTCCGCGGATAACCTTGGCGCTCGTCACGGCACCGCTTATGTCGAGTGTGATCGCTACAACAACCTCGCCTCCACCCTCACAGGTGTAGGAGGGGACGATGAGGTGTTTGGCGTGGCGGATGGGGTTGATTACGGAGTAGGAGACAGCTACGTTGCCCACAACTTTGACGCTCGAATCTTTGCGCGCAGCCTCCTCTGCCTCCTTCGCTGCAGCCTCCTCTGCAGCTTGTGCCGCCAGGCGCTCGGCTGCGGCAGCCCTCATAGCCTCGATCTCGGCTAGCCCACGTTCGTACTCTAGGCGCTGAGCCTCCATACGAGCTATCTGAGCCTCGCTCTCGCGCAGAAGATCCATCGTCTCGCTCATATCAATAGAGCCTACAGAGCTCTCCTCGTTAGATACCGCGTTCTGCACCTCCTCTTTCTCCTTCTCTTGCTGCACCGCCTCGTCGATCTTCTCGATGGGGCGTTCGCGTTCGATCTCGATCTCGGCGATCTGGATGGTTATGGTCTCGACTAGGCGAACCTGCTCGATCGTGATGTGCGCAAAGACGAAGAAGATTGCCATCAACATATAGATAATCACCGAGATAACTATCCCCTCCTGATGGTAATAGATCCATAGCGCAAGATCAAATTTATCATCCTCGAACGGAAGCTTTATCTCTTCGTTTATGTCGTTTGTGTTGCCCATTTAGTAACATTATGTCGGATTTATTGGCAAAAGTAACGTTTTTTAGCTAAAAACTATTATCTTTGCCTCCAAATGTAGATTATTTTTTTAATAACAAATAGTATAGTTATGTCAACAAAACAACAAACGATAAAGAGCACAATAGGTTTTAGCGGCAAAGGTCTGCACACGGGTGTCCAGGTGTCGATGAGAGTTACGCCTGCCCCTGCCGATTATGGTATTGTGTTTAAGCGTGTCGACCTAGAGGGCGCGCCAGAGATCCCTGCACTAGCCGACTTCGTGACAGATACGTCGCGCGGTACGACTATCGAGAGCAATGGCGTCAAGGTCTCGACTATCGAGCATATAACATCTGCGCTGTGGACACTCGGTGTCGACAATGCAATCATCGAGATAGACAACTGCGAGACACCAATTATGGATGGATCGGCTATGGAGTATGCGAAGGCGATAATCGAGGCGGGACTTGAGGAGCAAGAGGCGGAGCGCAGCTTCTATGAGGTGACAGACAAGAAGGTCTACACAGTGCCCGACAAGGGTGTGGCGATCATTGTCTATCCCGACGATGAGTTCTCTGTCTCGGTGCACGTAGACTACAACTCTAAGGTTGTCGGTAATCAGTACGCTACATTCGCGCCTAACGAGGACTACGCGTCGTTGATCGCGCCGAGCCGTACATTCTGCTTTGTACACGAGTTGGAGCCGATGATGAAGATGAATCTAATCAAGGGTGGCGATCTCGACAACGCAATTGTCGTAGTCGAGAAGGAGCTATCGCAGGAGCAGCTAGACCACCTCAAGGCGATATTTAACAAGGATGAGATCGTGGTCAAGGGGGGGTATCTCAACAACCAGGAGCTCCGATTTGCTAACGAGCTTGCACGCCACAAACTCCTAGATCTGCTAGGTGACTTTGCGCTCCTCGGAATGAGAATCAAGGGGCGCGTGTGGGCTACACGTCCTGGTCACGACGCCAACACTAAGTTTATGTATGAGCTTAAACGCTCAATCCGTCGCGAGGGGGCGAAACCACGATTCAAGTACGACTGCCGCAAGGAGCCTGTGTTCAATATCAACGACATCAAGAGATTGTTGCCTCATCGTCCGCCATTCTTGCTTGTGGATCGTATCTTCCACGTCGACGCAGACTCGATAGCTGGTATCAAGAATGTGACAATGAACGAGCCATTCTTCGTGGGGCACTTCCCCGATGAGCCTGTTATGCCTGGTGTGTTGATGGTTGAGGCTATGGCGCAGTGCAGTGGTATCCTTGTGCTTAGCACTGTCGACGATCCGTCGCGCTACTCGACATACTTTATGAAGATTGATGGCGTAAAGTTTAAGAAGAAGGTTGTCCCCGGCGACACCCTTCAGTTCGAGGTGCAGGCGATCGAGCCTATGCGTCGCGGTATCGCCGTGATCGAGGGTAAGGCGTTTGTGGGCGACACATTGGTGTGCGAGGCGCAGATGATGGCGCAGATCGTGAAGAACAAGTAGCACCCAAGATAATAAGACCAAACTTTACAATGAAAAAAGAGAACAGATGATAAGCGACAGAGCATTTGTACACCCCGACGCAAAGTTGGGAAGTGGCGTTACAGTTGAACCGTTTGCATATATCGCAGCCGACGTAGTTATTGGTGATGACTGCTGGATAGGGCCTAGCGCGGCAATCCACGACGGAGCTCGCATCGGCAAAGGGTGCAAGATCCATACGGCGGCGTCAATATCTTGCCTTCCACAAGATCTAAAGTTCGATGGCGAGTACGCCACAACAGAGATAGGCGACTACAACGACATACGTGAGTGTGTCACAATCAGCCGCGGCACAGCGTCGCGCGGAAAGACTGTCGTGGGAAGTCACAACCTCCTGATGGCGTATGTGCACATCGCACACGACGACGTCGTAGGTAGCCACTGCGTCCTAGCCAACAGGGTTTCGCTCGCAGGTGAGGTTGAGGTAGGCGACTGGGCTGTTGTCGGTGGGCACGCCGCAGTTCACCAGTGGGTGAAGATCGGCGCGCACTCAATGATACAGGGTGGGTCAATGATTAGCAAGGACATCCCTCCATTCGCAACAGTCGGAGGTGAGCCCGTGAAGTTCTTCTGCGTCAACAAACTAGGGTTGAGTCGTCGCGGCTACACACCCGAGCAGGTGGCGGAGATCTCAGCTATCTCCAAGCTAATATTTCAGGGCGGTATGGACTACGCCACTGCGTGCGACAAAGTTGAGCAGGAGTTCAAACAGAGCCAGTCGCGAGATGAACTAATCAGCTTCATCCGCAACTCGCAACGAGGAGTGTGCCGCGGAGCATAATGCATCTGCTTTAGCACGAGTGGTAGCTATGTGGATGTAGTGGGGGCGCACTCGCCTCATTTTCTTGTGCTAAATTGACTTTTAATACATTTTATTTGGTGGAGTAAAAATAATTCACTACATTTGCAGAGTGGGTTAGCTGGATGGCTAATTCGCTGGAGTAGGGGGACGGAGGGTCCCCCTATTTTGCTACATTAAATTGAGATATGATAGATACGAAGAGAGTTATAGCTTCGGCGGAGGCTAAGTTAGTGGATGGGGGTGAGCAGTTCAGCGACCTATATGTTGTGCAGTGTACCTGCACGCCATCCAATGAAGTAGAGCTATTCATCGACTCTGACACAAAGGTGTCGATTGAGGCGTGCATAGCTCTTAGTCGTGCCGTTGAGGCGGATTTTGATCGCGAGGAGGAGGACTTCTCGCTCACTGTGGCCTCGGCTGGTATAGGGTCGGAGCTGAAGTTGTTGCGTCAGTATATGAGACTTATTGGTAACTCTATTGAGGTCTTGCTCAAGAGCGGCATCAAGGTCGTTGGACGACTAGAGGAGGCGACGGAGGATGGCATACGTGTCAGCTATGAGCAGAAGCAGATGGTCGAGACGCCCTCTGGTAAGAAGAAGAGGCAGATTGTGGAGGTGAGCGAGTCATACTTGTTTGTCGATATAAAGAGTGTCAAGGAGTATCTCGATTTTAAGTAGTGTTCGGAAAGAGTGAATAGTAGAGTATAATATATAAGTATTAAAAATGGATAATCTTAATCTTGTAAGTAATTTTGCTGAGTTCAAAGAGCTCAAAAATATCGACAAATCGACGATGATTGGTGTGTTGGAGGATGTGTTTCGCCACGCATTACAGAAGCAGTTTGACTCGGACGAGAACTTCGATGTCATCATCAACCCTGAGAAGGGCGACCTTGAGATCTGGAGAAACCGAGTTGTCGTAGCTGATGGCGAGGTGGAGAACCCTAATACGGAGATCTCGGAGTCTGAGGTTAAGAGTATCGACGAGTCGTATGACATTGGAGACGAGTATGTAGATGAGTTTAGGCTTGCGCAGTTTGGTCGTCGTGCGGTGTTGTCGTTGCGTCAGAATTTGGCGTCGCGCATACTCGATCTTGAGAAGGCGAACCTCTTCGAGAAGTATTCGCAGATGGTGGGTAACATCATCACGGGCGAGGTCTACCAGGTGTGGAAGAAGGAGGTTCTAATCATCGACGACGAGGACAACGAGTTGATCCTCCCCAAGGCGGAGCAGATCCCAAGCGACTACTACCGCAAGGGCGACACTATCAAGGCGATCGTGAAGGCTGTGGAGATGAACAATAATCAGCCCCGCATCATCTTGTCGCGTACGGCGAACCAGTTTTTGGAGCGTCTCTTCGAGCAGGAGGTTCCTGAGATCTTCGACGGTCTTATCACTATCAAGAGCATCGTGCGCATACCAGGCGAGCGCGCAAAGGTGGCTGTGGAGTCGTATGACGAGCGTATTGACCCTGTCGGTGCGTGTGTGGGAATGAAGGGTTCGCGTATCTACACTGTCGTGAAGGAGTTGCGCAACGAGAATATAGATGTTGTCAACTACACAACAAACACGTCGTTGATGATTCAGCGAGCGTTGAACCCTGCGAAGGTTCTCAACATAACCATCGACGAGGAGAGAAAGACGGCTGCCGTATATTTGAAGCCCGACCAGGTGTCGTTGGCTATCGGAAAGGGTGGTCTCAACATCCGTCTGTCGAAGATGTTGACAGGTTACGATATTGACGTCTATCGCGAGATCGAGGAGGAGGATGTGGCTCTCACAGAGTTCTCGGATGAGATTGATGGCTGGATCATCGAGGCTCTCAAGAAGGTTGGTTGCGACACAGCGAAGAGTGTGTTGGAGCTATCTGTAGAGGAGATTGCGTCGCGTGCAGACCTAGAGGTGGAGCAGGCGCAGATGGTTGTCAACATCCTCAAGTCTGAGTTTGAGGAGTAGTCGGTGTTTCTTGTCGATGAGTGTCTATGGGTTAAAGGTGTATAATTTAAATTTAGGAGAAGATATAGAGTATGAGTAATGAGAGGAGATTAAGGCTCATTCAGGTTGCGAAGGAGTTTAAGGTTGGTATCAACACGATCACAGATTTTTTGCAAAAGAAGGGTGTCAAAAGTGATGGATCACCCAATTCGGTGGTTGAATCGAGCGTCTATACGATGCTTGAGAAGGAGTTTGGTGCAAATCGCAGCAGTCAGAATGAGCGTGCCTCTGTACGTGAGCGAATCGCTAACAAACCTCACTCGGTGAGTATCGAGAGTGGTGATGTCGTGAAGCCGTCGAGTGCGGTGGAGTCGGATGGCATCGAGGAGTTTGTTATCAAGAGCAACGTGGTTGAGGCGCCTCAGAGCAGCGACTCTAACAGTGGGGGAGTGAAGATCTTGGGTAAGATCGACCTCTCGGGCAGCAATAGCCGCAGCAATCGTCCTCAGAAGAGGTCGAGGCAGGAGCATCAGCATAATAATAGGTCGGTAGCGCCAGCACCCACTCCTAAACCCACACCAAAACCTACGCCTAAGCCAGAACCTGTAGTGGCGGCAACACCTAAGATTGAGCCTGTGGCACAGCCTGTGGCGGAGTCTGCGGCAGTAAAGCCAGAGCCAAAGCGTGAGGTGGAGATCTTCCGCCCTAACACGACGACTATCACGGCACCTCAGGTGTTGGGTACGATGGATGTGTCGGGATTCTCGGCGGGTGGCAAGCATAAGCGCAAGCGTCTCGCAAAGGAGAAGGTGGATGTAAATCGCCAGAGCAACCAGGGTGGTCAGCGCCAGGGTGGCAACCAGGGCGGTCAGGGTGGCAATCAAGGTGGTCAGGGCGCTCAGCGTCAGGGTGGCAACCAGGGTGGTCAGGGCGGACAACGCCAGGGCGGTGCAAATGCACCAGGTCAGGGTCGCAAGAGCCGTAATGCAGCAAATAATCAGAGAAATAATAACCGCCCGTCGGGTGCAGCAGCGCCACGCGCTGAGGTTAGCGACGAGGAGGTATCAAAGCAGGTAAAGGATACCCTAGCTCGTTTGACAGCCAAGGGCTCAAAGGGTAAGGGTGCTAAGTATCGCCGTGACAAGCGCGACGCGTTCGACGCCAAGATGGGCGAGCAGATGGAGCGTGAGCAGATGGAGAAGACGACGCTGAAGGTTACGGAGTTCGTGACAGTTAGTGAGTTGGCTACTATGATGGGTGCATCTATCACGGAGGTAATCACAGCGTGTATGAACCTCGGTTTGATGGTGTCGATTAACCAGCGACTCGACGCTGAGGCGTTGGTTGTTGTGGCTGAGGAGTTCGGCTTCAAGATTGAGTTTGTGTCGGTCGAGATCCAGGAGGCTATCTCCGACGATGATGTCGACACGGAGGATAGTTTGGTTTCGCGTCCACCGATAGTTACGGTTATGGGACACGTCGACCACGGTAAGACGTCGCTGTTGGATAACATCCGTAAGGCGAACGTAATACAGGGTGAGGCTGGAGGTATCACGCAGCACATCGGAGCCTACTCGGCAGAGCTGAATGGTCAGCGAATCACCTTCCTCGATACTCCAGGTCACGAGGCGTTTACGGCGATGCGTGCACGTGGAGCGAAAGTTACAGATGTCGCAATCATCATTGTTGCTGCCGACGACTCGGTGATGCCACAGACGACGGAGGCGATCAACCACGCGCAGGCGGCAGGTGTGCCGATGGTATTTGCCATCAACAAGTGCGATAAGCCTGCGGCGAACCCCGATCATATCAAGGAGCAGTTGGCGCAGATGAACTACCTCGTCGAGGATTGGGGTGGTAAGTTCCAGAGCCAGGATGTGTCGGCTAAGATGGGTCTCAACCTCGACAAACTCCTAGAGAAGGTTCTTTTGGAGGCGGAGATGTTGGATCTCAAGGCTAATCCAGATCGCAAGGCGCAGGGTACTGTCATCGAGTCTACACTCGACAAGGGTCGTGGATATGTATCGACGATACTTGTGCAGAACGGAACACTCAGAGTGGGAGATGTAATTCTCTCGGGTACATATACAGGTCGTGTGAAGGCGATGTTCAACGAAAATGGATTGAAGGTCGAGAAGGCTGGTCCGTCGACACCAGTTCAGGTGTTGGGTCTCAACGGAGCACCTCAGGCAGGTGATACGTTCAACGTGATGGACGACGACCGTTCGGCTCGTGAGGTCGCTACGAAGCGTGAGCAGCTGCAGCGTATGCAGGGTCTGATGACGCAGAAGCACGTCACACTCGACGAGATCGGACGACGCATTGCGATCGGTTCGTTCAAGGAGCTCAACATCATCATCAAGGGAGATGTGGATGGTTCGATCGAGGCTATGTCGGGATCGCTCATCAAGCTCTCTAAGGAGGAGGTGCAGGTTAACGTTATCCACGCCGCGGTGGGTCAGATTTCGGAGTCCGACGTGTTGTTGGCTGCGGCATCTAACGCGATCATCGTAGGATTCCAGGTTCGTCCGTCGTCTGCAGCACGCAAGGTTGCGGAGAAGGAGGAGATAGAGATCCGCTTGTACTCGATCATCTACGACGCCATCAACGACATCAAGGATGCGATCGAGGGTATGTTGGAGCCGATTATGAAGGAGGAGATTGTCTGCTCTGTCGAGGTGTTGGAGGTGTTCAAGATCTCGAAGGTTGGCGCTGTAGCAGGTTGCTTGGTGCGTGAGGGTAAGATCACTCGCAACACTCCAATCCGTATCATACGCGACGGTATCGTGGTCTACACAGGTAAGCTCGGTTCGCTCAAGAGATACAAGGATGACGTGAAGGAGGTTGTCAGCGGCTTCGACTGCGGTCTTAACATCGACGGCTACAATGACATCAAGATTGGTGATATTGTAGAGGGTTATGAGCAGGTCGAGGTGAAGAGGTAAAAGTTGCCTTGCACGCCATTTTTCGCACATCTCTGCGCTTTTGAATCCTCACGTACTAAAGTACGCTGCGGTTCAAAATGCTCGCGATGCACGAAAACTGACGCACAAATCAACTTTTACGAGGGTGTGACAGAGGGTGTAACTGATGGTGTGACTGAGAGTGTAAAATAAATACAACGATATTTTATTAATAAAACAAAATAAGAGAGATGAGTAACGTAATTAAGTTTGTCACAGCCACTGAGGCTGTCAAGGCTATCAAGTCGGGTGATCACATTCACCTAAGCTCTGTTGCGTCAGCTCCACAATGTTTGATAAAAGCAATGTGCGAGAGGGGTGAGAATGGGGAGCTACGCGATGTACATATTCACCACCTACACACAGAGGGTCCTGCGCCCTACTCTGAGGCTCGTTTTGAGGGTGTGTTTCAGCTAGATTCATTCTTCGTGGGTGGAAACGTGCGCAAGACAACACAGGCGGGATATGCAGACTACATCCCCGTATTCTTGAGCGAGACGCAGAAGCTATATCGTTCGGGTGCAGTGCCTTGTAACGTTGCGATGATCCAGGTATCTACGCCCGACAAGCACGGTTACGTGTCGTTGGGTACATCTGTAGATGCTACGTTGGCGGCGGTGGAGACTGCCGAGACTGTTATCGCGGTGGTTAATAAGTATGTACCTCGTTCGTTTGGTGACGCTATGATCCACTCGTCACGTATCAACTTGTTCGTCGAGGAGGATTGCCCTCTTGAGGAGGCTCACTTCTCTGAGCCATCGGAGATTGAGGTAGCTATCGGAAAAAACTGTGCTGCCCTCATCGAGGATGGTGCGACGCTTCAGATGGGTATCGGTGCGATCCCCAACGCGGTGTTGTCGCAGCTCGCAGGACACAAGAACTTGGGTATCCACACTGAGATGTTCGCCGACGGCGTTTTGCCTCTCGTGGAGAGTGGCGTTATCAACGGTGCGGCGAAGAACATCGACACAGGTATGATGGTCTCTACATTCTTGATGGGTTCGCAGAAGGTCTACGACTTTATCGACGACAACCCAGGTGTGAGGATGATGGATGTGGGTTACACAAACGACCCATATATCATCGCTAAGAACGACCGTGTGACGGCAATCAACTCAGCTCTGCAGGTCGACTTGACTGGTCAGGTATGTGCCGACTCGTTGGGTACTAAGTTCTACTCGGGCGTAGGAGGTCAGGTTGACTTCGTCTATGGTGCGTCGTTGTCGAAGGGCGGTAAGGCTATCATTGCGATGCCATCTATCACAACTAAGGGGTTGTCGAAGATCGCTCCAGTCTTGACGCCTGGTGCAGGTGTTGTGACGACACGTTCGCATATGAGGTGGTTTGTAACGGAGTTCGGTGCGGTTGATCTCTACGGAAAGAGCTTGCAGGAGCGTGCGCGTCTCTTGATCTCTATTGCGCATCCGTCGGCACAGGAGGAGTTGGATAAGGCTGCGTTCGAGCGTTTCGGCGCACACCACGCTTACGTAAAGGGATATATGTCTAAATAGAACAATTTTTACGCAGGTGTGACAATTTGCGAAACAACATTCAAAAAAGAGATCACAAATCAATGTGGTCTCTTTTTGTATAAAATACATTGACCAATGAACCCAAAACTACTTCTACCACTCTTGCCGCTTATGGCGGTGGCTGCGCCTATCTCAGCAGCAAAAAAAACTAAGGGCGAATCTCTCCCCAACATAATAGTCATCAACCTCGACGATGTGGGTTATGGTGACTTCTCCTACAATGGTGCTATTGGCTACACGACCCCAAATGTCGACCGTATGGTTGCCGAGGGTATGCAGCTCTCGCAGTTTGAGGCTGCAGCCTCGGTGAGTGGACCATCGAGGGCAGGTCTGATGACGGGGTGCTATCCAATGAGGGTTGGTTTCAAGGGGAATCCTATGCCCAACTCGAAAAATGGAGTCGACACTGCTGCTATGACTATGGCAGAGCTCCTGAAGCAGAGGGGGTATGTAACAGCTGCATACGGCAAGTGGCACTTGGGTCACACGACAGAGATGATGCCGTTGCAGAGGGGTTTTGACGAGTTCTGTGGGTTGCCCTACTCGCACGATATGTGGCTGAATCACCCTCAAAATAGTAAGTATAAGTTTGGTGATCTGCCTTCGTATGAGGGGAATGAGATTGTGGAGTACAATATTGACCCTGCTAGATATACGACGGAGTACACGGAGCGAGTTGTGGAGTTTGTGGAGCGGAATAAGAAGAGCCCATTCTTCGTCTACTTGGCGCACCCGATGGCGCACACGCCGCTGGGAGTATCCGACAAGTTCAAGGGGAGGAGCGAGGCAGGGATCTATGGAGATGTGATGATGGAGATAGATTGGAGCGTTGGTCAGATTCTCGAAGTGCTACGCAGAGAGGGGATCGAGGAGCGTACGTTGGTCGTCTTGACCTCCGACAATGGTCCTGCTCTGATGTATGGCGAACACGCAGGCTGCACGAATGGTCTGCGCGAGGGCAAGGGTGTAAAGTTCGAGGGTGGGCATCGTGTGCCCTGCGTATTCTACTGGCGAGGTGTTGTGAAGGGTGGCACGACCTGCAACAAGCTGACCTCAAATCTCGATCTCTTCGCTACGGCTGCGGAGTTGGCAGGTGCACCGTTGCCCACCAATATCGAGATTGATGGGGTGAGTCTCGTGCCTCTGATCAGAGGTGAGGAGGGTGCAAATCCGCGCAAGCACTTTGCATACTATACGTCGTCGGTTGCGGCGGTCTCGAATGGGCTCTACAAGTTGGTTCTTCCCCACACATACACCTCTGTTGAGGGTATGCAGCCCGGTGTTGGGGGTGTGCCAGGAGAGGGTAGACACAAGGTGCGACTCGACCATAAGGAACTCTATGATCTGCGCCGCGACGCTGGGGAGAGATACAATGTGATAGAGTACAATCCCGATGTAGTGGCGGAGTTGGAGCCGATTGCGGCGTACTACCAGGCGCGTATTGGGCAGTCGAAATAGCCCTACCCCTGACGAGGTGAAGATTAAAACGTCTCAGATCGTCTAAAAATGGGCAATGATCGCAGGTTTGAGACGGAAATTATATTTTTGGGGCTAAAAAAATGAGGTAATCGTTGCAAATGCGGTAAAAAATAGGTAATTTTGGGGGTTAGAAATATTGTCAATAAAAGGTAAATAAAGGAAGAATGTCAACTGAAGATCAGAACAAAGAATTGGAGGCTCAGGGTAGCTCCACCCCAAATGAGCTAGGTGCTCAGCAACCTCCTCAGGGCGAGGTAGCGTTGGGCGGTGGTAGGGTTATCCCGATCAATATCGAGGAGCAGATGAAATCGGCATATATCGACTACTCTATGTCGGTTATTGTGTCGCGTGCCCTTCCCGACGTAAGGGATGGAATGAAGCCTGTGCACCGCCGCATTTTGTTTGCGATGAACTCGGAGCTTAATCTCTACTCAGATAAACCACATCGTAAGTCGGCTCGTATTGTCGGAGATGTGTTGGGAAAGTTCCACCCACACGGCGACAGCTCTGTCTACGAGGCTATGGTTCGTATGGCTCAGGAGTGGTCGTTGCGTTATCCACTTGTGGATGGGCAGGGTAACTTCGGCTCGATTGATGGTGACTCGCCTGCGGCGATGCGTTACACCGAGGCGAGGATGAAGAAGATCACCGACGAGGTGATGGCGGACATCGACAAGGAGACTATCGACTGGACGCTCAACTTCGACGACACTATGCGTGAGCCTACTGTGTTGCCGACGCGAGTGCCTCTGTTGTTGGTGAATGGTGCGAGCGGTATCGCGGTAGGTATGGCGACGAATATGGCGCCACACAACCTCTCGGAGGTGGTGGATGCCTGCTGTGCATATGTAGACAACAATGAGATCGAGTGTGAGGATCTTACACACTTCGTCAAGGCGCCAGACTTTCCGACGGGCGGTTTGATCTATGGCTACGAGGGTGTGAAGAATGCTCTGTTGACGGGTCGTGGACGTGTGGTTATGAGGGCAAAGACGGAGATCGAGGTGACGGCCACGGGTCGTGAGCAGATCATCGTTACGGAGATCCCATATATGGTCAACAAGAATGACCTTATCACCAAGATTGCGGCTCTGATCAACGAGAAGAAGGTAGAGGAGTTGGCAGATGTGCAGGATCACTCTGAGGGGTACGATATGCGTATCGTGATACCGTTGAAGAAGGATGCTGTGTCGAGTGTCGCACTCAATATGTTGTTTAAGAACTCGCCGTTGCAGACGTCGTTTGCGGTGAATAACATTGCGTTGGTCAATGGTCGTCCGCAGATGTTGAACTTGAAGGATCTGATCCGTCACTTTGTGGATCATCGTCACGACGTGATCTTGCGTCGCACGAGGTTTGATCTTCGCAAGGCGTCGGAGCGACTCCACATTGTCCAGGGATTGTTGATCGCGCAGGACAACATCGACGAGGTTATCCACATAATCCGCGCTGCGAAGAATCCTGAGCAGGCGAAGCAAGATTTGATTGCGCGCTTTGGATTGAGCGAGCTACAGTCGTCCGCTATCATCGAGATGCGACTACGAGCGTTGACAGGTCTTGAGCACGACAAGCTCACGGCAGAGAAGGATGAGTTGGATCGTCAGATCGCCTACTACAATGAGGTGTTGTCGTCGGAGGAGTTGCAGCGTAGTATCATCAAGGATGAGTTGCTAGAGATCAAGGAGAAGTATGGCGACGCACGTCGTTCGGAGATAGTCTACTCGTCGGAGGAGTTCAACCCCGAGGACTTCTATGCGGATGAGGAGATGGTAATCACAATCTCGCATATGGGTTACATCAAGCGTACGCCTCTCACTGAGTATAGGACACAGAACAGAGGCGGTGTAGGAGCTAAGGGTAGCTCTACGCGAGACGAGGATTTCATCGAACACATCTATGTGGCTACTATGCACAACACGATGCTGTTCTTCACGCAGAATGGACGTTGCTACTGGTTGAAGGTCTACGAGATCCCCGAGGGAAGTCGTGCGTCGAAGGGTCGTGCGATTCAGAATGTTATCCAGATTGAGCCAGGCGACAAGGTGCGTGCCTATATCAATGTGAAGCGTCTCAACGACGAGGAGTATATCAACTCCAACTATATTATAATGTGTACGAAGGATGGTACGATCAAAAAGACGAAGCTTGAGGCGTACTCGCGTCCACGTCAGAATGGTGTCAACGCGATCGTCATCCGCGAGGGTGATGAGTTGATTTCGGCCACCTTGACTAGTGGTTCTGCGGAGGTTATGATCGCAGCGCGCAACGGCAAGGCTATCCGTTTCAATGAGTCTACAGTTCGTTCGATCGGACGTGTGGGCGCTGGTGTTCGCGGTATTATGTTGGAGGGCGACGACGAGGCGGTCGGTATGTTGTGTATCGAGCCAGAGTCGGGTCAGGATGTTTTGGTGTTGAGCGAGAATGGATATGGTAAGCGTACGGATCTCGACGAGTATCGCATCACAAATCGTGGTGGTAAGGGTGTAAAGACGATCTCGGTGACAGAAAAGACGGGTAAGCTGATCTCTATTCAGGCTGTGACGGACGACAATGACTTGATGATAATCAACCGTTCGGGACTCACGATCCGTATTGCGGTGAGCCAGATCCGTGTTGCAGGACGTGCGACGCAGGGTGTGCGTATCATCAACCTGCGCGACGGAGATGCAATAGCCTCGGTTATGGCTGTGCCACGTAGCGAGGAGGATGTAGAGAGCGCTGAGGTTGTAGCTGAAGAGGGTGTATCGACAGAGGTTGTAGCTGAAGAGGGTGCATCGACAGAGGTTGTAGCTGCGGAGCAGTCGCCCGAGCAGGAGTAGTTGTATTTAACAATAAAAAAATAAATAGATTAAAAGAGATGAAAAAGGTATTTTTACTTGTTGCAGCGGCACTCACGATGGGTGCTAGTGCATCGTTTGCTCAGAAGGTTGACGCTGAGGGAATTAAATCGAAGATTGCGAAGGTTGATGCCGACGCAGAGCACCCCAAGAAGGGGTTGAAGGCTGCGGCGTGGATTTCGCGCGGTGACGCCTACTCGGAGGCTATATTGGCTCCGACTGAGGCTCTCTATTTGGGTGCCGACTACGCTACAATCTCAGTGTTGTGTGGCGCAGGTAAGTCGGGCGGTAAGGTGACTATGGGCACGAAGGAGATGGATCTCTACAACTACCCATACTTCAAACTCTACACGGTTGGCGGCAAGGTAGTCGCGTGGGTTGAGAACAAGGGTAAGGCTATCGCTCCCAACGCTGTGAAAGTCGCAATGGAGTCGTATGCGAAGGCGATGGAGATCGACCCAAACAGCGCGGAGAAGGTGAAGAAGGGGCTCGATGCTCTTATCAACTACTACAAGTTGCAGGGTAATCTTGCGATCGAGATCAACGATATGAATTTGGGTTCTGCTGCCTACACAAAGGTTGCTGACCTACAGGCTGCGCCAGGTTACGAGGCTGTAGACCCAATGATGTTGTTCTACGCAGGTTATATGATGACTATCGACGGCGACACAACGCCCGCGTCGTTCACAAAGGGTGAGGCGCTGTTGAATCGTGCTCTTAAGAGTGGCTACGACGCGATGGAGGATGCCAACACCGAGATCGGCGACAAGGAGCGTGGTAACGTATATTACTACCTCTTCCACTGTGCATATGGCGTGAGAGAGACGAAGCCAGAGAAGTTGCAGACAGCGAAGAAGTACCTTGAGGCAGGTATCTCGAAGTACCCAGCCAACGAGAAGATTTTCGAGGGATTGTTGCAGCTCTACACTGCCGAGGCGGATATGGGCGACCCATCTGAGCTACTCGGAACTATCGAGAAGACTATCGCTTCAGACCCCAACAACTACAATGCGTGGTTCGGTCGTGGACGTATCTACTTCGCTCTGAAGAACTACGACGAGTGTATCGCATCGTTTGAGAGGGTTGTCGAGATCGAGCCAACGCTCTACGAGGGTAACTACTACCTTGGACTGTTCCATATGATTAAGGGCGACGAGTTCCTCGAGACGATGAACTCTACAACATACACAGACCAGAATGCGTTGAACGCCGACGTAATCGTATTGAACAAGATCTACGCTAACGCAATCCCTTACTTCGAGGCTGCGCACGAGATCAAGCCTACAGATGTGTCGACACTTGAGTACTTGAAGCAGCTCTGCTTCCGCCTGCGCGACGAGCCAGGTATTATGGAGAAGTACACGAAGTACAACGAGCTATTTAAGGCGCTGTAGTGTGGTGTGAAACCTTCGAGAACTAGGTTCTCGGTTTTAGGTTCTCAAACTATCGAGCAAAGTTGCCCGACTGACCCAAGTGGTTGGTCGGGCTATTTGTATATAGGGTGGTGGTTCGGGGCAAACGCATTACTATTAAAAGGTAAAAGAATCAAGGTGATTCATCTTCTTCTCTTGCGAGAGGTGGATGAATCACCTTGAATAAGATGAGTCGTATGAGTTGTGTGCTGCTTACCTAAATGTATATTTGAACGTCACCATAAAGTATGGCAGGAGGACGTTGCTCGTCTGATCCTGGATGTAGTTGCTCGCCACTGTTCTGCGGAATGCGCGGTTCTCTTGGAGTATGTCGCTCGCCTCCAATTTGATCTCTGCCTTTCGGTTGAGGATCTTCTTGCCCAACGATGCACTCAACATATAGTAGTGTGGATCGTCCATATCTATGCCCGTGTATCCCACATAGCTAAGGTAGCTGTTAAATACTATCCCCTGCCAGAACTCATACCCCAACTTGGCGGTTGCCGTGTGGGTCATATAGTTGTTGTCGGTGGTGTTCTCGCCATCGTTGAGCGCTAGGTTGTAGCCTGTGGAGTAGGTGAGGGTGAAGTCGCACTTGTCGCTTATATTGCTGCCAATCACCACCTTGGGGGCGATAGATATATCCTTTGTGTAGGTCAACGCCTTCGATGACGTGTCGGTGTAGAAGAGCGATGGCGTGTTGGCGTAGCCTGTGGTGAGGCTGATGTTGATGTTGCTGCGCAATGGGTCGAATGGGAATCCGTAGGTCAGCATCGCCTGTGTTGTCCATCGTCCGCTGCTGAGGTTTGTGGGGCGTGTGATCTGCACTCCGTTGTCGACGCTGACGCCGTACCAGTCGATCGAGTTACCCGACGTGTTGTAGAATGTCTCGTCCGCCACGAAGTCCTGCACCATCGAGCCGTTTAGCATAACGATGAATGTCGTTCCTGCAGTCGTCGTGCGGAGGTAACGGAGTGATAGTGAGTGGTTTGTCTGCTGATCGAGTCCCTCGTTACCTGTCGACCAGTAGAGCTGATTCGAGTCGTTGAGAACCTCCTGCATATCGGTGATCGAGGGGTTCGATGTGTTGCTGCGGTAGCGGAACATCAGCGAGTTGTAGCGGTCAAATGAGTAGCGTCCGAATGCTGATGGCAAGAACGATAGGTAGTTGTGCTTGATCGTCGGGTCGAAGAATGGGTATGTCTGCTCGCCGCTAAGCGTCGAATACTGCCCCTCTGCGGTGAGCGAGAAGTTGAGCGATCCGTCGTTGTAGCGCAGACCTACGCTCGCCGAGTTGGTGAGGTAGTCGGATACTAAGACGTTCGACGACTCTGCATCGAGGTTAGCCAAGGCGTCGAAGTTGCCATCTGCATCGGTGTCCCACACATATTGTGACGAGTCGTTGTTCGACATTGTGAAGCGGTGGGTCAGCGATAGCTGGAGGCGGCGGTGGAGCTGCTCGGTGTACATTATGTTGGAGCGAAGTGAGTAGCTCTCGCGGTCGGTCTCCTTCTTCTGATACTCTAGCTCGGTGAGCGTGGTGTAGAGCCCCGTCGTCGCGTCGTATGTCAGGTCGGTGTTTGTGTAGTCGGTGTAGGAGTCGGCTGCACGATTGGAGAGTGTACCGCTGGTGCTCCACGAAATGGTGCGTCCACTCTTTTTGAACTTGTGACGCCACACCAACTCGGCACTTGCGTTGTAGGCTTTGGTGTCGGAGTTGCTGAGGCTCTCAGACGACTCTATATTTGAGTTCTCGATCCCCTCGAAGTAGTTGATGCCCTCACTCCACGAGTCGGAGCCGTTGCCCTGGAAGCTCACCTTTGGCGTGAACACGAGGGTGTTGTTGGGGTTGATCGTGTATTCGAGACGAGCGTTAATGCGGTGGTTCATATTGTTCATCTCCGACCAAGAGTCCTTGTCGTAGTCGGGGATTGAGGTGTCGAAGTATGATCTCTCCTGGAATGTCTCCTTGTTGTTGTTTGATTGGTTGAAGAAGTAGCTCGACGTGAGTTTTACCTTGTCGTTCCACTCATCCACGAAGTTTACACCCAGGGCGTTGCTCGTGGTGATACCGTCCGACGACCCGATCATAAAGCTGTCGGAGCTGCCGCCACCACGACGACCCGAGCTAGAGGATGACATAACGCCTGCCAAATCCTCCTGCGAGAAGTTCTGCTGGTTGACGTTGTTGCTCATACCGAGGATCGAGAGGCGCTGCGTCTTGCCGAAGGTGTTGTAGCTGCCGCCCGACTTATACTTAACGTCGCCCTCCACGTCGACACCTATGCCGCCGTAGATCTCGCCAAACTTGCCGCTCTTGAACTCCGCCTTGGTGACGATGTTGATCGTCTTGACGTCGTCGCCATCGTCGAACCCTGTGAACTGCGCCTGCTCACTCGCCCTGTCGAACACCTCGATAGAGGCGATTATGTCGGATGGAAGCGTCTTGATTGCGAGGTTGACGTCGCCCTCGAAAAACTCCTTGCCGTCCAGCAACACCTTCTCAACCTTCTCGCCCTGAGCCTGCACCTCGCCGCCCTCGACAACGACACCTGGCATCTTCGATAGTAGATCCTCCACCGAGCTGCCCTCTAGCACTTTGAACGCTGTGGCGTTGTAGACGAGTGTGTCGCCCTTCTGCTCTGCGCGCGTCTCACGATACTTTACGTCAACGTTCTTGATCTTGGTGTCGAACGTGACGGGGTTGTAGAGCGATGTGTCGGCATCCTTGCTCCTCTGCTCCGCCGACGAGAAGGTGGTGCTCTGAGCCGACGAGAAGACGAACGGCGTGAGTAGAGCCGCAGCAACTAGTAGGGTCGTAATTTTTTTCATAACTATTTTGGGTTTTATATTATTATCACGCTACAAACATACGCCAAATCTTTGGGTGTGCGAAATCTCCGAGCTTGAGAAGTGGCGAACGACAATAATATAGTGGCGAACGCGTAGCTCCAGATTTTTTTATCTCGAAAAAAGAGAATACCTTTGCCTATGAGATATTTGTGAAACCCCAACGCATACATTATATATTATGGATACACGCAACATAACACGATACATAGACCTCGTATTCTGCCTGCTACTGCTGCCTGCGATGATTATGCTGCTGCCGCTAGAGAGGTGGCTCAATAGTGACCCGATATTCGTGACGCTACTACTCGTGTGGCTATATACTATATATGTAGTGCATCGTGCGTGGACTGTGCCGGCACTCTTCGGCGAACGCAACCGACCGCTCCTTGCCCTCACAATCCTCCTCGTGTCGTTGGTCGCTACATATCTGCTGACACGATACCAGCTCTCGCCACCCAAACACTTCGTCGAACACTTCACAGGAGCGGCGGAGGAGATGGCACCTCGCCCCGACAGAGCCCCCCGCGGTAGTGGCGGCAGGCTCTCGGTCAATGTGCAGATGCAGCAGCAGGCGGTGTGGTTTCTCTATGTCGTCGTCACAACATTTAGTATCGTGGTTGCGCTACTCTCGGAGCTCAATCGGCAGATGATGATGAGGCAGAGCGTGGAGTTCGAGAAGAAGCGCGCAGAGCTATCGCTCTACAAGGCACAGATCAACCCCCACTTCCTATTCAATACACTCAACACACTCCTCGGGCTCGTCGTCACAAAGTCTGACAAGGCGGAAGATGCAATAGTGCAGTTCACCGCGCTAATGAGGTATATGTGCAACAACAGCACCCAGGATCACGTCGCGCTACACACCGAGATCGAATACATCGAGGAGTATATAGCGCTGCAGCGATACCGACTCAGCGACCACACAGAGGTGAGGCTCAAATCATCAATCGACAAGGCTAGTAGCGGCTGTCAGATCGCCCCAATGTTGCTAATTACATTTGTGGAGAATGCGCTGAAGTATGGCGCGTCGTCGCAGTTTGGGAGCTTGATAGATATTGCGGTCGAGGTGGAGGAGGGAATAATTATGCTGGTGACAGAGAACCCAATATTTGCGCAACACACAAAGGAGCGGGGTGCAGGGATCGGCATTGAGAACTGCCGCAAACGCCTCGAACTGATATACCCTGGACGCTACTCACTCCAAATCGAGGAGGGCGCCGACAACTATAGGGCGACACTAACCATAAAACTACAGTAGAGTATGTTGCGAGCAATAGCCATAGACGACGAACCAATAGCACTCAGCATTATAACACAATACTGCAAACGACGAGGCGACATAGAACTGACTACATTCACAAACCCGATGGAGGGGATGGAGTCGGTGCGGACGACACTGCCCGACCTCCTTTTTCTCGACATCGAGATGGGGGGAGTCAACGGCGTGGAGCTCGCACACAGCATACCCAACGGCGTTAACCTAATCTTTACAACCGCATATGCGCAGTTCGCAATCGACGGATTCGAACTCAACGCAGTAGACTACCTCCACAAACCATTCTCGTTCGTGCGGTTCGACAGAGCTCTCGAAAGAGTCAAAGAGCGACTGGAGATAGTGAGGAGACTAGCCAAAGAGGATGAGATCACGCTGCGTGTGGAGTATCAGAGCGTCAGAATTTCGCGTAGCGACGTGACATACATCGAGGCGATGGACAACTATGTGAGATTCCACCTCACGACATCTCGTCCCGTGATGACACAGATGAGTATGAAGGCGGTGGAGGAGTTGCTGCCGCCATCAGAGTTTATGCGAATACACAAATCATACATCGTGCCCCGACACTCAGTCGCAGCATACAGCAAGAGCCAGGTCGAGCTGAAACGAGTGCCGGAGATGCTGCCGATAGGGCGCACATATCAGGCTCTATTCGTCGAGTGGATAAAACAGTGAGGCTACGCCACCAAGGTGCTACTCTGCACCCAACAGATGGATGTCGAACACAAGTGTCGAGAAGGGTTTGATCGCACCAGCTCCCTTTGCACCATACCCTAGGTTGAAGGGTATGACTACCTCCCACCGCGATCCTACACTCATCTGTGTAAGAGCCGTGCGCCACCCAACTATCAACTCCCCCAACTTGAACTGCGTCGCTCGCTGCGAAGCGTCGAACTGCTTGCCGTTGATTAAACTACCCTTATACTTCA
>JBCQTK010000030.1:0-26964 GCA_047178665.1 Rikenellaceae bacterium | reverse complement strand
GAATTTCATAATAATATGCTGTTATTCAACACCTTAAAGATACGAAAAATCGTGGAATAATGCAAATTATTGGGCAAAAAAAGACTGTCCTAAACTTTCGTTTTTGGACAGCCTCTTCGTAAGTATATGTATTGTGTAAGATGACCTACAGCGCCTTAGCCAATAGGTTCAACACATCCTGCTTCGATACAGGTGGGTTGCACGAGAGGTAGCCGTCAGCACCGAAGCTAACCTTCACCACATTATCCAAGATAGGCTCGAAGTCCTCCTTCGTAACGCCCATATCGCTCATCTTGAGACCTGCGCCGATCTCGTTGAGGAAGGCTTCGAACTTCTCGATACCCTCGGCGATGATCTGCTCATCCGACTTACCTGCAGGGTCGACCATCATTACGTTTGTGGCAAATCGACGATAGCGTGCAGGTCGACGCGACGCGAAGAGCTCCATCCAGCTAGGCATCAACATAGCCAACGACGCACCGTGCGGAACTCCGTGACGAGAGGTCAAGACGTGTGCAACCTGGTGGATCGGTGTCCACGCATCGCCTGGCGAAGCCCATCCGTTGATGGCACAAGTCGCCGCCCACTGGAGGTTCGATCGTGCCGATATGTTCGACGGATCAGCTATCACACGTGGGAAGTTGTCGATCACCGTGCGCATAACACCCTCCTGGAAGTAGTGCTGCAGATCGCTATCCTCCTCACCATTGATGTAGATCTCCAACACGTGCGAGATTGTATCTGCCGCCGCATATGCACTCTGCTTGAGCGGCAACGTAAGCGTCAACTCAGGATCGACGATCGAGACTGTCGGGAAGAGGCAAGGCGCCCAGATGTACGACTTCTCGTTGAGCTCCTTGTTGCTCACCACCGCACACTGATTCATCTCGCTACCTGTAGCTGGCAGCGTCGGGATCATCATCAGAGGCAACGCCTTCGTGGGAGGCACAGTATCCTTGCCACCGCTGTGGCTGCTGTAGACCATATTCCAGAAGTCACCCTCGTAGTAGACTCCTGCAGCGACAACCTTCGCAGCATCCATCGTGCTACCGCCACCGACACCGATAACCAGCTGCACACCATTCTCCTTGCAGTATTGAGAACCACGCTCCGCAACCCTAATGTCGGGGTTCGCCTCAAACTCAAAGTATGGGTAGACGGTGATACCCTCACTCTCCAACAACTTCGTGATACGTACCATCAGCGGCTCCAAAAACAGAAGCTCCTTGTAACAAACTAGGCAGACCTTGTCGCCATACTTCTTCGCCTCAGCCGCGATGTTCTCAACTTCGCCAGCACCGAAAATAACCCTCACAGGGTTGTAAAAATCAAATCTGTTCATCTCTCTTATCTAATTTATAATATTGGTTATATTGCATAAAAAATTATCGCCACAAAGTGCGCCACCACAGCCAAGTCGATCAGCAAGTGCCACACCAAATGGTGATAGCGAAACCCCTTGCGAGCATAGAACCACGCCCCAAGCGTATAGAACATACCACCCAACGCGACCAACGAAAGGAGCGGCACCGAAGCGTTGCGCACAAAGAGCGGCATAAATATCACCACAGTCCACCCCATTACAAGATATATCGTGAGGCTCACCGCAGGCAACGACCTGCGCGAAAGCGACTTATAGAATACCCCAAAGATAACCATCAACCACTGCAGAACGACTATCGTCACACCCTGCCAACCTCCAATCACGAGCAGCGCAACAGGGGTGTAGGTGCCAGCAATCGCCACATATATAAATATGTGGTCGAGGATCTTAAATATCTCCTTGTGTCGACTCTCAAGCGCCATAGCGTGATAGAGCGTCGATACAAGCAACATCAGCAGTATCGAGATTACATAGATCGAAACCGAGACCAATGCGACTACCCCACCCTCAAGGTACGACCACACCGAAGCCGCCGGCAAAGCCAACAACACCAAGACCATCAACACCCCGTGCGAAATAGTGTTAGCTACCTCCTCACCTATGGTCGGGACATACAGTTTCATCTTCAATGGTTTTTAGTTTACACAAAAGTAGTAAAAAAACTCGACAAAAACTACTCACTATATAAAAAAGGTGGGGATGGCGGGGGGAAGGCGGGGGACTGCGCTTGCACCGCGCGGGCGGCAAGCTAGCTTGCATCTACTTTTGTTGCAACTCATTGCGAACCTCTCACTCATTTACCCCACCCCACAAAAAAAAGGGATCACCCCAAGAGGCGATCCCAAATTGTGACGATCTAGCAAAGAGGCTACAAGAGCTACCCCACCCGACCACACACTACTATTTAACAGCGTTAACTACTGCGGCAAAAGCCTGTGGCTCGTTCATCGCTAGATCAGCAAGCACCTTACGGTTGATTACGATTCCCTTAGCGTTGAGCTTACCGATAAACTCTGAGTAAGTCATACCCTCCATACGAACCGCAGCGTTGATACGTGTGATCCATAGTGAGCGATAAGTTCTCTTTTTGAGGGCTCTGTGTGCATAAGCATACGTCAAACCCTTCTCGACAGTATTTTTGGCTACTGTCCATACGTTTCCCCTTGAACCAAAGTTACCCTTGGCAAGTTTCAAAACTTTTTTTCTTCGTGCGCGTGACGCAACAGCATTGACTGAACGTGGCATATTTGAAAAGTTTTAGTGGAGGTGGCAGCGGTGTGTTTCTCTCACACTCTTTGGGGCTGTTCGTCTCCTAATTAATAATTTGTTTTAAGAGCTTGTGTGATGTTAATTACTTAACCAACAAGTTCTTGATCTTCTGCTCATCTACTGCTGAGACAGTGCTAGAGTAGCACAAGTTGCGCTTCTGCTTAGTTGTCTTTTTAGTAAGGATGTGGCTGTGAAAAGCGTGTTTACGCTTGATTTTACCTGTGCCCGTGAAAGAAAAACGCTTCTTTGCAGCGGAATTTGTCTTCATTTTTGGCATTTTACCTTGATATAGTTAATTATTGTTAATAAATAGTTCGGCAAAGGTAAGCATAATTTGCCGAACATCAAAACAATAGAGAGATTATCTCAGGGCAAACACACGAAAAAAAGCGCTACACCTTAATCTTTTATAGTGCGAAGCACCCCTATAATTGCCGCAACAAAAGCAGATGCAAGCTAACTTGCCGCCCGCGCAGTAGGAGTGTTCGGAAGATTGAAAATGGTCAATTTTTGAGCCTGTGCCGCTAATGTAAATCGGTGTTCTACGTCATATGGCAAGGGTTGATTTTTTTTAATAGACTCGATTTATGTCAAAAATTAATCTTCCGAACACTCCTACCCGCGCAGCGTTAGCGCACTCCCCGATTTTCGCACGTTTACACTGCAATTTTTTTATGCATCATCTTCGCCTCTCAATATATTAAGATTGTTGTCGGCGGCGATCTTGTCGATTATGCTCTCGACGAGTGTATTCATTTTGGACTCTGGGGTGTAGTTCGCCTCGCAGACGTAGTCGACCCTGCGTTCGCGGATGAGTTGTATCATATCGTCGCGTTTGTCGCTGCGAGTAGGGTCGTAGACTGCTATGGCGTGCCCTCCGAGGCTGTGGACGAGTCGCATCGAGGGGATGTCGGTGAGTCCGTCGCCGACGAAGATGATACGAGAGAAGGGGATTGGACGCTCCTCGCGCGGCAGGAACTCGTTGATGCGCGTTGAGTCGTAGACGGTCTCGATACCTTTATTTATCTTAAATATAAACTGTGTCTTGTTGGTGTAGTTGATCGCCACAGCAGGCCAGTACGCCTCGCCGCTCTTGTCGTATAGGAATGATGAGGCGTAGATTTTGTGGAATTTGTCGGATATTGACGTCCCCTCGATCATCTCGCGGATGCCCGACGAGTTGACGTAGTGTTGGACATTCACGCCTCGCTCGACACCATATTTATTGATCCTCTCAAACCACTCCTCGACCCCATCGAACAGCTTCACATTGCGCCCCATATCGCGCAACGACACTGCCGTGATAGGTCGCCCCGACTCCTTGGCAGCGGCAATCATCCTCTCCATATAGCAGAGCACAGAGTCGGCATCCCTCTCGACCGATAGAGTGTCGGCACCGCTCCAAAACTCGCGCGGCGACATACCCACCGAGGGGATAAAATCGTACTCCTGCATATTTCCTGCAGCCAGCGTACCATCGAAATCGTAGACCAGCGCAACTGTCGTCAGCTCTTTTCCCATATAATTTAATCCTATTTGTTCGTTGCAAGGTAGTTATTTTTTGCTAATTTTGCACCATACACACTTAGAAACTATTCAAATATTATGGAATTCAAAGAGGTAATATGTAAGCGTCGCAGCGTACGAAAGTTCTCGCCACGCAGAGTTGAGAGGGAGGTATTGGAGTCGATCCTGGAGTCTGCAATCGCAGCGCCCTCATCTCGCAACTCACACTCTACGTCGTTCATCGTCGTCACACGCCCCGAGCTACTAGAGCAGATCGCCACAATGCGCGACTACGGTTCGGCATTTGTCAAGAACGCACCTGCGGCAATACTCGTCGTGGGCGACACCACAAAGACAGATCTCGCGGAGGTGAACTGCTCAATATCAGCAACGACAATACAGCTAGCAGCAACCGACGCAGGTCTCTCAAGCTGCTGGGTACACGTCGCAGGTCGACCCCAGAAACAGGCTGAGCCCGAGGGTGCTCAGGCTCAGGATCTCATCAGATCTATCATCCCCATCCCCGAGGGGTGTGAGGTTCTATGTGCTATCGCCATCGGCTACTCCGACTTCGAGCCTGCGCCGCTACCCGAGTTTGATCGTAGGGCGCTCGTGAGCTTCGTCGAGTAGCTAGACTACTCCTCCTTCGAAAGGAATTCGTGCATTCTAAATAGAAATGTATCGGAGGTCATCCCTCCCGTCATACGACCTACCAACTTCCCGTCACCAGTGAAGATCAGGTAGGTCGGTATCGACGTTACCTGATACTGATTCGCAAACTCCTTGCCGATGCTCTCGTCGATGTTGTACTTCACGTTGACGAACTTCTCATTCATAAAGTCGCCCACATCCTTGCGCGAAAAGACATCCCTCTCCATCGCCTTGCAGGGGGGGCACCACGTGGCGTAGAGATCCATAAATATCAACTTATCCTCACCCTTCGCCCTCTTGTAAAGCTCCGTCGTGCTACCTGTGTGGAAGTCGATCTGAGCCGACAATGTGCCTACCGCAAATAGTAGCGCCAACGTTGCTGCAATCCTCTTAATCATAATTTTAACAATATTTTTAGTTTAACAATTTTCTATATTTGTTAGTGCGTTTGGTGCGGTAATAGCGTCTACCACTACTCCTCGACCCTCTCTTTTGTCGACAGCAGACCGCACGCTGCCTCAATATCTTCGCCCCTCGACCTCCTTATCGTGGTGTGTATTCCCTTGGCGGTCAAGTCGTTGCGGAAGCGCGTGATCTTCTCGTCGTCGGGCGAGTAGAATGGCGAGTCGGGAATCTTGTGGAACTTAATTATATTAATCCTACACTTCAACCCATTCAGCAAACGTGCCAACTCGCGAATATGGTGTGGCGATCCATTCTTTCCACTCATTAAAATGTACTCGAACGACACTCGTCGCTGACCTGCGAAGCCATACTCTCGCAGCATCTCGATGAACTCAGCTATGGGGTACGCCCTCTCGATGGGCATAATCTCCGCCCTCTCGTCGGAGTAAGGGTTGTGGAGACTCACCGCGATGTCGACCTCACACTCGTTGAGCAGACGCTTCAGCTCGCGCGTTACGCCTGCCGTCGACAGAGTTATGCGGCGCGGCGACCACCCCCACCCCCAGTCGGCTGTAATGATCTCGATCGCTCGCATCACGGCATCCATATTGTCGAGCGGCTCCCCCATCCCCATAAATACTATGTTGGAGAGCTTGTCGAACTCGGGCAGCGACGCAATCTGGTTGATTATCTCGCCCGACGAGAGCGAGTGCTGCAGCCCCTGCCGAGCCGTCGCACAGAAGAGACACCCCATTCTGCACCCAGCCTGAGACGATATGCAGAGCGTCGCACGATCGCCATCAGGTATGTAGACCGACTCGATGTAGGCACCCTGCGATGTGCGAAAGAGATATTTTTTCGTTCCGTCGCTCGATTCGCTAACTTTGATCGGAGCACTCCGCCCCACTTCGTAGCTCTGCGAAAGAAGCGATCGAACCGATTTGGAGATGTTTGTCATATCACCTATGCTCACCACACCTCTTTTGTATGTCCAATCAGCAATTTGTTTGGCTACGAACTTCGGGAGCGATTTTTCGGCACATATCGCCTGTAAATCATTGATTGTCAGACCCAAAAGGGCGTTTGTTGACTCTTGCATATTGAACGTTGTTAAGTTGATCACGACACAAAGTTATTAAATTTTCAACATTTTTCGCCAAAGAATATTTTTTTTTAATTTTATTCTCGTATATTTGTAATCAAGATCGTGACTAATTGTGACTTTTAGTCGGCAAAACCCGATACCTACAACTTGAAATTAAAAATAAATAAGAGATAACTAAACGAGAATGGAACTAAAGAAAAATCCTAAGGCTGACCTTAAAAGATTTCGAGGTCTTCTTCTAGAGATCGGCTTGATTGTCGCTCTTGTCGCAGTAATTGCAGCATTCACCTACACTCCTAAGGAGCACCGTATTGAGCAGGTAACTGTCGACTACGGCCCTGTCGAGGAGCAGATCACTGAGATCACACGTCAGGATCAGAAAGAGACACCCCCACCACCAAAGAAGGTTGAGGTAAAGGTTATCACCGACCTTCTACAGGTCGTAACCAACGACACAAAGGTTGAGATGGAGGTTGACTTCGCAGAGTTCGACGAGGATGTCGAGATCGTGCAGCAGGTTGCAGAGGTTGAGGAGGTTATCGAGGACGACCAGCCATTCCTATTCGCCGAGACTATGCCATCGTTCAACGGTGGAGACCTCTCTACATTCCGTAACTGGGTGATGACAAAGGTGCAGTATCCACAGATCGCAGCCGAGAATGGTATCTCGGGACGTGTTATCCTCACGTTCATCATCGAGAAGGATGGTTCGCTCACAAGCATCGAGGTGTTGCGCTCGCCCGACCGCTCACTCTCAGAGGAGGCGATCCGCGTGTTGAAGATGTCGCCAAAGTGGTCGCCTGCGATGCAGCGTAACCAGCCAGTGCGTTTGAAGTTTACGTTGCCTGTCGAGTTCACAATCCAGTAATTCGTGGATTGAGAGGGAGAGATTCAACAGTAGCACATAATTTGTAAGGGTATCTCCTCGTGGAGGTGCCCTTTTTTTAGATATATAATAAATGACAGATAAGAAAAAAATAGAGACCGAGAGTGAAGAGTTGGCGTGGAATGCGCCCCGACGCGCTGTGATGGTGGCGGTGATACGTGATCGACAAAACCCACGCGAGGCGATGGAGTTCCTTGCCGAGCTAGAGTTCCTCGCCGACACTGCCAACATAACCTGCCAAAAGACATTTACGCAACGATTGCCACAACCCTCGTCGCGTATATATGTAGGTCCAGGCAAGCTCGAAGAGATCGCGGAGTATGCTAAGGAGAACGAGATCGACGTGGTTATCTTCGACGACGAACTATCCCCCTCGCAGACACGCAACATCGAGAAGGAGATGCCCTGCAAAATACTCGACCGAACTCGACTAATCCTCGACATCTTCCTTGCTCGCGCCACGACAGCCTACGCCAAGACACAGGTGCAGCTAGCGAACTATCAATATATGTTGCCACGCCTCACAGGTCTCTGGACTCACCTTGAGCGCCAACGAGGCGGCACAGGCACACGCGGCGGAGCTGGTGAGCGCGAAATCGAGACCGACCGACGCATCGTCCGCAACAGGATCACGAAGCTCAAGGAGGATCTGCAGAAGATAGATCGCCAGATGTCGGTGCAGCGCTCCAACCGCGGCGGTATGGTGAGGGTTGCGCTCGTCGGCTACACGAACGTAGGTAAGTCGACGCTGATGAATCTGATCTCGAAGAGTGAGGTATTTGCCGAAAACAAGCTATTCGCGACGCTCGACACGACTGTTCGCAAGGTGGTGTTCGACAATCTACCATTCCTGCTCTCCGACACAGTGGGGTTCATCCGCAAGTTGCCGACGGAGTTGGTGGAGTCGTTCAAGTCGACCCTCGACGAGGTGCGCGAGGCAGATCTTCTGCTCCACGTTGTCGACATCTCGCACCCCAACTTCGAGGATCAGATAGCTGTTGTGAAGCAGACACTCCTCGACATCGGCGCAGGCGATAAACCAGTATTCTTGATCTTCAACAAGGTCGACGCCTACACCTACATAGAGAAGGAGGAGGACGACCTTACACCTGCGACGAAGGAGAACCGCTCACTCGACGAACTCAAACGCAGCTGGATAGCTGAGGCTAACACCCCCTGCATCTTCATCTCTGCGCGCGAGAAGATAAATCTCGAAAAGCTCCGTTCCGACCTATACGCTATGGTGCGCGAGATCCACTCGGGACGCTACCCATTCAACAATTTCCTATACTAACCCACTAAAAACTAGAGCGATATGGCAAACATTGTATCTAAGCAAAACTCTCTGCTCAACAAATTCATCGCCGAGATCCGCAGCACGACGATCCAGGTTGACTCAATGCGTTTTCGTCGCAACCTCGAACGCATTGGCGAGGTTATGGCATACGAAGTGTCGAAGAGTTTGAGCTACACCCCCCAAATTGTCGAGACACCACTTGGCGAGGCTGAGGTGGCGATGATAGATAGCGACATCGTGCTTGCCACGATAATGAGGGCAGGAATACCGTTCCACAACGGCTTCTTGAACTACTTCGACGATGCGTCGTCGGCGTTTGTATCGGCGTATCGTAAGTCGCACAAAGACAACTCGTTCGAGGTGAAGGTGGAGTATATATCGTGCTGCGACCTGACAGACAAGACATTGATCCTGATCGACCCTATGTTGGCAACAGGATCGTCGCTCGTTCTAGCCTACCAAGCTCTCTGCGAAAAGGGTGGCGAACCTCGTCACACACACGTTGTAGCAGCCGTAGCGAGCGAGCAGGGTGTGGAGTATCTCAAGCAGAATATGCCGATGTCGAAGGTGACGCTCTGGAGCGCCGTTGTCGACGAGGAGCTCACATCGAAGTTCTACATTGTACCAGGCATCGGCGACGCGGGCGACCTGGCGTACGGCAAGAAACTAAAGTAACAATATATATATGGCGAAGATACGATTGACGAAGGAGTTCAACTTCGAGGCTGCGCACGCCCTCGAAAACTACGACGGTGCGTGCCGCAATATCCACGGTCACTCCTACCGACTCTTTGTCACCGTAGTAGGCAGCCCCAACGAGGAGGAGGGGTGTAGCAGCTACGGTATGGTGATTGACTTTGGCAGGCTCAAATGCATCGTCAACGAGCAGATTGTGTCGAGGCTCGACCACGCATTTGTGTTGCGTCGCAGCGACCAGTCGGATCGTGTTGTCGAGTCGATAGGTGCTATCTACAGCAATGTCGTCTTAGTCGACTACCAGCCCACGTGCGAGAATATGTTGGTGGAGTTTGCCTCTAGCATATCGTCGCAGCTCCCCCCAAATGTAACGCTCCACTCGCTGAAACTACACGAGACAGCTACCTCGTTCGCAGAGTGGTATGCGGAAGATAACAACTAAAACTAGAGAATGAAACGACTCTTTTTGATCGACGCTTATGCGCTGATTTTCAGATACTACTACGCATTTTTGGGACGCCCAATGCGCAACAAAGAGGGGTTTAACACCTCCATCGTCTTTGGGTTTGCTAAGTTCTTGGGCGAGCTGCTGCGACGCGAGAACCCCGATCTGTTGGGTGTGGCATTCGACCCCAAAGGTGGTAGCTTCCGCCGACGTTTATACCCTGAGTATAAGGCGAATAGAAGCGCTACACCCGAGGACATTCTACTCTCCGTACCCTATGTAAAACGACTCGTCGACGCTATGTGCATCCCGATCCTGGAGGTTGCAGACTACGAGGCAGACGACGTAATCGGCACACTCTCTAAGTTGGGCGAAGATGCTGGCTACGAAGTATTTATGGTGACGCCCGACAAGGACTACGGGCAGCTCGTAACCGACAACTGCCATCTCTACAAACACAAGGGTGACGAGATCGAGATAGTCGACCGCGCCGCTATCGAGGCGAAATATGGGATAAAAGATCCGCAGCTCGTACGCGACATATTGGCGATCTGGGGCGACGCCTCCGACAACATACCAGGCGTTACAGGCATCGGCGAGAAGGGTGCGTGCAAACTCGTCCAGGAGTGGGGCATGGTGGAGTCAATCCTAGAAAATATAGATAGCCTAAAGGGGAAACAGAGGGAGAAGATCGAGGCGTCGGCAGAGATGATGAAGCTCTCGAAGGAGCTCACCACCATCAGGCTCGACGTACCAATCGAGTTCAACGAGGCGAACCTCACAATCTGCACGCCCAAGGTGGAGGAGCTACGATCGCTCTACGCCGAGATGAACTTCAGGCAGCTACACGCAGCGCTCGGTGAGGCGACACCAACACCCGAAGCGACAACTGCGACAACAACGACAACGACAACGACAACGACAACAACAACTGCGCAGAGCAAGAAGCAGGCAAAGCAGGCGGCAGCGATGGCAGGTCAGGGCGACCTCTTCGCTATGGCAGCCGAGCCCGCAGATACGACAACCGATGCGGAAGCTGCGGCGGAGTCGACAATAGCGACAGCTGCAACAACACCCCATACCTATATATTAATAGAGAGCGCACCCGATCTACAGCGATTGGTGACAGAGCTATCGTCGCAGTCGGAGTTCTGCTTCGACACCGAGACGACGGGGCTCGATCCATTCAACGACCGCATTGTGGGTATGTCGTTTGCCTACGAGCCCCACAAGGCGTGGTATCTACCGATAAGCGAGTCGACCAAGGGTGAGTATGCAGAGATTCTGCGCCCACTATTCGAGTCGAGCGAGATCGCGAAGATTGGGCAGAACATAAAGTTCGACCTGATAGTTCTGCGCGCGACGATGGGAGTTGAGGTGAATGGACGACTAATCGACACAATGCTACTCGACTATCTGCTCGATGCCGAGATGCGCCACAATATGAGCGTCCTAGCTGACAGATACCTCAACTATGCACCGATCGAGATAGAGTCGTTGATCGGCAAGGGGGCGCGACAGATCACGATGGATATGGTGAGCGTAGATCGCGTCTGCGAGTATGCTGCGGAGGATGCCGACATCACGCTAAGGTTGAAGCAGGCGATCTACCCCATCGTCGAGCGCGAGGGGTTGATGGAGCTCTACGACACGATCGAGGAGCCGATGATACGAGTCCTTGCCGATATGGAGATGGAGGGTGTAACGATCGACACAGAGGCACTGGCGGAGTATGCCAAAGAGCTGAACGAGAGGTTGCTTACGCTGTCAGACAAGATACGCGAAGAGGCAGGGGATACCACGCTCAACGTCAACTCATCTATCCAGCTAGGCGAGGTTCTCTTCGCGAAGATGAAGATCGCGGAGAAGCCAAAACTCACAAAGACAAAGAGATATTGCACCGACGAGGAGTATCTGCAGAGTTTCGCAGGCAAGCACCCGATCATAGATAACATCTTGGAGTACAGAGGAGTAAAGAAGCTCCTATCGACATATGTCGAGGCACTTCCGCAGCTCGTCAACAGCAAGACAGGCAAGATTCACACCACATATAATCAAGCAGTTACGGCGACGGGGCGACTCTCGTCGACAAATCCGAATCTGCAGAACATCCCGATCCGCGAGGAGTTGGGTCGTCCGATTCGTGCGGCCTTCATCCCCTCTGCGCCAGATCGTGTGATCCTCTCTGCCGACTACTCGCAGGTTGAGCTCCGCATAATGGCGCACCTCTCGAACGACGAGGCGCTGATCGAGGCGTTTGCCGCAGGCGAGGATATTCACACTGCAACCGCCGCACGCCTCTTCTCGAAGAGCACGGAGGAGGTGACGAGCGAGGATCGACGCAAGGCAAAGACAGCCAACTTCGGCATCATCTATGGCATCTCGACCTTCGGACTGAGCCAACGTCTCGACATTGCGAGGGGCGAGGCGAAGGAGATCATAGATGGCTACTTCGCGTCGTACCCTGGCGTAAAGGGGTATATGGAGCGAGTGATGGCTGAGGCGCGTCAGGGCGAATATGTAGAGACACTCTTTGGTCGCCGCCGCTATCTGCGCGACATCAACTCACGCAACGCTATTGCACGAGGAGTGGCGGAGCGCAACGCCATCAACGCCCCTATACAGGGTACTGCTGCCGACATTATGAAGTTGGCGATGATCGGTATATGGCGCGAATTTAGGGCGCGCGGGATCGAGTCGAGACTAATTATGCAGGTGCACGATGAGGTCGTTGTAGACACACTCCAAACCGAGGAGGAGCAGGTTCGCCAGATCGTCACCACCGAGATGGAGCGTGCGGCAGAGCTTAGCGTGCGTCTACTTGCAGAGTGCGGAGTCGGTGGGTCGTGGCTCGCAGCACACTAGATTTGAGGAGGCTATAACAAACAATAAAATACGAAGATGAAGATCACACTATTTTGGCGCAAGATGTTGCTGACACTACTCTCGATACTCCTGTTGTCGTTGGGTTGGCTCGGTGGGAGTGGGTTGACCCTCCTGGTTGCGTTGACTCCACTGCTGTGGATTAGCTCCGAGGCAGAAGATAGCCCACGTGGTTGGTGGAGCACCTTTGGGTGGGCGCTGCTCACCTTTGTGGGGTGGAACTTATCTACAATCTGGTGGATTGGCTACTCGACACCTGTGGGACCTGTGGCGGCTACTGCGGCGTCGTCGCTCTACTCGATTGTGGCGTTTATGATCTTCCACACGATCTCGAAACGTGCACCTCGCACACTCGCCTACACCGCCCTGGTGTCGGTGTGGATTGCGTTCGAATACAACTACACGGTGAGCGAGTTCTCCTGGCCGTGGCTGCTACTTGGCAACGGCTTCTCAAACGAGATATGGGCAATCCAGTGGTATGAGTTTACGGGTATCTTTGGTGGCTCGCTGTGGGTTCTGCTCTCCAACATTTTGATCTTCGAGGCTTGGCGCAATCGCGTCAGCGCGAGGGTTGCTGCCTCCGTGTCGCTTCTGCCACTCGTCGCCTCGA
This sequence comes from Rikenellaceae bacterium, assembly GCA_047178665.1. Classification (GTDB taxonomy): domain Bacteria; phylum Bacteroidota; class Bacteroidia; order Bacteroidales; family Rikenellaceae; genus Alistipes. The sequence continues at coordinate 13,827 of JBCQTK010000030.1, read as the reverse complement.
CAATCATATACTTCACCTACAGCGAGAGTGACGAGGCGGAGCAGATTGAGGTTGCAGTGATCCAGCCCAACGTAGATTGCTACACGAAGTTCGCAGGGAGCAACAAGGCGCAGGAGGAGCTACTGCTTAATATGCTGCGCGATGTGCCGGCGACGAGCGAGCTAATATTGATGCCCGAGACGGCGATCCCCCAATACTTCCCTGCCGAGGATGCGTCGCACACCTACTTCTCGATACGCCTGCGCGACACTATGCGCAAGTACTCGCCCAACGCGACCCTCATTGCAGGAGCAAAGACCATAACATCGTATCGCGCAGGCGAGCAGACCCCAACGGCAAAGGTTGGGCGCGACAAGAACTGGTACTTCGACAACTTCAACTCCGCAATGCTACTCAACACCGATGGCAAGTCGCAGGTGCGCCACAAGACGAAGCTCGTCATTGGCGTCGAGAACACACCGACGTGGGTATTCGATCTATTCGACTTCTTCGTGATAGATCTGGGTGGCGTAGTTGGGCAGCTCGGCAAGGGCGAACCTGAGGCGTACTCGTTTGGAGTTGGAGAGACGCGAGTTGGCGGCGCGATCTGTTATGAGGGTCTCTACGGCGACTTCTATGGCGGCTTTGTGAGGGATGGCGCGGAGGTGATGGCTATCATCTCGAACGACGGCTGGTGGCGCGACACCCCAGGACACCGACACCTCTACACACTATCGGCAGTGAGAGCCGTGGAGACACGACGCTCCATCGCACGCAGCGCCAACACAGGCACTTCGGGCTTCATCGACTCGCGCGGAGTGAGCCTCGAAAGCCTCGGATGGGAGGAGCTAGGAGTGATCTCGCACAGCCTGAAGCTAAACAAAAGGGTTACGCTCTACAGCCGCTATGGCGACTACATTGCGCGCGTCGCGGTGTTGGTAGCGTTACTCTCGCTGCTCTACTTTGTATCGTACAGGGCACGCAAGAGACATCTTTTAGTGGATTAATCGATATGCCGTATCTGATATGATGAACTATAGAGAGACGACTGAGTATCTATTCTCGTCGATGCCATCGTTCCAAAATGTCGGTGGCGACGCCTACAAACCAGGGCTAGAGCGAATCCGAGCCTTCTGCGAGAGGTTGGGCAACCCCCACAAATCCTACACCGTGATACATATCGCAGGGACAAACGGCAAGGGGTCATCCTCGCATATGCTGGCATCGGTTCTTGCGGCATCGGGCTATAGTGTGGGTCTCTTCACCTCGCCCCATCTGCGCGACTTCCGCGAACGAATGAGGGTCGACGGAGAGGTGATCTCAGAGTCGGAGGTTGTAGATTTTGTCGATGAGTGGAGGGGTGAGATGGAGTCGCTGCAGCTCTCGTTCTTCGAGATGACGGCGGCGATGGCATTCAACCACTTCGCACGATGCGAGGTCGATGTAGCGGTGATCGAGACAGGTCTTGGCGGCAGGCTAGACGCCACAAACATTGTCAAACCAGCCCTTAGCATAATAACCAACATCGGGATCGACCACACGCACTACTTGGGTGACACGATCGCTCAGATAGCGGCAGAGAAGGGTGGCATCATCAAACGAGGTGTACCCGTTGTGGTTGGCGAGAGAGGGGCAGAGTCTGCGGCGGTGTTTGAGGAGCGCGCACGAGAGATGGGGGCGAGGATTATCTACGCAGAGGATCTCTACAGTCTCGTCGGTGTGGCGGAGTTCGCCTCGCACCAGTGCGTAGAGTTGTTCGACGCCGAAGATGAGACGACAGTGAGCTACGATCTCGACCTCAAAGGGGAGTATCAACGCAAGAACATAGTGACAGTGCTCGCTGCGATCGACACGATCAACGGCGACCGCTTCATCCCAATAGACACGCCGCAGCGAGCTATCGAGCAGGGGTTGCGATCGGTTGTCGACTCCACGTCGCTCATCGGGCGATGGCAGGAGATCGGCACAAATCCGACCATCATATGCGACACAGGTCACAACGACCACGGAGTGAGGGAGGTGACTCGACAGCTGGCGCGTCAGAAGTATGCGGAACTCTACTGCGTCGTAGGCTTCGCTCGCGACAAAGAACTTCGCAAGATCCTAGCACTCTTCCCCGAGGGAGCCAACTTCATATTCACCAGAGCAGGCATCGAGCGAGCCTTCGACACCTCCGAAATCGCCTCCGTAGCAGAGGAGTTAGGTTTGAAATATGAGTGTATCGACGAGGTGCAGAGGGCTCTGAGGAGGGCGCAGGAGAGGGCGCAGAGAGAGGATCTAATCTTCGTCGGGGGGAGCACGTTCGTTGTGGCTGAGATCGAGCTGTAGAGGGGGCGCAGGCAGTAATTTAACATAATTGCAACACCACTTTAACTGTATTTTAACACAAAAATAGCCAAATTGACACAGATGTTTTTGTTTGTTTAATTTTTATTCTCTACTTTCGCAACCGAATAAGTAGTGCAAATCTTTGAGAATAAAATTATATGAGAAAATTAAACAAAAAAATCACAGCTCTCGCAGCAGCCCTCCTCCTCACCTTCGGAGCGTCGGCACAGCAGAGCGAGTCGGAGCTACCCGACGGATTCTTCACCCCCAAAGTCTACGGAACGGTGATGACCACATTCAACACTAGCACCTACAACGGCTATACACGCTTCAATGTGCGCAACTCACGCTTCGGAGTGAAGGGTAACGCCTCACACGATTTGAGCTACTTGGTTCAGGTCGACTTTAGCAACCAGGGATCGGTCTCGGTTCTCGACTCCTACATCCAATACAACAAGAGCGACCTCGTCGTTATGGTGGGACAGCAGCGCATCAACCTCAGCGAGGATATGATGCGAGGACCATCGTCGTGCCTCTTCTCGTCGCGCAGCTATGCCGCAGTTTCGTCGATGTCGTACCTAGTGGGCGACGGTAGCGACTTCAGCATCAGCAATATGGGGTCGCGCGACATCGGTATCTACGCTCGCTACAAACTCCTAAAGGACAACGTAGTACCCATCACATTGGGCGTGGGTCTCTTCAACGGAAACGGAGCTAACAACCCCGACTGGGACTCTACACTCAACTTCTCAGCACGCGTGGTGTTGGGTGACGTGAAAGATGGATTCTCGGCAGGTGCAAGTCTCTACACAGGCAAAAACCTCGTGAGCGAGGATATAAACGTCTGGACAGGAGAGGCCCGATACGTGACGAAGAGTATGATGATCGAGTCGACATATCAGCAGCGCCGCGTTATGGGCACGTCTCTCGACATTCTGCAGGTCGCCAACATCCAGGGATACTACAAGTTCTTCACCCCACAGAGCAAGACGTTCGACTACCTATCGCCTCTCGTGCGCTGGGACATTGGCGACAATGTAGACTACCTTCTGCTAGAGACAACTGAGCTACAGCGTAAACTCGACTCGCAGCGCCTGACATTTGCATTCAACATCCACTTCAAAGGTGAGAAGTTGCGTTCGCGAATGAGCGTAGGATACGAGAAGTTCTTTATGCAGAACCCACCAGCCGATATGGACTACAACACACTAATGCACGACAAATTCACAATGGCATTCGTGGCGTCGTTCTAACGACAAAATTACAAGGTCTGCGCTCAAGCCGCGCGGCTCACAACAAGTTGTGGGGAGAAACTTCGTTTCTTTTTATGTTGAGGGGTCTCACTACTCTGATTGAAAGCAAACTCTCAATCAGAGTAGTGAGACCCCTCAATTTTGAAAACTTGCAGTTTTCAAATCTTAACACATCGAGTATACACGTATGATGTCACCGATAATGTCACACTCGATCAGCAATATTTTGGTGTAAATTTCTGTTATACATATATAATTTGTATCTTTGAGAAGTTACACTAAACATAAGGTATTACAATGAACAGAATCCAGACATATCTACTCGTCGCCGCCACCCTACTGCTCGGCAGCTGCTCGCAACTGGTCTACGACGCTACGAGTTTCGACAGCGACGGTATGTACGTAACACACAACCGCGACGAGATCACCAAGAATCAGAGTGCTCAATATGAGCGGAGAGCGGAGCAGCAGAGCGAATATATAGAGTACGTTGTACCCTACGACATCTACCGCTACGACTGGTGGGGCTATCGTCCGTTCTACTCGACGCCACACCACCACCGACGCCACCGCTACGGCTATCACTATATGCATCCGTTCTACTCTCCGTATGGCTACGGCTCGTTCGGCTTCACCTACAACTACTTGTGGGATGATCCTTTCTACTATGACCCCTACTTCTATGGCTACTCGGGCAGCTACTACTCACCATTTTGGTATAGCTCTTGCTTCTACCACGACTGGTTCTACTTTGGACAAATACACGCACCACGCCCCGGCATAGTAGGTGGCAAGTCGGTGAAACGGACTATCGTCAGGAGTGCAGCTCCCTCGACAGCCCAATCGTCGGGCAGCTACACTAAGCGCAACGCCGACGGCTCAACTGTCGGAAGATCGTCGAGCAGTAGCTACAACCGCGGATCTACCCGCTCCTACTCCGTGCCGAGCTACTCTGTGCCAAGTTCGTCGGGGTCGTCGGGCACATACCGTTCACCCTCGTCGGGCGGATCGTCGGGCGGATCGTCGCGAACCAACTCTATCGGACGCTAGCGAGGTAGAGTAAGGATAGATATTAATTATAAGATAACAACAATATGAGAAGAGCCATAGCAACCGCCGCAATATTTATAGTTGCACACACATCTCTCTCGGCAGAGGTGTCGCAGCTTGCAGGCACGTCGAGCATCAACGACATACGCACCGCCTCGCGCGGAGTGTTGCTCAATCGCGACATAATGACGATCAGCGATATGGGCAACTACTCGCGCGGCACATCGCTCAACTACGGCACAGCTCGCTCGATGGCGATGGCTGGCGCGATGACGTCGTTGGGTGGCGACGCGAGCTCAATGTTCATCAACCCTGCAGGGTTGGGTATGGCGATAGATAGCGACATCACATTCACCCCGTTGGTGACGATGCAGAGCAGCGACAACAGTGGCGGCAGATACTACGACAACGACGTCACGAAGTTCTCGATCTCGAACCTCTCCACCACATTCAACATCTACGAGAGTGGCACAACTAAGCTCGTCAGCCTCAACTTCGGCTTGGGCTACAACAGGATGGCGGATCTAAACTACGGCTACTCACTCCACTCGTCAGCTAACGCAAGCTCTATTGCGCGCCTCTTTTCGCAACAACTCACAGCCGACCAGATCAACGTCTATGACCTCTACGGCAACGACAACCCCGACTGGAGTACCCTCCCCACCGATCTGTGGGGCGCAGCGTTGGGCTACAAGACAGGTCTCACCGACACTATCACGAGCGACACGGAGTGGGGTGCGACGTGGATCTCAGACGACACCTCGATAGATCAGTATGTAGCGGTCGAGAGCTCGGGCTCGATCGGCGAGTACGACATAGCGTTGGGCGCCAATGTAGATAACAAACTCTACCTCGGCTTCACCCTCGGCATCCAGAGCCTCTACCACCACCTCGATCTGCTCTATGGCGAGGAGTACAGCAACCCCGAATCGTTCGGCAGCGGATTGACAAGCTACGACGAGCTCCACTATATGAACTACAACCAGGCAGTTATCACTCGTGGCATCGGCGTCAACGTCAAGCTGGGTGCGACCTATCGTCTGAACGACTCGTTCAGGGTCGGTGTAGCCTATCACTCGCCGACGAAGTACTCGCTCAGGAGGGAGTATCAGGGATCGATGGCGAGCTGCTCGACACACTACGCCGACGGCGACAAAGAGGTACGATACGCCTCGGCAGATTCACCCGTACTGGAGGACATCGAGGAGAATGAGTGGATCTTTAGGTCGCCCGCGAAGTTGATGGTCGGCGCCTCAATGACACTCTGCAAGCGCGCCCTCCTCTCGGTCGACTACGAGCGTATGTGGTGCGGTTCAATGAGGGTGAAGTCGGCACCGACAGGTGTAGCGCTCTCGCAGTACTACAACATCGGCGAGATCTACCAATCGGTCAACACCCTCCGAATCGGTGGCGAGTATAAGGTGACACCGCAGTTTGCCCTGCGCGGAGGCTACAGCTTCAGCAGTTCGATGGTGGGTGATGGTGTGAGCAGTGCCGATCTGCTCGATATGGCTACAGCCAACAAGGTTAGCTACTACTCGGCAGGTGTGGGCTACTCACCCAACCGCGGCATAAGCCTCGACCTGACCTATATGCGCCAAAGCACAGAGTACACCGACAGCACAATCTTCTACAGCACGTCGGGCGGTGCGGCAGCACAGAGCGGCAGCTACTCGACACGACTGCTGCGCAGCAACATATCTCTCTCGCTAGTTCTTAGAATGTAGGTGGCGCAGTGAAGCTCACGCGCTCGCCTGTTGTGGGGTGGGTAAATGTGATCGACTCGGCGTGTAGCATCAGCCTGTCGCTCAGCTCAATCCCCCTGCCATATAGCCTGTCGCCCACTATCGGCACAGCTAGCCCCTCGGCGTGTGCGCAGTGTAGTCGCAGCTGGTGGGTTCGCCCCGTGTGAGGATAGAGCGCAACGCGTGTGTATCCCTTTTCGTCTGCTGGCTCGATCACCTCGTAGCTCGTGTGCGCACTCTTTCCGAATGTGTAGTCGACCATCTGACGCGGACGATCGAAGTGGTTGGTGCATAGCGGCAGGGCTATCTCGCCACTGCGATCCGAAGGCGACGACTCAAGCAGTGCCACATATCGTTTCTGAAGTGTTCGCTCCGAGAATTGACGCTGCAGCGCACGATAGCTCTCTGGAGTACGTGCGGCGAGGAGTAGCCCCGAAGTATCCTGGTCGAGACGGTGCACCAACTTCGCTGCAGGGTCGCGCTCCGCTAGCAGAGTCGCCACCGATGGCGCGTCGATTAGCCCCTCCACAGAGAGTAGTCCCGATGGTTTGTTGAATATAAATATCTCCTCATCCTCGTATATAAGCTGCAGCTCCGACTCCACACGTCGCTCTCGCCGCAACCTCTCGTCGACCTCCTCAACCTCGATCCCCTGCAGCACAAAGCCCAAAATAGGGTGGCACTTACCCCTGCAAGCGCCATAGAACTGCCCATCGCGACGCACCTCGCCACGAGGCGACGCACCCACCCAGAACTCACCAATCGAGAGGGGTGTGTAGTCGTTGACAAGGGCGTAATGAAGGAGCTTGGGCGCGGCACACTCGCCAGCACCAGCAGGTGGGAGGCGATTCACCCTCTCCTCGAATATGGAGTAGAGCGACCGCCACTCGTCACGCCCATTCACCACCTTATAGTCACGATATAGCCAACGCTGCAGTTGGCTCGATAGCTCGCTCCGCTCTCTGCGCAACTCGTCGAGACGAGTGCTCTGCGCCGATAGTCGTTGGCGAGCCTCGGAGATGTTGCGATTCATCTGCGTCAGGAGTCGTTTGAGCTCACTCTTGGGGAGTTGTGCCGCCCTCGCCTCCTCCATCTGCTGCTTTGTGGAGTCGATTATCGTCTCTGTCTCGCGTCGCAGCTCGCTATACTCGGGGCTGCGTTCGATCTCCTCTATCTCGATGCCGAGAGCCGTCACACGCCTCTCCTCGCGTCGGAAGTAACCGTCGCCACCGTCGAGATCGTAGATCGGAGCAACACACCCCTCAACAGCTGTTCGACCCGCCAGAGCCCCCGAGAAGGCTGCGAGATAACCCACGTCACCCGACGAACTACGCACCACCAACACCCCCAACATCTTGCCTCGTCGGAGCTCCTCGCTCATAGCCTCGTCGCCGCAGGCTGTAGCCTCAAGCTGCGCACGAAACTGCTGCGCCGCCTCCACAACCAACGGATGCGGCTGATAATCGTATGGATTATTGAGCCGCATTGTCGATGTATCAATCTCTGTCGAGAGCCTATGGAAGTGTGGGTCTTGTTTCATAACAGCCCCAAAGGTAGTGATTTTTTCATAATAGCACAATAGTGGATTGCCGAACACACACATATCGGCAACCCACAGATTGAGATCTATAGTGAGTCGAGCTAGTCGAGCGAGATAGATGTCGCAGGAATCCAGTTGATGATTGATGGCGTGAAGTGAATCTCGCCTGGCGTAACCTCTTCGCCAACCTCTGCATTGTCAATCTCGAACTCAGTCTCATCACCATCCTCATCGTAGTATTTGTCCGATGCGAAGTAGCCGTTTGTTACACCATTATGACCGAGTGTCACAGCATAGTTGTAGCTGTAGCCATCAACCCAGGTGTAGTCTTTCTCGCTCATTGAACTCGATATGAGTGGATATGCGACACGAATAAATAGAGGCGATGTAGCACTTACTTCGGACCCATCTGTATAGTCGGGGTGATCCTGCGCCTCTACATATCCGATCTGTGTATCTGACTCTGTAGCCTCCTCTACGACAGCTGTCGAGCGGAAGATGATCTCGACACGAGCGTCGGCAAGAGTCGTCGTCAAATTCCACGGAGATAGTATCTGCGGCATAAGGAATAGGCTACCCGAGGTAGAAGTGATAGCTGTCGTGGCATCTTTGATAGTTGTCGACTTGCTGTCGGTCTCGTTGATGATGATCGACGCAGGATTCTGCACTGAGAGGTAGGCGTAACTAGGGGTATCCGATGCGATCGACGTAGTTTCACCCCACGAAGATGTGAGGAAGTCGTAGGTGTTTTCGTCGTCGACGCCGACGAACTTGACGCTCTGGATATGTAGCAACGACCCCACTGTAGCATCAATTGTGAGGTTGATGCAGGTCATAATGTGGCTAAACTCCAGCGACAGCTTACCACCGACGGGGCGTACGTTAGTCTCCTGCGTTGCGCTGAGGATGTCGACCTGGCTACCTACCTCCAACACTGTCACGTCAGAGTTGAGCGTTGAGACATCGTCGTCGTTGACCTCATAGGCGTCGTTGAGATAGAATGCATAGAACTTTACGGGGTAGTCTGTGGTAGCATCAGGCCACGAGTAGGATGTGCCGTTCCAGTCCCAATCCGAGTTAAAGTAATATGTACCACCAGCGATCATATACTCTGCGGGCGTGTTGCCCTTGGTTGCGTAGACCGAAAACCCACCCTCCAGGTCTGTGATGTCGGCACGTGTCGATGTAGGCATAAAGCCAATCTCCTGTTCGCCAAAGCGATTTGTACCCTCCGCAGAACTCATATCGTCCTCGGAGCAGGCTACCAACGACAAAGCGAGGAGTGCTGCCATCTGATAAATGTAACTCTTTTTCATAATTGTAAATTTAATAGATCATTATATATATTATTGTGTGTGTCTAAGATTTCTCACTCTAGTTCTCACTCTAGTTCAACTCCACTGTGCCGCCATCGCTCCAATCCTCAAGCCCAATTGAGCCGCTCTCGATCTGTGGTAGCGATATTTGGTGCTCGATAGTGTAGTCGTCGCTGTCGTCGGTGGTGGTTACTTGGTCGGCTATGTCGACCGACGACAGCTGCTCCTCATCTTCGTAGTATGTACCGTCGCTCATCACCACCTCAAGATCCAGCGTATAACCGTCGGTCGTGTCGTCGGAGTGCGAGAAGCAGAGGCGCGAACCACTCGCCACACCGCTGTCGTCGGAGCTCGCACGCGTGGCGTAGTTGAATGTGTCGAGCTCGAAGGTGTGGGAGGTGGGTTGATCCTCCGCGTCGCCCGTGACGATGTTGATCCTGCTCGATAGCCCCGCTACTGAGGCTGTTATATTCTGTGACGAGCCGAGGTTTGTGGTCGACACATTGACAGTCAGCGTGCGCGTGCGAGGCTGCATCACCACCTCTAGGAGCGCCCCCATCTGCTGACTCTCATACTCAGTAAGCTGCACAACAACAGATAGATCGCCCACACCCATCACACCGCGCGAGTAGGTCGCCATATCGGATGTAACCTCGAAGAGCGAGATCGACCACGCCGCAAGCTCCAGCGCCTCCGCGGAGTTGGATGAACCGTCGTCGATGAGCTCCGCGGAGAAGTCAACGAAGCTGTCGACATCGGAGAACTGCAACGAACCGCTCCAGTAGTTGTCGGTGATCGCCTCGTTGAGAAAGACAATGGCGTAGCTCCCCACAGGAATCTCGATCTCGTCGTAGTTGAGATCGCTCTCCATATATCGTTCGAAGGGAGCCGAACCATCGAGCGGAAAGAAGCGCAACGACACACGATGCACCTCGTCGTTGTCGCTACGAGACTCCTCCACATAGAGTCCCGATTCGCTCCAGTCGATGGCGACTGGTATGATTGCACTCTGCGGTGATAGGTTGCCGCAGGGGATACTATTTCGGTCGCAGGCTGCGGCGCACAATGTAACTAAAAATGCTATCTGTAGGATCAATCTACTCTTTACTCTATACATTTGATTATCTTCGTTTTGGAGCTATATTCCAACTTCTATACCACTAAATCGACAAATAGATATGCGCGCCCACTTTTTTGGACTCCACATTTTGTACTTCGGCAAAAAATACATATATTTGTCGATTATTCACGCACTTAACAAGATACTATAATGAAGTTTACAAAGAGCGATATTGAGGGGGTAGTGGTGATCGACCCCACCCTCTTTGGCGACCACCGAGGTTACTTCCTCGAGTCGTTCCGCGACGATATGTTTCGCAAAGAGGTCTGCAACACCACATTTGTTCAGGAGAATGAGTCGATGTCGTCGAAGGGAGTTCTCCGCGGTCTGCACTTTCAGCGCCCACCCTACTCGCAGAGCAAGCTGGTGAGGGTCGTGGAGGGTGCTGCGCTCGACGTTGCTGTAGACATCCGCAAGGGTTCGCCCACCTATGGGCAGTATGTAGCTGTTGAACTCACGGGCGAGAACCATCGCCAGCTATTTGTGCCGCGCGGCTTTGCCCACGGCTTTGTGGTGCTGAGCGCGCGCGCCATCTTTCAATATAAGTGCGACAACTTCTACACCCCCCAGAGCGAGGGTTCGATAGCGTGGAACGACCCAACTATCGGCGTCGAGTGGGGCGTTGATGCCGAGAGCGTCAACCTATCGAAGAAGGATATTGAGGGTGTACTTCTTGCCGACTTTGACTCTCCATTTGACTATAACACAGATCTATATGAGTAAATTTGACCCTATCAACATCCTTGTCACAGGCGCCAACGGACAGCTCGGACGTCGAGTGAGAGCGGCTGCTGAGCGATCGACAGACAACTATATATATACGGATGTTGCAGAGCTCGACATCACCGATCGCGCTGCGGTCGAGGGCTTCGTCGCACAGAACCGCATCGACCTCATCATCAACTGCGCCGCCTACACCAATGTAGACCAGGCAGAGAGCGATGAGGCTATGGCAGAGAAGATTAACTGCGCAGCGTGCGAGGTACTATCCTCTGCTGCAAAGGGTGCTGGCGCCACACTAATCCACATATCGACCGACTACGTATTCGATGGCGAGGGGGATCGACCCTACAAAGAGAGCGACCCAACCTCACCACTAGGGGTGTACGGAGTGACCAAACGAAGAGGCGAGGAGGCGATCGAGAGGTCGGGATGCAACTATCAGATCCTCCGCACAGCGTGGCTCTACTCCGAGGAGTGCCGCAACTTTATGCTGACGATCCTGAGAGTTAGCCGCGAGCGCGAGGAGCTACGCGTGGTGGCGGATCAGATCGGAACACCCACATACGCAGGCGACCTGGCGGAGACGATTGTCTCGATCGTCGCATCACGCAAATATGTCGGTGAGCGCGAGATATACCACTACTCGGGCGAGGGCGAGTGTTCGTGGCACGACTTCGCCTTTGCAATCGTAGAGTGCGACGGTGGCGCAGAGAGGTGTCGCGTAAACCCCTGCAGCAGCGACGAATACCCCACACCAGTGAAGCGCCCTAAGTACTCGGTGCTCGACAAAAGCAAGATACAGGAGAGAATGGGAGTCGAGATCCCCAATTGGCGAGAGGCACTACAGAGAGCATACAACAACATAAAATAGTAGATATGAGCAAAAATATAATCATCACAGGAGGAGCAGGTTTCATCGGGTCGCACGTAGTACGACTCTTCGTGACGAACTACCCCGACTACAACATCATCAACCTCGACGCATTGACCTACGCAGGCAACCTAGAGAATCTGCGCGACATCGAGTCGGCACCCAACTACACATTTGTACGTGGCGACATCTGCGACATCGACCTTATGCGCAAGATCATCGCTGAGTACAATGTAGATTCTATCATCCACCTCGCAGCAGAGAGCCACGTAGATCGTTCGATCCGTGACCCCTTCACCTTCGCACGCACCAACGTGATGGGTACACTATCGCTGCTACAGGCGGCACGCGAGAGGTGGGAGTCGCTACCAGAGGGGTATGAGGGCAAGCTCTTCTACCACATCTCAACCGACGAGGTATATGGCTCGCTCCAACTCGATGGCGGATTCTTCACCGAGGAGAGCAACTACGATCCACACTCACCCTACTCGGCGTCGAAGGCGTCGTCCGACCACTTCGTCAGGGCGTTCTGCGACACATACAAGATGCCAGCCATCGTCACCAACTGCTCGAACAACTATGGTCCATATCAGTTCCCTGAGAAGTTGATACCTCTATTTATCAACAACATACGCCTCGGCAAATCACTGCCTGTCTACGGCGAGGGTCTCAACATCCGCGACTGGTTGTATGTAGAGGATCACGCACGCGCAATCGACACCATCTTCCACCGTGGCAACAGCGGCGACACATATAATATAGGTGGCTTCAACGAGTGGCGCAACATCGACCTCATCAAAGTCATCATCGCAACAGTCGATCGCCTCCTCGGCAACCCCGAGGGGCACTCGCTCGGTCTCATCACATACGTAACAGATCGTGCAGGGCACGACCTACGCTACGCCATCGACTCCAACAAGCTCAAAAATGAGCTCGGGTGGGAGCCCTCACTTCAGTTTGAAGAGGGTATCGAGAAGAGCGTAAAGTGGTATATCGAAAACGGCGAGTGGATGGAGCGCGTCACTAGCGGCGAATATGCCGACTACTACGCAACAAACTATGAGTCGCGATAAATTGTAGCGGGGTCAGCGCTAACGCCTGCGCAGAGCAGTTTCCGCCTTTTTCGTAAGTTTGCCCCGATATAAATCGTCATATATTTGGAGATGAAAAAATAATTATCTATCTTTGTTAGTGGTGAGGCTTGGGCGACTGGGCCGCAGAGAGAGACACATAATTTAGAGTTCTAATCTTAGCAGATTGGGATTCTAATTTTTTAACCCCTCTCGCAACCATTTTTGCACGATTTTAGCTATGGAGATTAGATCTCCCAACAAGGACCAAACAGACTTAAAGTACAAAAACAACTATGGCAAAAGATATTATCTACCTCACAGCAGCAGGATACAAGAAACTCAAAGATGAGCTAGACGAGATGCGTTCGGTGGAGCGCCCAGCGATCACGGCAGCAATAGCCGAGGCGCGCGACAAGGGCGACCTGTCGGAGAATGCAGAGTACGACGCAGCACGCGAGGCACAGGGGCTACTGGAGCTCCGCATAGCCAAGGCAGAGGCTGTGTTGTCGAACGCACGCGTAATCGACGAGACAAAGATCGACACCTCTAAGGTGCAGATAATGAGCAAGGTGCGCCTACTCAACCACAACACAAAGAAGGAGATGACCTATATGATCGTGTCGGAGAGCGAGGCGAACATCCGCGAGGGCAAGCTCGCCATCGGCACACCAATCGCGAAGGCTATCCTAGGCAAGGGGGTTGGCGAAGCAGTAGAGGTAAGTGTACCTGCGGGGGTTATGAAGTTTGAGATCCTCGACATCTCGATCTAGAGCTGTCGCAGGGGGGGGGGATCGAAGAAGGATCGAAGAAGGTTATTTATACCCAAAGC
>JBCQTK010000029.1:0-27346 GCA_047178665.1 Rikenellaceae bacterium | reverse complement strand
ATCGAGTCTATTAAAAAAAATCAACCCTTGCCATATGACGTAGAACACCGATTTACATTAGCGGCACAGGCTCAAAAATTGACCATTTTCAATCTTCCGAACACTCCTACCCGCGCGGCGTTAGCGCAGACCCCTATTTTCGCACATTTGCCCTGAGCGAAGAGTGAGCTACCTAGAGGATCGCGGTGCCCTCGCCAGTTGTGTTGACTACGATTGTTGCCGACATACCGTTGCCGACGCTACTGCTTATTTGGAATGTGCCATTGAGGGTATTTATCCTCGACGATATGTTGGATAGCCCCAATCCGCAATCCACCAACGCCTCGGAGTCGAAACCCACGCCGTCGTCGCTGTAGGTGATCTCGATAGTCTCGTTCTGGTCGTAGATACTCAGCGAGATCTCGCGACAGCCCGAGTGTTTGAGCGAGTTGCCGATAAGTTCGCAGACGACACGATAGAGGATCAGCTCCAGGTCGCTGCCGTATCTGTTGGCGCCAAGATTCTCACGATAGTCGATCTTCACAGCGTGGTGACTGAGGCTCTGGCTCACGAATCGAGATATGGCGCGGTTGAGACCGAAGTCGTTGAGCATTTGTGGCGATAGGTTGTTGGATATTTCGCGCACAGATCGTATCGCCTCGTCGATTGCGAAGTTTGTCTTTGCCACAATGTCGCGTCGCTCCTGCTCTGTCTGACACTGCGAGAGCGCAGAGAGTGACATCTTCGCCGCCGAGAGCAGAGGTCCGAGCCCGTCGTGCAGCTCCTTCGAGACACGCGACCGCGACCGCTCCTCGGTGTGGAGCACTGCGGAGAGTATTCGCCGCGATATTAGAGATCGCTGGTGGTTGATCCTCTCTATGTAAAGGAAGAGTTTGTGCGCATACATCACCCCGATGGAGAGACCTATCGAGACGACGAAGCCCGAGAATATGAATGTCGTGGAGCTGACCTCGACCCCATTATAGGCAATGAGCTGGAGGTATCGTTCGACCGATAGCGCGATGAAACCGAGGATAAAGAGTATCCATATTGCGTTGTACTTCGTGACACGCACCAGCCTCAGAGCGAATATTATGGCTACGCTCTGGACGATTATCGCTATGATGAAGAGGAGTTTTACTAGCATCTAGGTTGGGTTAGTTGAGACTAATTATCGGATCGAATCAGATCGGATCAGCCATCGAGCAGCGTTGCCGTGCTCTGCATCTGTTCGTAGCTAGTCATATCGACCTGCACCGGCACAACCGACACATAGCCCGCCTCCAACGCCGCAATATCGGTATCTGTCGCCTCAGGTTCGAGGTTGATGAACGCCCCCGTCAACCAGAAGTACTCTCTGTCGCGCGGATCTCGACGCCCAAAGAACTCCTCGACCCAGTAGCCACGATTCTGCCTCACACACCTCACACCCTTAATCTCGGACAGCGGCAGATCGGGGATGTTCACATTCAAACAGTAGGGGCAGGATGGCGCAGCAGCCAAAACCCTCTCGATAATCTGCTCCGCATAGAACTTCGACGCCTCAAGATCCGACGCCTCGGAGTTGGCGAGGTGAGAGAAACCGATCGACGGAGCCCCATAGAAACTACCCTCAATAGCACCCCCCATAGTTCCCGAATAGAGTATGTTGATCCCAGCGTTCGAGCCGTGGTTGATACCCGACAGCGTGAGGTCGATCTTCTGACCCAGCAGCAGGTGATCTGTCGCGAACTTCACACAGTCGACAGGCGTACCGTTCAACGCATAGAGCTCAACACCATCGCGTTTATAGATAGTGTCGAGATAGAGCGGCAGATAGGTCGTTATGGAGTGACTCTTGCCACTCTGCGGCTCCTTCGGCGCAACCCCCACCACACGTCCAAACTTGGAGGCTACCTCTATGAGTGCATCCATACCTGGCGAGTTATAGCCATCGTCATTCGTTACAAATATCAATCTCTCTCTGTTCATCTGATCCTCCTGATTTACTTTTTAACTGTCAACTCCTCCACTGCTCGCACCATTATGTCATCGAGTGGGTAGATGTTGGCGTAGAATCCGTCGTCGCCCAACGACGTGTTGCGACCTATGTAGCCGCGCAGCTGCGACTCCAACATACTCCTCGACTCGCTCACCTCCTTGGCAGGGGCACTGATACCCTCGCGTTTGGCGTACTCCACAAAGTCGTCGACGAGACGCTTGTCCGACGAGAGCAACGCATCGAGATCCGCTATGCTCTCGACACTCGCCAGTCGATCGCGGTTGCGGTCGGAGTATTCGATAGTGTACCTATATAATATGTTGCGTCCCACAACCTCCTTATAGAACTGCGGCAACGTCTCCTTCGAGAGCGGCACAAAGATGTCGGGCATAATACCACCACCACCATAGACCACGCGACCGCCAGGTGTAACCCTCCGCAGCGAGTCGTTGAACGAGATGCTATCCAGCGTGAAGAGCTCCTCGTGTTCGAGACGGTGGAGAATGTCGAGGTTATACTCCTCGCTCTCCCCCATAACGTATGGCTTCTGGATCGACCGCCCCGTAGGCGTGTAGTAGCGTGCGATTGTTAGGCGCACAGCCGAGCCATCGGAGAATGGTATCTGCTGCTGCACCAACCCCTTGCCGAAGCTGCGGCGACCGATAAGCAGCCCCTTGTCATTGTCCTGCAGCGCACCAGCCAAGATCTCGCTCGACGAGGCACTACCCTCGTCAATCAACACGACGAGAGGGAGATCCTGTAGCGATCCCTCGCGCGAGCTATATTGTCGGTCTTGCCGCCCTGCACGATCCTCCGTGTAGACAATCAGCTGATTGCTGGGCAGAAACTCCCCTGCGAGCAGAATCGCCTGATCCATAAATCCGCCTGCGTTGCTCCTCAAATCGAATATGAGCGACTCCATCCCTGCCTCGGTGAGCTTAGCGACAGCACCCAAAAACTCCGCATACGTCTTTCGCGAGAACTGATCGAGGCGGATATATCCCACCCCATCCTTGATGATGAACGACGACGATATACTGTTGATCGGCACCTTGTCGCGCACAACCTCTATCTCGACTAGCTCGTCGATACCACCGCGCTCAACCCCCAGCTTCACGCTCGTGCCGCGCGGACCTCGCAGACGACTCACCACATAATCCTGCGAGAGCGATTGACCTGCCACTATCGTGTCGTTGATTTCGATGATCCTGTCGCGCGCCATCACCCCAGCCTTAGCACTACCGCCTCCAGCTATCACATTGAGCACAATGACCGTGTCGGTCGCCATATTAAAGACCACACCGATACCGTCAAACTCGCCATCCAACGCCTCATTCATCTTCGACATATCCTGCGCTGGGATATAGGTCGTGTGGGGATCGAGCCGCCCAAGCATCTCGGGCATCAGCGACTCGATGAATGTGTCGATCTTCACCGTGTCGATATAGTGATCGGCAATAAGTCGCAACGTGTTCTCCAACTTCGAGTTGCTACCAGGCGTCTGCAGTCGACCCGAGCTAAAGAGCTCCGAAAGCTGTCTCTGCGTCTTAACACGCGTATATGTAGCGCCTCCAAACGCCCCAACCGCAAGGGCGAGGAGAGTGAGGATGAGAACTCGATAGATTGGTTTTAACTGAATCATAGTAATTTAGTTCTTTAAATGTTTGTCCGCTATTTGCTCGCAAAGCTATACGACAGACCGACACTCAACAGCGTCTTAGTCTGTATCTTATAGTTCTGCGCACGGTTATAGTAGAGTTGAAAGTTGAGCGTAGTGGAGAGCAACCTCGACGCCTTGATCTCCACCGTATTCTCCCATCGAGCCGTCGGGTGGAGCGAGAGGAGTGGTTTGATGCCGTCGTCGTCGTCCTTGTCGCTAGCGTTCCACACCTCTAGCGCCTCCTCATATTCGTCTGTGTTGCTGTAGATGTTGTCGTAGGAGAGCTGCGTCATCCATCCGAAGAAGGTGTAGATCGAGGTCGTGTACTTCAGGAACGAGCTCTTGCCGAAGCTCCTCTCGAAATTTAGCTGCGCCGACGAGCCGCCATCGTAGTTGGAGTTCTTGAGGTAGTTGACTCCGTATGGCTCCGAGTAGCTGCTGTTGCCGTCGGTGTGCTCCAGATATTTGTACTGCGAGTTGTCGCGTACAGTCTGGTTTGTCACATACGTAGCACTCAGGGCGAGTGGCGAGAGTGTCAACGTCACGGGGATCTTCGAGTTGGGACTTTTGTAGATCAAACCTCCCGATATGTCGAGGTAGCCTGGCGCCATAAATGCGCTCTTCATATTATACTCCTCCTGCGAAGCGTTGGAGAGAAAGCCTTTGGCGAACTGACTGCGGAACTTCACGTTGGCACCATAGCTCCAGTTCTCGGCGAACTTCAGCGACGGGGTTACTGAGAGCTGTATCTCATCCTGATTCTTATACCACACAGGGTCGTTGACAGTCTCTCCGTCGTCGTCGGTCGACTCCAACACCATTCGGTAGTATCCGAACTTACCGCTGAAGTAGCTCTCCACAGAGAAGTCATTCTTCGTGAACGTATGTTTGATATAGAGAGAGGCGAGCAGCGTGATGGTATTGTCACCACCCGAGGTCTCGATCCACGACTCCGAGAGGTTGGTCATACTCCCCTGCAACGACGCCGTGACGTCGATCTGATTGCGTTCCTGACGAATTAGCTCTCGCTGATGGCGATAGAGCGCAGGCGAGAAGTAGCGATGGTTCACACTCTGCACCTTGATGGAGTCACGAAACGAACGCTGCGAAAACGACTCGCGCGCAGTAGGTACATCTATATCCATCTGGGCTGCTGCGCCAAATGGTATGATTGCTGCGACAAGCGAGAGGATAAATATGGTGACTCTTCTCATTGTGTATAATTGTGTATATGTAGGGTATAAAATTTACGTTATTCCCCACAAAGTTATATAAAAATATTGAAACTTTCCCCACAAAGCACTATCTTTGGAGATCTAAACTAAAAAAAAGAGAGATTATGAAATATATAGGAGCTCACGTAAGCGCATCGGGCGGAGTAGAGAACGCGCCAGCCAACGCAACAGCCATCGGCGCCACAGCCTTCGCCCTCTTCACCAAGAACCAGCGACAGTGGAGCGCACCCGAGCTCACCGCACCACAAATCGAGCGCTTCCGCAAGGCGTGCGAGGAGGGTGGATTCGCCGCAGCGCAGATACTCCCTCACGACAGCTACCTCATAAATCTTGGTCATCCCGAACAGGAGCCACTCGACAAGTCGCGCGCAGCCTTCAACCTCGAAATGCGCCGATGCCAGGAGCTAGGGCTCGACCGTCTCAACTTCCACCCAGGGTCGCACCTGCGCAAGATCTCGATCGAGGAGTCGCTCGATCGCGTCGCCGAATCCATCAACATCGCCCTCGCAGCCACGCAAGGCGTAACGGCAGTGATCGAGAATACGGCAGGTCAGGGCTCTAACCTCGGCTTCTCGTTTCACCACCTGCGCCACATCATCGACCGCGTGGAAGATAAGTCGCGCGTGGGAGTCTGCCTCGACACCTGCCACACCTTCGCTGCAGGCTACGACCTCGCGACATCCGCAGCGTGCGACGCCACCTTCGACGAGTTCGACGAGGTAGTCGGCTTCAGCTACCTGCGCGGAATGCATCTCAACGACGCAATGAAACCCATCGGCAGCCGCGTCGATCGACACGCCCCACTAGGCGACGGCGAGATCGGATTGGGCTGCTTCGAGTACATTATGAGCGACTCACGCTTCGATAATATCCCCCTTGTGCTCGAAACACCCGACGACACGCGCTGGGCAACCGAGGTCGAGATGCTCCGACAAATGCAGCGCTAATACCTGACATACAGATAGATAGGCTGTGCAAATAATCGTCGATTAATTTATTTTCAAAAAAAGTACACCAATAATTTGGTGGAGTCGAAAAAAGACCCTATCTTTGCATCACAAAACAAGTACTGGTGGATTCATCTAAGGGCTAGGATACCTGCCTCTCACGCAGGACATAGGGGTTCGAATCCCCTATCCACTACCAAAAAAGAGTGACTAACAAATCAAATGTTGGTCACTCTTTTTCCATTGTATAGTTACTCCGCTTAAACTTAAAACTAGAGTCTCGAAATATGGAGGAAACACGCCGCAAAGTGATATTAGTCGACGACCACGCACTCTTTCGCGAGGGTCTGCGAGGTCTGCTAGAGCGCTATGGGGGCGTCGAGGTTATAGCCGAAGCGTCGGATGGCGACGAGTTCCTGTCGATCATCGACACGCTACACCCCGACGTTGTATTTATGGACATCTCGATGGAGCGCGTCTCGGGCGACGTGGCGACACAACGCGCCATTGCAAAATATCCCGATCTGAAGATAATAACCCTCTCGATGTATGGCGCCGAACTATACTACTCGCGAATGGTTCGCGCAGGCGCACGTGGATTTCTGCTCAAAAACTCGGAGATAGGCGAGGTGGTCGAGGCGATAGAGATCGTCTGCAACGGCGGCGACTACTTCTCAAAGGCACTCCTGCAGTCGTTCCGCAGCACAATGCGCAGCACAATGCAACCCGAAAGCTTCGACAAACTCCTCTCGTCACGCGAGGTCGAAGTGGTCGTCGGAGTATGCAGCGGACTGTCAAACCAAGAGATCGCCGACACTCTCTACATATCAAAGCGAACAGTCGAGAAACACCGCGCTAACATAATGGAGAAAACAGGCTGCAAAAATACAGCAAACCTAGTCATATATGCAATAAAAAACGGAATCATCGAGTTTTAACCTACAGCATTTATTTTTGTCTCGTATGGCGGCAGTCTCGCTTGTTAGTAGATTGAGAATCAATCTATTAACAAGCGCAACAAAAGAACCGCTCCGCGGAGAGCACTCCGCCGCCGCCCGCGCAGGGCAGTGGTAGAGATTCTTAAAAGTGGTCGAGACTCTAAAAACAGACTCTCTACCCCAAGAGTATCTTCGCCTGCGACAGTGCCGCCTCAGTTATTGTGCTGCCCGACAGCATTGTGGCGATGTGGTCAATGCGCTCTGCGGCTGTGAGTCGTTGGATGTTTGTGCGTCCGCCATCTTTGTAGACCACGAAATGGCTCTCGCCCTTCGATGCTACCTGCGGCAGGTGGGTGATGTCGATTACCTGCATACGTTGCGAGAGTTCCGATATGATCTCACCCATCGACTCCGCTATTCTGCCCGACACGCCTGTGTCGATCTCATCGAATATGATTGTGGGGAGGTCACCGCGCTCTGCGAGCAACGACTTCAGCGCCAACATAACGCGCGAGATCTCACCGCCCGACGCAATCTTCTCCACACCCTGCAGCGTGCGCCCCTCGACCGACGAGAAGAGGAACTCCACACCATCTGAGCCGCTCTCGCCTAGACGCCCCAGGGGTGTCACTGCGACCTCAAACCGCGCCTGCTCCATCCCCAGACGATGCAGCGTGCGGCAGATGCTCTGCGCAAACGCAGGGGCTGCGGCGCGTCGACTCTTGGTGATTGCAGCAGCAATGCTCTTCGTAACCGACTCACAGTCAGCTATCTTAGTCTTTAGCGAGGCGATCCTATCGTCGGAGTTGTGAATGGTGGATAGCTGCTCACAATATCTATCTCGCACCTCGATCAGCTCCGCCAAATCCCTCGCTCGATGTTTCTGAC
The DNA here is from genome assembly GCA_047178665.1 of Rikenellaceae bacterium. Classification (GTDB taxonomy): domain Bacteria; phylum Bacteroidota; class Bacteroidia; order Bacteroidales; family Rikenellaceae; genus Alistipes. The sequence goes on along the minus strand of JBCQTK010000029.1, from coordinate 19,718 downwards.
ATAGCGAGTAGATCGTATTGATGCGGTCGTTGAGTTTAGCCAACTCCTCAGGGTTAGATTCAATGCGCTCCATATCATCTACTGCACTGACCTTCAAGTCTTTGAGCTCCTCGATCACACTAGCCAACCTCACGGCATACTCCGCCGCCGCCGGCATACTTCGCGCAACCGACGAGAGCTCCTTTTCGCACACTTTGAGCGAGATAATTATCGCCTGCTCGGTGTCGCCATCCAGCGACTCCGCGAGAGTTGAGAGAGCTCCACAAATAGCCTCCGAGTTCTCCAACAGCTGAAGCCGAGCCTCCGCCTCCTCGCTCTCGCCTGCGCGCAACTTTGCTGCCGTGAGCTCCTCGACCTGGTGGGTCAACCACTCCTCGTCGCGACGCGCAGAGGCGGCAATCTCCTCGACTGCACGAAGCTCCGCTCGCAACTCCTGCAACGAAGTGTAACTATCTCTATACTTGTTAATTATATCGTTAGAATCGTAGAGTGTGTCGAGCGCATTGACGCGAAATCTCTCGTCGCTGAGCACCTGATTCTGATGCTGCGAATGAATATCTATCAACCTCGAACTCAGCACCTTGAGATCGTTCAACGAGACAGGTATGTCGCCCACAAACGAGCGGCTCTTTCCGCCAGCCGTTATCACGCGGCGGATCGTCACCTCCTCCTCATACTCCCAATCCATCTCGTCGAAGAGGCTCTCCAGCCCCAACGACTCGACCGAGAAAAGCCCCTCGATAACACAACTCTTCGTGTTGTCGCGTGTCGCAGCTCCATCGTTCTTTGCACCCAGCAGCATACCCAACGCCCCCAGCAAGATTGACTTTCCTGCACCAGTCTCGCCCGTAATGATGTTGAGCGATGGATCCAACTCCATCTGCAGCGCATCGATCAGCGCATAGTTTTCGACACGCAGACTCCTTAGCATAGCTCCTCTATTTTGTCTGTTATTCTCTCTGCAACCTCCGCTTTCGACATCAGCGGCAGTGGCTCGCGACCTAGGCGATCTATGAATGTGACGCGATTTGTCTCGACTCCAAAGCCTGCACCTTCGTCGCGCAGAGAGTTCAAGACGATGAAGTCCAGATTCTTACGCTCCAACTTAGACTCCGCATTGCTCTGCTCATTCTCAGTTTCGAGCGCAAACCCTACGAGTAGCCTTTCGCCCTTTTCTGCCCCAAGTGCCGCAGCTATGTCGACTGTCTTGCGTAGCTCTATGGTCATCTCCTCGCTGCTCTTTTTGATCTTCTGATCTGCGACAGATCGAGGGGTGTAGTCGGCTACAGCAGCGCACATAACAGCGCCGTCAGCCTCCGCAAAGTATTGGAGTGCTGCGAGATACATATCTTGTGCCGAGACTACGTCGCACCTCTCACACCCATCTGGCGTAGGCAACGACGTGCGACCCGATATGAGCGTAACCCTCGCGCCTCGCTTCGCCAACGAACCAGCAATGGCATAACCCATCTTGCCCGTCGAGTGGTTCGAAATGTAGCGCACAGGGTCGATAGCCTCGATCGTCGCACCTGCAGTGACAACAAAGTGGCGCCCCTCCAGCGACCTAACACACTCGACGACAGCTCCATCCATCGACATCACGTAGTCGAATATCTGCTGCGGCTCAGCCATTCGCCCCTTGCCGACAAGCCCACTCGCAAGCTCTCCTGACTCGGGCTCGACGATGTGAACCCCGTAGCTGCGAAGTGTCGCGAGATTATGCTGCGTCGTAACGTGCTGATACATATCGAGATCCATCGCTGGCGCAATCACGACAGGCGCACGTGCCGAGAGATAGCTCGTAAGCAGCAGATTGTCCGCCACACCTGTCGCCATCTTCGCCATAGTGTTTGCCGTTGCGGGAGCGATAACCATTACATCCGCCCACTCGCCCAACGAGACGTGCGAGTTCCACTCTCCATTTTCGGGATTGAAGAACTCCACCAATATCGGATTCTTCGACAGCGTAGCCATCGTGAGGGGGGTGATAAACTCCTTGGCGAGCTGAGTCATTATGACCCTAACCTCGCACCCTGCCGACTTAAATAGACGACACAGCATAGCCGACTTATAAGCGGCTATGCTACCCGTAACGCAAAGAAGTACATTTTTCATTCTCCTCTTCGGTTTAGTATGTGATTGAATGAGCCCTACTTAGCTCCCCCATCTCGGAAGCTCACCTCGCCATCGAGATACTCCTCTGTAGCGATAATGATAGGCTTCGGAAGGCGCTCATAGTAGCGAGAGATCTCGATCTGCTCGTGGTTCTCGAATGTCTCCTCCATTGTGTCGTTGGGCGACGAGAAGTCTGCGAGTTTACGATTTAGCTCCACCTTTAGCTCGCTCGAGATCTGGTTTGCACGGCGCGAGATGATGTTGATCGACTTGTAGATGTTGCCTGTATCGGCATCGAGGTCTACGAGCTGACGTGTCACGGTGTTGTTGGGAATGTTCTTCTTAATATCCATCTTCTTCTATCTTGATTTATTTACTTCGTTCTATATTAATAATAGGTATGGCGGCTCTACTCCTCCTCCTTTTCTACAAAAATCTCTGGCTCACGATCCTCTTTTAGCCCCTTCTTCTTTCGTCCGAAGAGCCTTGTGCCGTCGCTCTCTTCTAGCTTCTCGCCTGCCGCGATCTTTGCGCGGATCTCGTTCTGACGATCTATGTAGCTATTTGCGCGCTCCAGCATCTGGTCTACCTTCTCGCGATATTCGCTCTCGGGGAACTCGGCGATGAACGTGAAGTAGCTATCTGTCATCTGCAAGTATCGATCCTCCTTCTTCGAGTCGATCGAGTTTCGTGCCAACTCATACGCCGACGCAACAATGTAGAACGATATGTCCTCTCTGTATTCGCTGTCGGGGTACTCCTTCATTGCGTTTCTGAACGCCACGATCGCCGATTTGTAGCGTCCAATCTTATAGTAGGTGTAGGCATTGAGGAACGACTTCTCGTTGAGACGCTCATTGAGCTCATCTCGCATCTCCTCGAAGTTGCCGACCTGATCGCTCTCGGGGTAGCGTGAGATGAACTCGTCGATCACCCTGATCGCCTGGATCGTCACCTTGTGGTCGCGTGTCGACCCTGGCGACATATAGTAGTGGCAGAGGGTGTAGATACCCTCAGCATCCTCCAAGAAGCCCGAGCGACCGAAGCTGCGGCGGAACTGATCTAGCTCAGCAATAGCCGTCTCGTAGTCGGCGAGTTTGAATCGGCAGCGCGCCTTGTAGAATAGGAGCGAATCCTCGCGGTTGGTACCTGCCACATATGGCTCGATAGTCTCGAATAGCTGCGACGCCTTCTTCCAGTTCTCCGCCTCGTTGATTTCGAGGGCGTACCTATATATTATGTCGGGATCAGCCGTCTTAAGCACCTTCTGCGCTGCGCTACAACCACCCAGCAGCGCCACTGCCGCGAGGGCGATTATCGCCAATACCGTTGTTGAGACTCTCTTATTCATCTATTCTAAGTTGTTTTCGTAACTATTCTTTACGCTCTATTGCGTGCGTTGTAGGCCTCGAGCGCTTTGCCAAGGATGAATAACGCGCGTTGAAGATCCTCCTTTTTGAGAACGTATGCTATGCGCACCTCATTGCGTCCAAGCGAAGAATCTGAGTAAAAACCCGACGCTGGGGCGAGGAATATGGTCTCACCCTCGTAGTCGAACTCCGCGAGACACCACGCGCAGAAGTCGTCGCTGTTTTCGACGGGGAGTCGCGCAACAGTGTAGAACGCACCCATCGGTATGGGTGAGTAGACTCCAGGTATGTGGTTGAGCCCATCGACCAAGCACTTGCGTCGCTCGATATACTCCTCGTAGGTGTCGCCCATATAGCTGCGTGGTGCATCTATCGACGCCTCAGCGACGATCTGACCAATGAGGGGTGGGCTGAGACGCGCCTGACAGAACTTCATCACCGCATTTCGCAGAGTCTTGTTCTTCGTAATGAGCGCCCCAATGCGGATTCCACACTCCGAGTATCGCTTCGACACCGAGTCGATCAACACTACATTCTGCTCGATCCCCTCCAAGTGGCACGCCGATATGTAGGGTGAACCTGTGTAGATGAACTCGCGATAGACCTCGTCGGAGAATAGGAATAGATCGTACTTCTTGACTAGCTCGCGAATCTGATCCATCTCCTTTCGGGTGTAGAGGTATCCTGTCGGGTTGTTGGGGTTACAGATCAAAATTCCGCGCGTACGCTCATTGATCTGCTCCTCGAACGCCTTGATGTTGGGCAGGGCAAACCCCTCCTCGATCGACGACACAACAGGTCGGATCACAGCGCCTGCCGAGATAGCGAACGCCATATAGTTGGCGTAGGCAGGTTCGGGGACGATGATCTCATCGCCAGGGTTGAGACACGACATAAAGGCGAACAACACCGCCTCCGATCCACCCGTAGTGATGATTACATCCTCGGGCGTTAGCTTTATCTGATATTGTCCGTAGTACTCCACGAGCTTACGCCTCAGCGACAAGAAGCCGTCGCTGGGGCTATACTCCAACACCTTGCGGTCTATCCTCTTCAGCGCCTCAAGTCCCTCCTTTGGCGAGGGCAGGTCGGGCTGACCGATATTGAGGTGGTAGACCTTCGTGCCTCGCGCCTTCGCAGCGTCGGCAAGAGGGCCGAGTTTGCGGATTGGTGAGGCTGGCATCTCCTCTGCTCGTTGTGAAATGTATGGCATACTATATAATTATTATCCTATTATAATTGGGCAAAGATAATATTTTTCTTCGAGATTCCGCCCCTTTAACACTATATTATTACAAAAAGATCAATATTAAGAGGTTGTTAAGGCAAAAAATAACGATAATTTATTGAGTTATCGCGATTGTTTCGTACCTTTGCATTTCGTGTGGCTAGCTTGGCACACAAGCAGATGTAATGATAACAATTTAATTTAATAGATAAATAACTATGTCTATCGCAGATAAGTACGCACCGCAACAGATTGAGTCCAAATGGTATGACTTCTGGACTGGCAACAACTTGTTCCACTCCGAGCCAGATGAGCGCGAGCCATACACTATTGTGATCCCTCCGCCAAACGTGACAGGTATGCTCCATATGGGGCATATGCTCAACAACACGCTGCAGGATGTGTTGGTGCGACGCGCACGTATGATGGGCAAGAACGCCTGTTGGGTACCAGGAACCGACCACGCATCTATCGCCACCGAGGCGAAGGTTGTGGCGAAGCTCGCAGCAGAGGGGATAGATAAGTCGACCCTCTCGCGCGAAGAGTTCTTGCGCCACGCCTGGGAGTGGAAGGAGGAGTATGGTGGGGTTATCCTCAAACAGCTCCGCAAGTTGGGTGCATCGTGCGACTGGGATCGCACCTGCTTCACGATGGATGAGGCTCGCACAGAGTCGGTTATACGTGTCTTTTGCGACCTCTACGAGAAGGGTAAGATCTACCGTGGCGTGCGAATGGTCAACTGGGATCCGTCGGCAAAGACAGCACTCTCGGACGAGGAGGTGATCTACAAGGAGCAGCAGGGAAAACTATACTACCTTCGCTATGTTGTCGAGGGGTCAGATCAGACGATCATCGTCGCAACGACTCGCCCCGAGACGATCCTTGGAGATACGGCACTCTGCGTCAACCCCAACGATGAGCGCTACAGCTCTTTGGCGGAGGATGCGCGTGTGATAGTCCCTCTAGTTGGTCGTTCGATCCCGATCATTCGCGACGAGTATGTCGACATCGAGTTCGGTACGGGTGCGTTGAAGGTTACGCCTGCGCACGACGTGAACGACTATATGTTGGGCGAGAAGTTTGGATTGGAGACGATCGACATCTTCGACGACAACGGAGCTATCAACGACAAGGTTGGTATGTATGTGGGTGTCGACCGCTTCGAGTGCCGCAAGCAGATCGAGCAGGATCTTGAGACGGCAGGTTTGCTAGAGAGATGCGAGCCCTATACCAACAACGTAGGCTTCTCGGAGCGTACGGGTGTAGTGATCGAGCCGAAGCTCTCGATGCAGTGGTGGTTGTCGATGGAGGAGTTGGCGAAGCCTGCGGCAGCATCTGTGGCGAGCGACGTCATCAAGTTTGTCCCTGCGAAGTATAAGAACACATATCGCCACTGGATGGAGAACATCAAGGATTGGTGCATCTCGCGTCAGCTCTGGTGGGGTCAGCGAATCCCAGCCTACTACCTCCCAAAGGGTGGTTTTGTGGTTGCGGAGACGGCTGAGGAGGCGTTGCAGTTGGCTCGCGAGAAGTCGGGCGACGCGACGCTTGAGATTAAGGATCTGCGCCAGGACGACGACGTTCTCGACACGTGGTTCAGCTCGTGGTTGTGGCCTATCTCGGTGTTTGATGGCATCCGCCACCCCGACAACGAGGAGATCAGCTACTACTACCCGACGAATGACTTGGTGACGGGACCCGACATCATCTTCTTCTGGGTGGCACGTATGATTATGGCTGGCTACGAGTATCGCGACTTGAAGCCATTCAACAATGTATATTTCACTGGTATCGTGCGAGATAAGTTGGGTCGCAAGATGTCGAAACAGCTCGGCAACTCGCCCGATCCGTTGGATTTGATCGCTGAGTATGGCGCGGACGGTGTTCGTATGGCGATGATGTTGTGTTCGAGCGCAGGTAACGACTTGATGTTCGACAACGCGCTATGTGAGCAGGGTCGTAACTTCGGCAACAAGATATGGAACGCCTACCGCCTAGTGTGCGGTTGGGAGGTCGACGAGTCACTAGAGATGAGCGAGAACAACCGCCTCTCGATCGAGTGGTTCGAGGCGAAGTTCAACGAGGCACTGAGTCGCATCGAGTCGGACTTCGAGTGCTACAGACTCTCGGAGGCTCTGATGGTTGCCTACAAGCTCTTCTGGGACGAGTTTAGCGGCTGGTATCTGGAGATGATTAAGCCAGCTTATCAATCTCCGATCGACGCGCAGACTCTTGCTGCCACGAAGTCGTTCTTCGACAGATTGATGCGTCTGCTGCATCCATATATGCCATTTGTGACGGAGGAGATATGGCAGGATATTGCACCACGCGCCGAGGGTGAGTCGATCGTCGTTGCGCAGATGCCACGATCGGAGCACGTCGATGGAGATCTACTCGCAAGATTTGAGTTGGCAAAGGAGGTTATATCGGGTATTCGAAACATCCGCAAGGGCAAGAATCTACCCAACCGCGAGTTGCTAGAGTTGGAGGTTGTCGAGGACGACAACTATGTAGACGAGTATGCGCCCGTAGTTGCTAAGATGGCGAATTTGAGCGAGATACGTCTTGTGAGCGAGAAGAGTTCGGCAGCAGTCGGCTTCATCGTCAAGACAACGCAATATGCCGTGCCGTTGGGCGACAAGATCGACAAGGAGGCTGAGTTGAAGCGCCTTGGCGAGGAGCTGTCGTACCAGGAGGGTTTCTTAAAAAGTGTGATGAAGAAGCTCGGCAACGAGAGGTTCGTGAGCTCTGCGCCCGAGAAGGTTGTGGCTGTGGAGAGAGCTAAGCAGAGCGACGCGGAGAGCAAGATTGCCTCAATCAAGGAGCAGATTGCAGGATTACAGTAGAGACATATGGCTGCACCAATAACTATCTATACCGATGGTTCGTCGCTCGGGAATCCTGGGGCGGGGGGCTTCGGTATAGTTCTTTTATCGGGGATCTTCCGCAAGGAGGTCTCGGAGGGGTTTCGGCTGACGACGAACAACAGGATGGAGCTTATGGCTGTATGTGTTGCGTTGGAGATGCTGAAGTTTGAGGATTCGGATGTAACGATCTACTCCGACTCGAAGTATGTTGTAGACGCTGTCGAGAAGCGATGGGTCTACGGCTGGGAGCGCAAGGGGTACGAGGGTAAGAAGAACCCCGATTTGTGGCGACGCTACCTGAAGGTAGCGCGACGCCACAGGGTGAGGTTTGTGTGGGTGAAGGGTCACGCTAGCAATGTGGAGAACAATCGGTGTGACGAGCTCGCTGTTGCGGCTGCGCGCAACCCAATGTGCCACAAGGAGGATGTGGGCTATGCACCCGAATAGAGCCTCAACGTTAATACGACACTAATAACAACCTAAAGTTTTAGAGAACGGGAATTAATAAAACTGACAGGAAAACAATAAATTCCCACTATCCAAAACTCAGGTTAATATGTTCAAGACATACCTAAAACTCCTAGAGTTCGCGAGTCCCCTAAGCCGTTACGCAGTACCATATTTTATATATGCTGTGCTCTACGCGATATTCAACACATTCAACTACGCGATGATTATCCCAATCCTCCAGACGATGTTCGTCGACGGAGGTTTTGAGTTCACGCCGCTCCACACTCTGCCGCCGATAACATTCACTCCATCGACATACTACGACGTAATCAACTATCTCTACACTCAGCTCTTTGGCGAGACATTCACGGTGAGCAATATGTTGATTATGCTGGCTACAATAACTGTTATGATGTCGCTGCTGAGCAACACATTCCGCTATCTCTGCGCCTACACGGTCGAGAATATGCGCACACGTTCGCTGCAGAAGCTTCGCAACAGACTCTTCGACCACGTTATGGGGATGAACGTAGGGTACTTCAACGAGAGCCGCAAGGGAGACATCCTATCAAAGATCACGGGCGACGTCAACATAGTGCAGTTCTGCATAACAAATACGCTGCAGGTTATGTTTCGCGAGCCATTCCTCGTCGTAGGATACCTGAGCGCAATGATCGCGATCTCGTGGCAACTGTCGGTCTTTTCGGCAATCTTCTTGCCCTGCGTTGCCCTCGTCATAGGTAGCATCGTCAAGAGATTGCGACACCCTGCCAAACGCTCAATGGAGGTGATGGCAGATATGGTGACATCGCTCGACGAGTCGCTCTCGGGGGTGAAGGTTATCAAGAGCTACAACGCTACAGGGTATGTGAAGGAGAAGTATCACCAGCTCAACGATCACATATCGAACCTGCTGCTATCAATGGCACGCAGGCAGCAGCTAGCCTCTCCTGCGAGCGAGGTTATGGGCATCACGGCGATCGGTATCATCATCGTCTTTGGCGGCACGTTGGTGCAGGCTGGCGAGCTCGATGCAGCGCAGTTCCTCGCCTTCATAGCGATCTTCTCGCAAATCACGCGACCTGTCAGATCGTTCATCGACCAGTTCGCCAACATCAACCAGGGAGTCGCCGCAGGTGAGCGCGTGCTGGGTCTGCTCGAAGAGGTCAATCCGCTGGAGGATCGCCCCGACGCAGTGGAGATGAGCGAGTTCAAGAGCACGATAGAGTTCCGCAACGTCAGCTTTAGTTACGACGGCGTGCGCGAGGTGCTGAGCGGTGTCAACTTCACGATCAATCGAGGCGAGACGGTGGCGCTAGTTGGACCATCGGGCAGCGGCAAGTCGACAATTAGCGAGCTCATACCGCGCTTCTACGACCCCACCAGCGGCGAGATATTAATCGACGGCACACCCCTGCGCAACATAAAGAAAGAGAGCCTGCGCAACCACGTGGGCACAGTGGCACAAGATACCATCCTCTTCAACGACTCGATCCTTGGCAACCTATCGTTCGGACGACGCGATGCTACGGAGGCAGAGATAGTTGAGGCTGCAAAGATCGCCAACGCCGACACGTTCATTCGCGACACCCCCGAGGGATACGACACCAACATTGGCGATCGAGGAATGAAGCTCTCGGGCGGACAGCGCCAGAGGCTCAGCATAGCGCGCGCAGTGTTGAAGAATCCTGCGATATTGATCCTCGACGAGGCTACGTCGGCACTCGACACCGAGAGCGAGAAGTTGGTGCAGGAGTCGCTGACGAAACTGCTGGAGGGTCGCACGTCGATCGTCGTCGCACATCGCCTCAGCACGATCTACAACGCCGACAAAATCTTGGTTGTCGACCGAGGCGAGATCGTCGAGGTGGGCACACATACGGAGCTTATGAGCCGCGGAGGTCTCTACAGTAAGCTGGTTGATATGCAGTCGTTTGAGTAGCTCGCGCGCTGTTTGCCCACAAAAAAATGCAGTTCGCCAATAAAGTTGTGAATTTGTTTTGATAGTTGGTTGGGATTAGTAAATTTGCAAAGTGTAAGGTATAATTATCGTATAAACTAAAAAAATACAACTATGAATTTCACTAGAGCATCGCTACTACTTGTAGCTCTCTTCACAGCATTTACAATCGAACTATCGGCACAGCCAGGCGGCGGTGGTGGTATGGGCGGCGGCGGCGGAATGGGCGGCGGTCGCGGGCCAGGAATGATGATGCAGGGTGGCGACATCGACCTTGTTGCGTCGTGCGGAGTCTTTGAGATCGAGGCTAAAGATATTATCAAGAAGAACAAGGTGAAGGATCCAGAGCTAGTGAGCGGCACTGAGCAGCTCGTAACAAACTACATCATCGGCTACGGCGACGTATGCGCGGAGTATCGCGATCAGATCGAGATGTTGGAGGAGAAGAGCGAGGAGCTAACGGAGCTACAGAGCTCGGGCGATATGAGCAATATGCGCGCAGTGATGCAGCCAATAATGGAGGCTGTGCGCCCAATCCGCGAGAAGATGACAGCGATACACAAGTCGCTCGACGAGGGTATGAAGGCGCTACTAGCAAACGACGAGAAGGCGCTTAGCCGCTGGATCGTCTACTACGCTGGTGTCTGCGAGGACAACAGCTTCTCGACACGTGAGCGTCAGCAGCGCGGTCAAGGCGAGAACGGCGAGCGCCCACAGCGCGGCGAGGGCGGTATGCGCCCTGGTGGTATGGGCGGCGGAATGGGCGGCGGAATGATGTAGACCCACCCCCTCACTGCAGAGGATATAATTGGAGAGTGACACACTGAGGCTAGAGGTATGGTGTTGTTATTTTCATTTTTTTTTCGCAGGTTTGCAGATATAATGGAGATAGAGAAGTATGTGATAGCGGAGGATAAACTCCTCGTACAGTGGAGTCTCGACGGCGACAACAAGGCGTTCGAATTTCTCATCACGCGATATAACGAATCTATCCGCCGCCTACTCCAGTCGTGCCTGGGTGCAAACGCAGATCACCAGATCGACGACCTTATGCAGGAGAGCCTCATAAAGGTGTTTCTCAATCTCCACCGTTACGATCCGCACTACACATTTGGTCAGTGGATCTACACAATCGCCCGCAACACATTCATCGACTCATTTCGCAAACGACAAGATCAGACGTCGCTCGACGAGCACTTCTCGACAACACCCGAGGAACGTGGTCCAAACCCCGAACAGAGCATAATCAACCGACAGAAGAGGTGGCAGATCGAGGAGTGCATAGCGCACCTGTCGCCTCGCCACCAGGAGCTCTTCAAGATGCGATTCTTCGACGAATACTCCTACGAGGAGATCGCCGAGAAGCTAGATATGCCACTCGGCAGTGTCAAGACCAACATTCATCGCGCCCGATCGCAGATGTGTAAGTACCTAACCGAGAGAGAGTAACACCTCGCCATCTTCACCACTACATAGAGAGAACGAATATGCTAATCAACAACTATCAGACAACACTTCTCGAAGCAGGCTGCGACGAGGCAGGACGCGGATGTCTCGCAGGCTCAGTATTTGGTGCCGCCGTCATCCTACCTCCCGACTTCTACGACCCCAAGCTCAACGACTCGAAGCAGGTGAGCCCCAAACAGCGCGAGCGTCTCAGGAGACTCATCGAGGCGGAGGCGGTAGCGTGGAGCGTCGCGGAGGTTACGGCACAGCAGATAGACGAGATCAACATACTCCGCGCCGCACACCTAGCTATGAGCAACGCCACAGCAGCACTCACGCCACAGCCCGAGCTACTGCTTGTCGACGGCAACCTATTCTTCACCGAGCTCACTATACCACACCACTGCATAGTGGGTGGCGACGCTCTCTACACCTCGATCGCTGCGGCGTCGATTCTCGCCAAGTCGCACCGCGACGAATATATGCTCGCCCTAGCCGACCAATACCCCCACTACGACTGGCAGAACAACAAGGGGTATCCCACCGCCAAACATCGCGCCGCAATAGCCGAGCACGGAGTCACACCGCACCATCGACTTACGTTCGGAAAAAAATAAGCGGGGTGTAGGCGGGGTCTGCGCTTACGCCGCGCGAGCGGCAAGCTAGGTAAAAGGGACGAAGTCTCCAACTTGTTGTGAGCCTATGCAGCTTGGGCGCACTCCCCTATTTTTTCGTGCATTTACCCCGAAAAAATAGCCCCATCATACATATATCTCATTTTTTTTGCGTAAATTTGCAACTAATGGAAAAGTTTATAGTAAGCGCAAGAAAATATCGTCCCGCGACATTCAACACAGTTGTCGGGCAGCGTCACGTAACCGAGACACTGAAGAACGCCATCGAGCGTAATCAGCTGGCGCACGCATACCTCTTCTGCGGACCTCGCGGCGTGGGTAAGACAACCTGTGCACGCATCTTCGCCAAGAGCATCAACTGCCTCAATCCGCAACCAGGCAACGAGGCGTGTGGCGTCTGCGACTCCTGCGTCAGCTTCGACGAGGGTCGATCAATGAACATACACGAGCTCGACGCCGCAAGCAACAACAAGGTGGAGGATATTCGATCTATCATCGAGCAGGTGCGAATCTTGCCGCAGATCGGAAGCTACTCCCTCTTCATCATCGACGAGGTTCATATGCTCTCCTCGGCTGCGTTCAACGCATTCCTCAAGACACTAGAGGAGCCACCTGCACACGCAATATTTATCCTCGCCACGACTGAACGACACAAGATCCTGCCGACGATTCTGTCGCGCTGCCAGTGCTACGACTTCAACCGCATACGCGTGGAGGACGGAGCGGAGTATCTGCGCTACATAGCCAACAACGAGGGTGTCACGATCGACGACGAGTCGCTCAACCTCATTGCGCAGAAGGCGGATGGCGGTATGCGCGACGCACTCTCGATGTTCGACAAGGCTGTGTCGTTTGGCGGCAACACGCTCGACTTTAAGGTGGTTGCACAGACGCTCGGAGTCGTCGACTACGACACATACTTCACCATTACCGACACACTTCTCGAAGGGCAATATGCCGCAGCCCTCACCGCGTTCGACGCTGTGTTGGGGCTAGGGTTTGGGGTCGGATCATTCCTCACAGGCTTCGCACGACATCTGCGCGATCTGCTCGTCGCCAAAGATGACGCAACGTTGAGGCTGATGGAGCTCACGGCGGTGCTGTCGCAGCGCTATCGAGAGCAGGCGCAGAGGTGCAGCGTGGAGTTTATATTTGGAGCAATAACGGTCTTGACCGATGCAGATAGCGAGCTGAAGCGCTCGTCAAACCAGCGATTGTTGGTTGAACTGGGACTTATGAAGATAGCAGGTCTCGGTCAAAAAAAAAATAGAGGGTAAGCAGAGCTACATCGACGTCGCCCCCTCACTCTCATCCGTGGAGTTCGTGGCAGCAGAGGTTACGGAGGTGACAAAGATTGCGGAGGTAAAGGTAGAGCCAAGAATAGAACCAAAGGTAGAGGCAGAACCAAAAACAGAGATAAAGGTAGAGACAAAGGTAGAGACGCCCACCGCAAAGCCCACCGCTGCGCCAAGATCCCCACAGGGCAGGCTAAGCACAGGTTTCAGCCTCAAAGATGCACTCTCCAAGGGCAGCAAGGGCGGCAGCGACGAGGAGGGCGAGCAGAGCCAAAGCACGGCAGCGCGCAAGATCGACCCTGCGACAGAGCAGAAGCTAAACGACAAGCTGGAGGCGATAGTGAACTTTATCGCATCGACGCGCCCTCGTTTCAAGCCGCTCTTCGAGACGATGAAGATCACGGCGGAGGCGATAGAGCTGACTGTGCCGACAACAGATGTGGAGCTGGAGCTGCGACGCACGGAGCTAGAGATAATGGCAAAGATTATCGAGATGGCAGATGTAAAGGGATTCGTGGAGCTGCGCATAACTGTCGACGAGGAGGTGTCGAAGAGTAGCCGTCCGCTCAAACTGGAGGATCGCGTAGCGCACTTCTCGAACCTCAATCCGTTAATTGCAGAGCTCACCAAAGCGCTTGACCTACAGGTAGATAATTAAAAAGAATAAAAATAAATAGATTAAAATGTCAAAGAAGAATTTTATTGAGGAGCTAGAGTGGAGAGGTATGATCCACACAATCACACCAGGCGCAAAGGAGCAGCTGGCGAAGGAGTTGTCGACAGCATATTTGGGAATCGACCCAACGGCAGATTCACTCCACATCGGACACTTGGTGGGCGTAATGATCCTCAAACATTTCCAGGAGTGCGGACACCGCCCTATCGCATTGATCGGTGGTGCAACAGGAATGATAGGCGACCCGAGCGGTAAGTCGCAGGAGCGTAACCTCCTCGACGAGGCTACTTTGCGCCACAATCAGCAGGCGATAAAGAATCAGTTGTCGCGCTTGATCGACTTCGACTCCGACGCACCAAACGCAGCGAAGATGGTCAACAACTACGACTGGATGAACGGATTGTCGTTCCTCGACTTCATCCGCGACATCGGCAAGTTGATTACGGTCAACTATATGATGTCGAAGGATTCGGTAAAGAAGCGTTTCAGTGGCGAGGGCGACGGAATGTCATTCACGGAGTTTACATATCAGCTCGTGCAGGGCTTCGACTTCCTCCATCTATTCGAGAACGAGAACTGCAAGTTGCAGCTCGGAGGATCGGATCAGTGGGGCAACATCACCACAGGTACGGAGCTGATTCGTCGCAAGTTGGGCGCTGAGGCACACGCCATCACCTGCCCTCTTATTACGAAGGCTGATGGTACGAAGTTTGGAAAGACCGAGAGTGGAAATGTGTGGCTCGACAGCCGCTACACCTCGCCCTACAAGTTCTACCAATTCTGGATCAACGTGAGCGACGATGATGCAAAGCGCTACATCCGCATCTTCACACTCCTCGATCAGGAGTGTGTCGAGGAGCTAACGACACAGCACGAGGCAGAGCCCCACAAACGTATTCTACAGAGCCGCCTAGCGGACGAGATAACCACGATGATCCACTCCGCAGAGGAGCTAGAGATGGCTAAGCAGGCGTCGTCAATCCTATTTGGTGGCGCAACAGCAGATGCATTGAAGTCGTTAGACGAGGCTACGCTGCTACAGGTGTTTGAGGGCGTACCGCAGTTTAAGGTTGCGAAGAGCGAGCTAGGGAGCGTGTCGTTTGTCGACCTATGCACCGAGAAGGCTGCGATCTTTGCGAGCAAGGGCGAGTGTAGGAAGCTGATCGCTGGCGGCGGTATCTCGATGAACAAGAGCAAGTTGACGGATGGTACGATTACCGTTGAGTCGAGCGATTTGATCTCCGACAAGTACCTATTGGTGCAGCGCGGCAAGAAAAATTACTACTTGGTAAGTTTCGAGTAGAGGGGCGACAAATCACACAAACATTAAGAGAGATGGAGTACACAATACACCTGGAGAGGATGGAGTTTCGCGCATTTCACGGCTGCTACGAGCTGGAGCGGAAGGTGGGAAACCGATTTACGGTTGATCTCGACATCCGCACAGAGCTCGGCAACATTGCCCAGAGCGACGACGTAACCAAGGCGGTCAACTACCTCACAGTGTATGAGTTAGCGAGGGAGCAGATGGCGATCACGGGCTCGACGATTGAGGCTGTAGCGTGCAGGATCATCTCTACAATTCGCGCCTACTACCCCGAGGTGATAGGCATACGATGCTCCGTGGCGAAGATTGCACCACCACTCGGAGGCAAGGTTGCGAGCGTCAGCGTTGTGATAGAGGGGTAGCCGACGCCGACACCTGCAGAGGGGCTGCAACAAGAGCAAGAGAGAGTATTAATGTAAATTTTATAGATAATAGTATGAGTTCACAAGTAAAATTTAGCAGCAAACTGGCAACTGTTTTGGTTGCTGCTGGTTGTTCGGTTGGATTGGGCAACATATGGCGATTCCCATATGTGGCAGGAGAGAATGGCGGAGGCGCATTTTTATTGGTCTACCTCATCTGTATTTTGTTGATCGGATTTCCTGTTATGATGACGGAGTTGACTATTGGACGTATCACGCAGCAGAGTGCAGTCGGTGCGTTTAGGAAGCTTTCACCACGATGGAAGTTGCTGGGTTACAACGGCATATTGGCGGCGTTCCTGATCCTCGGATTCTACTATGTCGTCGCAGGATGGACAGCCGAGTACTTTGTTTTTGCCGTGACGGGCGAGCTGGCTACACTCTCTACAACAGCCGAGTACACCAATCTGTTCAACGACTTCATCACCAATCCGATGCGTCCGATCCTCTACACGTGGATCTTCGTGGCGATGACTCACGCGATCATCTTTATGGGTGTACAGAAGGGTCTGGAGAAAGTGTCAAATGTGTTGATGCCACTGCTGTTCGTCATACTTATTGTGCTATCTATCAACTCGTTGATGTTGCCAGGGAGCTGGGAGGGTGTAAAGTTCTTCCTCTATCCCGACTTCTCGAAGATCACGGCGCAGGGTCTGCTGCAGGCTGTTGGTCAGGCGTTCTTCTCGCTCTCGATAGGTCTTGGCGCGCTGATCGCATATGGAGCCTACGTACCCAAGGATGCTAATCTGAGGACTACGACGCTTCAGGTTATGGGTCTCGACACAGCAGTTGCGCTGCTTGCAGGACTCATCATCTTCCCTGCGACAGCGAGTATGGGGATAGACCCTACGGCTGGTCCTGCACTTGTGTTTGAGACTTTGCCTGCCATATTTAATATGATGCCGATGAGTAGCCTCTGGGCGTCGATCTTCTTCGTGCTCCTCATTATCGCAGCGATCACCTCTACGATGTCGCTTCACGAGGTTGCCACCGTATATTTTATGGAGGAGTTCAAGCTATCACGTCGCAAAGGTGCTATGCTCACCTCAGTTATTGTGGGTACGCTCGGTACGGCTGCGTCGCTGTCGCTCTGTGTGCCTGCGAGCGAGGGTTACACCCCTCTGTTCGATCTGCTCGACTACGTGACGGCAAACATTATGCTGCCTCTGGGAGGTATGCTAACCTGCATCTTCGTGGGGTGGAAGCTCGACAAAAAGACCTATATAGATCAGATCACAAACAACGGGAAACTGCCTTGCAGCTACTCTAATGCTATAATTTTCCTACTCAAATATGTCTGCCCCGTGGTTATCTTCATCGTCTTTCTCGATAGCGCAGGGATCTTTAGGTCGTTCGAGTAGCAACCATAGTATAATATAAATAAGATAAAACATAGAAATAGATGAAACGAGTTATATCAACAGCATCGGCACCCGCAGCAGTGGGCCCCTACTCACAGGCCATCGAGGCAAACGGCACACTCTACGTCTCGGGACAGATTCCGCTCAACCCCGCCACAGGCGAGTGCGCTGAGGGGATCGAGGCGCAGACCACTCGCGCGCTCGACAACGTGAAGGCTATATTGACCGAAGCAGGCTACGAGCTGAAGGATGTGGTGAAGGCTACAGTCTTGCTCGACAACATAGGCGACTTCGCGGCGATGAATGCGATCTACGCCACATACTTCACCGAGAATATGCCAGCACGCGCCTGCTACGAGGTTGCTCGCCTGCCACTCGGCGTTATGGTCGAGATCGAGGTGATAGCCGTAAAGGCTTAGTAGACAATGCTAGGCGACGACTTCCTCGCCTATATGGAGTGTCAGCGACGATGCTCCCCCCTCACTCTGCGCAACTACCGAGCCGACATTGAGAGGTTCGAGGAGTGGCTCCACGAGGAGTATGGCGACGGTATGCACTGCGCGACAGCTCGCACAGATCACATTCGCGCGTGGATAGTGGTGCGCCTAGATGGCGACAGAGAGAACGACCCGATCTCTGCGGCGTCGATGAATCGTGCGTTGGCTACGTTGCGCTCGATGTATCGGTGGGGCGTCTCGGAGGGTAAGGTTCGTCGCAACCCGATGAGGGGTGTGAAGGTGCTGAAATGCGGAAAGCCACTTCCGCACTTTATCCCTCGCGAGAGGATGGATGGCGTTGTTAGCACTCCCGAGACTCTCTGCAGGAGAGAGAGAGAGGTCGAAAATTGGATCGAGGAGCGCAATAGACTCCTCGTCGCTACGTTATATTATACGGGACTACGTCTCTCCGAGGTTGCCTCGCTGCGAGTAGGGTCGTTTAGTTCTGATTTTAAGACTCTTAGAGTTGTCGGCAAGGGTAATAAGGAGCGACTTATCCCGATAGTTGAGCCACTGCGCGAGATGTTTTTTTCGCATCTTCAGCAAATTAGGCAGCTAGATATTTGGAAAAGAGCCCCAGATTCACTATTTTTATCTACGCGAGGCAGCGCGCTCTCTACGTCGATGATATATCGAGTCGTGAGGTCGCTACTTACGGAGGCAGAGGTGCAGGGTCGCAAGAGCCCACATACGCTTCGCCACACCTTCGCAACGCATCTGCTGGGTGCTGGCGCCGACATAAGGATTATCCAGGAGCTGCTGGGGCACACGTCGCTACGCGCGACGCAACGATATACCCACAACTCGATAGAGGGTCTGATCGACACATACGCCGGATCGCACCCACGCGGAGAGGGCGAAGAGGAGTGAGAGAACAGAGGGGGGGGTGAGAACGGAGAGAGGTGTGAACAGAGAGGTGTGAATTGATTGACGATAGATGGCGC
This sequence comes from Rikenellaceae bacterium, assembly GCA_047178665.1. GTDB lineage: Bacteria > Bacteroidota > Bacteroidia > Bacteroidales > Rikenellaceae > Alistipes. The sequence goes on along the minus strand of JBCQTK010000029.1, from coordinate 1,125 downwards.
ATAAAACCAGATGCGCATTATAAATATTGTACTAACTAAAAAAAGATGAGTTATGGACGTAAAAATTCAGTCACTAAAGTTCGATGCCGACGCAAAGTTGTTGGCGTTCGTTGAGGCAAAGATGGGAAAATTGGAGAAGTTTGCAGATCGCGCAACAGGCTCAGATGTCATAATGAAGTTAGATAAGGATCACGAGAAGGGCAATAAGGTCGTTACAATCTCGCTACGACTGCCAGGCGACGAGCTAGTGGCGGAGAACAGAGCGAAGAGTTTCGAGGAGGCAATAGACCTCTCGATAGATGCCCTGAAAAAGCAGATCGAGAAGGTCAAGGACAAGTAATATATATACCAGAAGTATATTACACAGGGCAAACGCACGAAAAAAGGCGGAGGTCTGCGCTTACGCCGCGCGGACGGCAAGCTAGCTTGCATTTACTTTTGTTGCGGCAATTATAGGGGTGCTTCGCGCCACAAAAGATTAAGGTATAGAGCTTTATGAAAGTGAACTTTCAACGCTCTATACCTTAATCTTTTTTTTGTCAGCCGATGGCTGACACCCCTATAATTGCCGAATGTAGATCACAAGGTGTAGAGTCAGAGTGTAACATAAGAGAAAGAAACGAAGTTTCTCCCCACAACTGGTTGTGAGCCGCGCAGCTTGAGCGCAGTCTTCGCCTTTTTCGTACGTTTGCCCTGGTATACTACAAGAACGAGGGATACTATAGGGATCCAGCCAAAGGCGGAGATAAAAAAATAAGGTGTAGAGCCATATTTTTGCATATTATCAGGTTTTGAAATTTAACTTTTCGTCTATCAATAGAGCATTCCATTACCTTATATCCATTTTTGTTATAAAATTGGTCTGTTTGCCGTTAAGGCATTGTCTGTTTAGACACCTGCATTTAGTTCAGTTTCCTCTTATTTTGTTAGATTTATCTAAAAAAATATTGCTGGATGTTGTGTTTTTTCTTGTGTTTTTATATGGATTTTATGTTTTTTTTATTAATCATACAACTAACGTAACAACCTAATTATTAGCTAATTCAGCAAGCACACAACGAGCTGAATTTGCCTGTGTTTGCATTATTGTTACACAAATGCAAATATTTGGCAAGGGGGGGGGGG
>JBCQTK010000028.1:0-28198 GCA_047178665.1 Rikenellaceae bacterium | reverse complement strand
TCGTAAAACCTATTTCTGTCAAGTTGCTCCCCAGCAGAGCTTGATTCCTCTTCAGCTTTACTCTGCAAAAATACGATAATTTTCACTGCGAAAACCAACTATTTTTGACCACATTACTTTCATAAAGCTCTATACCTTGATCTTTTGCAGTGCGAAGCACCCCTATAATAGCCGCAACAAAAGCAAATGTAAGCTAGCTTGCCGCGCGGCGTAAGCGCAGTCCCCTATTCTAGCATACGTATTGCCCCGAAGCAGGTAGGTCTACTATCTATCTCAATCTATTTGTCACGAGTGTCATAAACTCCTCGCGCGTGCGTGGGTCTGAGAGGAACGTACCAGTGAATGCAGAGGTAGTTGTTGCGGAGCCCTGCTTCTCGATACCTCGCATCTGCATACAAGTGTGACCAGCCTCGATCACCACCGCCACGCCGAGCGGATTGAGAGCCTCCTGGATACAGTCGCGTATAGAGACTGTCAACCTCTCCTGCACCTGTAGTCGACGTGCAAAACACTCCACTACACGAGCTATCTTAGACAATCCTGTGATATGTCCGTTTGGTATGTACGCTATGTGAGCCTTTCCGAAGAATGGGAGGATGTGGTGTTCGCAGAGTGAGTATAGCTCAATATCCTTGACTATCACCATCTGCTGATACTCCTCGCGGAACATAGCAGAACGGATGATCTCAAGCGGATTCTCGTCATACCCCTTTGTCAAATACATCATCGCTTTGGCGACACGTTCGGGTGTCTTGACCAACCCCTCGCGTTCGCAATCCTCACCCAGCAGGCGCAGAATTTCGCCATAGTGGTACTTTAGCTGCTCAACTTTCTCAAGGTCGTATCGCTCCTCTCTTATGTAGTTTCTCTCGTTCATATGCTAAACTCTCTTTTCAGAGTGCAAAGGTACGATAATTTTCTCGACTACAGCACTTTTTTGCTCAAAAACTCTATGAGCAGGCGTATAGCGCGCCCACGGTGCGATATTGCCCCCTTCTGCTCCATACTCATCTGGGCAAATGTAAGCCTCTCACCCTCGGGTCGAAAGATTGGATCGTAGCCGAAGCCGCCACCCCCCGAGTAGCTTGTGGTGATCTCACCCCTCACTACCCCTTCGAAAAGATACTCCTCGCCTCCGAGGATCAACGCAACGACAGTGCGGAACTGCGCAGTGCGACTCGCTACACCCTCCAAACTCCTCATCAACAGGGCGTTGTTAGCCTCAGGGTCGTGCCCATCTGTGGCGTATCGCGCAGAGCGAACACCTGGCGCACCACCCAGAGCGTCAACCTCGAGCCCTGTGTCGTCGGCGAAGCAGTCGAGCCCCGTTCTCTCATATAGGTAGCGAGCCTTCTGCAGCGCATTGCCCTCCAACGTAGGTGCCGTCTCGGGAATATCCTCCGTTACGCCACAGTCGCGGGGCGTGGTGATCTCAATCGACGAGGGCAGCAGTGCCGCAACCTCGTCGAGTTTATGTCTATTGTTTGTCGCAAATATTATCTTCATCGTCACACTACCTCTGCGAGTCGAGTGCTATAGCCAACTGATCGGGGCACGACGTACCCTTACCACGACAGTCGACACCACGCAATAGTTCCGCAACACGCACGGCGCTCTGCCCCTCAACCAACCTCTTTATACCCTTCAAGTTGCCGTCGCAGCCACCTACGAAGTCGACACTCACAATCTTATCGTCCTCAATCTCAAACTCGATTCGACGACAACACACGCCACTAGGCGTATAAGAAAACTTTCCCATACTATCTACAAAATTAATTAGCACCGCCACCAAGTGCACGGTATAGCTCCACCACTCCAGCGATCTCGTTGTACTTATTTACCGAGTACGACAACTCGCTCCCGAGCAGACTCAACTGCGACGACAACACCTCAAGGTAATTTGCCTCGCCGTGTTTCATCAGCTGCTCCGAACTCTTCACAGCCCTCTCCAACACATCGCGCTCCGCACTATCCACCTCTAACAGATTGCGTGCGCTCTGCCAACTCTTCAAAGCTATGTTGACCTCTGCGCCAGCGTCGAGGATTGTTTGATGAAACGCCATCAACGCCTGCTCCTGCTGCGATTTAGAGATCTTCACATTTGCACGCAGCGTTCCCCTATTAAAAATGGGTATGAGCGCAGATGCCACAGCGTTGTAGATCATATCGCCAGGGTTTAAGACTGCGCCGCCACCGCTATTAGTGTAACCAGCAGAGCCGCTCAGCGTCAATGTCGGATAGAGCAACGATCGCGCCTCCGCAGTGGCGTAGTATGCCTCCGTAAGGTAGTACTCTGCAGCCCTCACGTCGGGACGATTGCTCAGTAGCTCAATTGGCACACCCACCGACAACTCAGATGGGAACTGTGCCGACGATAGCTCGCCACGCTCGATCGTGTGTGGCGCCTCTCCCAACATTGTAGACAGCGTACTCTCCATCTCGACTATCTGCTGCTGGAGGGTCAAGATAGATCCGTCGAGTGCTATATTGCTCGCCTCGCTCTGCAGCACCGACGACTTGTTGAGTCGCCCTGCGCGCATCAGCGCCTCCATCGTGCGCAACGTAGCCTCCCAGTTCTCCTTAGAGTGGCGTGTTATCTGTAGCTGTTCGTCGAGCATAAGGAGCGTGTAGTAGCTCTCAGCGACCGCAGCAATCAGCTCTGTCTGAACCGCCTGCGCATACGCCCTACTCTGCTCCAGCGCCGCCTTGCTCTGCTCCTTTGCATTGCGAAGTTTGCCGAATAGATCTATCTCCCAGCTCGCTGCAGCTGTCACAGCATAGCTCTTTGTGGTCGTCCCCTTGTATGACGAAAGATTCCCCTGCGGCGTGAGTGTCAGCGACGGCAAGAACGCCTTGCGCGCCACACCGAGTGCTATCTCCGCCTGCTCCACGCTCAGTCGCGCGACGTTGAGATCCGTATTGTGCTCCAGCGCCTGCTCTATCAGTGTGCGGAGCTTCTGATCTGTGAAGAGCTCCTGCCACGATAGCGAGGCGATGTTATCTGTGCCCTCTGTCGCCTCGATGTAGTCGTAGAGGCTGTCAGCTACTTCTGTTGTCTCGCTCGCACGCTCATACTTCGAGTAGACACCGCAGCTGGCGAGTGTCGAGGCTGCGAGGAGCGCTAGCCACATTTTAGTTTTTATTATACTATTCATCTATCTTAATATCAATTACATACAACTTAATCCTCATTCATATCAGGTATCTCACGCTTTGGGATGACGCTCTCCTCGATAGTCTGGAAGATCACGAAGAGCGCAGGCACGATAAAGATAAGCGCAACCGTACCGATCAACATACCACCCACAACACCAACACCCAACGAGATGTTACCATTAGCACCAACTCCCGACGCAAACACGAGCGGCAGCATACCAAAGACGAATGTGAGCGAGGTCATCAAGATCGGACGCAGACGCACCTTTGCCGCAGTTAGAGCAGACTGAGAAATCGACATCCCCTGGCGACGACACTCCGACGCATACTCCGTGAGCAGGATCGCCGTCTTTGCGAGCAGACCGATCAACATAATCAGACCTGTCTGCATATATATGTCGTTCGAGAGGTTGAATACGTTGGCAAACAAGAAGCTACCCAACAGACCAAATGGCACCGACAGAATCACTGCCAACGGAATAAATATCGACTCATAGAGTGCGCACAAGATCAAGTAGACGAAGATGATACAGATGGCGAAGATGATAGCCGACGTATTGCCCGACGAACTCTCCTCCTCGCGCGTCAGACCACCAAACTCATAGCCATACCCCACAGGCAGCACCTCTTCCGCCACCTCGCGAATCGCCTCAATCGCCTGCCCCGAGCTGTAGCCGTCGGCAGGAGTACCATTGACCGAGATCGCAGGGAATAGGTTGAAGCGCGAGAGGTTCTGCGATCCGTAGATTCGCTCAATGTTGATATACTGCGTCACAGGGCTCATCTCGCCGTCGCTGTTGCGCACATACATATTCTCCATCGAGCGTGCATCGAGTCGATCATTGGGCGACGCCTGAATCATCACACGATAGAGTTTCGAGAACTTATTGAGGTTCGACGCATATGAACCACCCACATATCCCGATATTGTGCTCAACACGTCGTTGGGCGACACTCCGTTACGCTCGCAGATTGCGGCATCTACGTCGATCAGATATTGAGGGTAGCGGATGTCGAACGATGTCTGTGCGCGTTCGATCTCCACACGCTCAGATAGTGCTGCGATGAAGGCGTCTGTGTAGAGACCTAGATCCTCGATAGTTCCGCCCTTCTGATCCTGTATGTTGACGTTGAATCCGTTGTTGTTACCAAATCCTGAGATCATCGGAGGGGCGATCACCATTATTCGTGCCGCAGCGATGTCGGAGGTTCGTGCATATATCTCGTTGACGATAGCTGTCACATACTGGTCGTCGTCGGGACGATCGTCCCAATCCTTCAGACGGACGATGAACATAGCGCTCGTTGCACCCGTTCCGCCCAACATACTCACACCGACAACCGACGAATATGCCTGGATCTCCTCGATGTCGACAATGCGCTCCTCGACCCTCTTCGCCAACTTATTAGTCTCGTTGTAGCTGTAGCCGATCGGCGACTGAATGTTGATAAAGATAGTACCCACATCCTCGCTCGGCACAAGAGCCGTCTTGGTTGTGTTGATAAAGAACATCAAACCGCCACACGCCGCGAGAACCAGCATAAACGAGAAGTTCTTATACTTGAGGAAGAAGAATACCTGATCTCGATACTTCTGCACAAGATCGTTGAACGCCGCATCGAACGCAAAGTGGAATCGCGACGAGAAATTCAGCTTCTCACCTGCCTCCAGATCGCGGTGTGGGCGCATAATTAGTGCACACAAAGCGGGGCTGAGAGTCAACGCATTGAGAGTCGACAGAGCCACAGCAACCGCCATAGTCACACCAAACTGCGTGTAGAACGTACCTGTAGTGCCACCCATAAAGCAGACGGGTATAAAGACCGCCATAAAGACAACTGTCGTAGTGATAAGCGCCGACGAGATCTCCTTCATAGCGACAACAGAGGCACGATATGGCGACTTCTCGCCCCCATCGAACTTGCTCTGCACCGCCTCGACGACGACAATAGCATCATCCACCACAGTACCGATCACCAACACCAACGCAAAGAGAGTCAACAGGTTGATACTAAATCCGAAGAAGTAGAGGAATGCAAACGTACCGATAAGCGCCACAATGATCGAGATCGAAGGGATAAGCGTCGAACGGAAGTTCTGGAGGAATATGTAGACCACGAGGATCACCAGCGCGATTGCCTGCAAAAGTGTCCAGAACACATTCTTGATCGAGGCGTCGAGGAACTGCTTCACATCCATAAGATCCATTATCTCAAGCCCAGGAGGGAGATCTGCACGGATCTTCTCCACCTCGGCGTCGATACCCAAAATCACCTCGTTGGCGTTCGACCCTGCTGTCTGCGAGATCATTATCGTACGACCCAAGTGTCCATTTACACCGCCGTAGATGATATAATCCTTAGCACCCAACTCCACTGTAGCCACATCTTTGAGGCGGAGAATCTCGCCATTCGCCAACGACTTGATCACAATATCCTCAAACTCCGACTCATCGGTCAGACGCCCTTTATATAATAGGTCATACTGCATCGCATTCTCGGAGTGTGTACCGAGCGTACCTGTAGGATACTCCACATTCTGCTCACCGAGCAGAGCCGATATGTCGGATGGCATCAAGCTATACTGCGCCATCTTCTGAGGGTCGAGCCATATTCGCATCGCATACTCAGGACCACGCACCGCTACCTCACCCACACCTGTCACACGAGCCAGACGCGGCTCAATGTTGATCTTCGCATAGTTCGATATAAATACATCGTCGTAGCGGTTGTCGGGGCAGTGGATAGCGAGAATCTTGAGGTTGCTCGATTGGCGTTTGCTCACCCTCACACCACTCTTAGTCACCTCGGCAGGGAGCAGACCCTCAGCCTCCGACACACGGTTCTGCACATTGACAGTCGCCATATCGGGGTCGGTGCCCTGACGGAAGAATACGTTGATCGAGACAGAGCCGATGCTGGTGGTGGTCGATGTCATATATAACATATTCTCGACACCATTGATCGCCTCCTCTAGCGGCACGGCAACACTTCGCTGCGCAGTCTCGGCGCTAGCACCTGTATATGAGGCACTCACAGCGATTGTCGGCGGAGCGATCTCGGGAAACTGCTCGATCGGCAACATAGCCAAACCGATAAACCCCATAAATACTATTACGACCGATATAACACCCGCGAGAATCGGTCTGTCGATAAATCTCTTTATATCCATAATCTATACTCCTACTTTACGCTCACAACCTCAGTACCCTCGCGCACGAGACCTGCACCCTCGGCGATGATCTCGTCGCCAACCTCAACACCCGAGGTGACAACAAATGTCTGCCCATTGTCGTAGGGATATATCGAAATCTGCGACGAGCGCGCCTTGCCATCTACCACCTTGTAGACGAACATCTTATCCTGAATCTCGTAGGTTGCAACCTGCGGAATAACAATCGCATCCTCCATCACATCTGTGATAATAACACGACCACTGCTGCCGTCGCGAAGGACTCCGTTGGGGTTGGTAAATTTAGCCCTCAACCTCACCGAACCTGTAGAGCGATCGACAGTTCCACTGATGGCGTCGACGCAACCGAGTTGGTCGTAATCTGAGCCGTCACGCAACGTTAGCTTCACCTTTGGCATCGCCTTCATCATCGCCTCTGTCGAGCCACTAGCGCGCGAGAGCGTGAGAAGCTGCGACTCCGACATCGAGAAGTATGCATACATCGTATCGTTATTTGTGACATTCACCAACGGATCGGCGATAGATGAGCTTACGAGCGATCCCACACGGTAGTCGATCATACCAGCCACACCGTTGACGGGGCTCTTGATGACAGTGTACGACAGATCGTTAGCAGCATTCACCCTCTGCGCAACAGCCTGAGCCATAGTCGCTTCAGCTGTAGCAAGAGTATTCTGCAGCTGCAACAACTCATTCTGTGAGATTATCTGATCGTCGTAGAGCGACTCACCACTATCGGCATTGAGCTGAGCTGTAGCGACACTCGCCTCTGCGCTCTTCACACTCGCCTCCGCCACGTCGAGCGCGGCACGATATGGGGTCTGATCGATGATAAATAGCCTCTCCCCCTTTTTGATCTTCGCACCCTCCTCGATCAATATGTCGGTAATCACACCTGTCACCTGCGGACGAATCTCAACACTCTGCGAGCCACGTATTGAGGCTGTGTAGGGTGTCGACACCCCACTATCAACAGACTCTATCGTAACTGTTTTGTAGCTCTTGACAGCATTAGTGGGCTGTGTAGAGGTGCCACACGATGTGGCAATAACTGCTAGCGACGCCAACAAAATGACGCTCCTCAACTCTCTTTTCATCTATATTTTTATGGTTTTCAAGGTTAATACACTCAACTTCCTCGATCGTCTCTCCTACCCCACCGACACACGAGTTCTACAAAGATATAATAAAAATAGCACAATTACATATATATTAGACAAAGAGATCTTTTTCACCCCAAAAGAGCCCAATTTTATCGAAAAACACAGAGCTATGCGGCAGAGTCACAAAGCGTAGTCGCCTGCACAATCTCGGGTCGTAGCATCCGCAATATAGGAGCAAACCAAAAGAGAGATAGGCTACAAACAACTCTGCAGCCGATGTTGAAAAGTTGTGGATAAATATGAACAAAAAAACTCCGCGACCAACTTGCGAACGGAGATATTTTGCGTACCTTTACATCTGCAAAAATCGACAACAGACAAAAAATATACACATTTTAAGTATTTAACCAAAATGCAAGTAATAAAGAGAAATGGCGAACACAAAGAGTTCGACCCCATCAAGATCGTAAACGCCATACAGAAGGCTGCAGCAAATGTACCAGGCGCAAGGATCGGCAAAAACGAAATACTCGGCTTCGTAGAGTCAAAGATAGAGAGCGACCTTCCGCTTGAGGTGGAGGAGATCCAGGATCGCGTAGAGCTGTGGCTAATGGCAAACTACCCCACTGTCGCCAAAGTCTATATTATATATCGCGAGAAGCACAAGGAGATCCGCTTCATCAAGGGTCGCGCAGAGTACATCGAGTCGTACACCTCGTGCGCCGACAACGCAGCCGAGGCGTCGGAGGTGGATGCCAACGCCAACGTGCAGAACAAGAATGTGGCAACGCTCGAAGCGGAGCTCTACAAAACAACCAATATGGAGATCAGCCGCTACCGCATCGTCGAGGAGCTCAAAGAGGAGTATGGCGACGACGCACCCGACTATGTGGCAGATCTCAAATCTCGCGTGATCTACAAACACGACGAGAACTCAGCCCCTGCGATCAAACCATACTGTGTGGCGGTCAACCTCTATCCGTTCCTCACGCGCGGCACCTCGTCGCTCGATCGTCTCAACACGACTGCGCCCCACAACCTCAACTCCTTCTGTGGACAGTTCAACAACCTTGTGTTCCTGCTATCGTCACAGTTCCAGGGGGCGGTTGCGTTTGCCGAGTTCTTCAACGTATTCACCTACTTCTGCATCAAGGAGTGGGGAGATGACTTCTACCAACGCGACACTGAGGTTGTCTCTGTAGGTCGCAATGGCGACAAGACAATCTCGAACATCGTGGAGCAGTGTTTCCAGAATATCGTCTACACGATCAACCAACCTGCTGGCAATCGCAGTTTCCAGTCGCCCTTCACCAACGTCTCGTACTTCGACAAGTTCTACTGGGCGTCGATGTTCGAAGATTTCGTCTTCCCCGACGGCTCGAAGGTAAACTACGACCAGGTGAACTACATACAGCGCAAGTTTATGAAGTGGTTCAACGCCGAGAGACAGAAGTGTCTACTAACCTTCCCCGTCGAGACCGTGGCGATGCTACACGACGGCGACGACTTCCTCGACAAGGAGTGGAAGGATTTCACCGCGGAGATGTACGCCGAGGGTCACTCGTTCTTCACCTACATAAGCGACAACGCCGACTCACTCAGCAGCTGCTGCCGTCTGCGCAACGCCATTAAACCCGAGTTTTCGTTCACGTCGGGCAACGTCGGTGTCGCAACAGGAAGCAAGTCGGTGATCACGATCAACCTCAATCGTTTTACGCAAAACCTCATCAAATCGAGATCTCTCAAGAGGGAGTTCAAGAGGTGGGATGGCGTCGACCGTGCGATAATGACAGCAGAGCTCAAGCAGCTCCTTGCGAGGATCTACAAGTACCACGCAGCCTACAACAACATCCTCATCAAGTTGCAGAACAACAAGATGTTGCCAGTCTACGACGAGGGCTACATATCGCTCAACCAGCAGTTCCTCACCATCGGTATCAACGGCTGCAACGAGGCTGCTATGTTCCTTGGGTTGGAGATCGCCGACAGCGAGGAGTATCGTTCATTCTGCTCTCTGATCACCTCTACCATCTCGGCGGAGAATGCCGCAGCGTCCGACAAGGTGTTGCGATTCAACACTGAGTTTGTGCCAGCGGAGGGTCTGGGAGTCAAGAACTACGACTGGGACACTGCCGACGGCTACTGGACACCCGAGGGTCGCAACTGCTACACCTCGTACTTCTTCCTGCCCGACGACCCCAACACCACCCTGCTCGACCAGATGCGCCTCCACGGACGCCACTACACCGACACATTGGATGGAGGCGTCGCCCTACACGCCAACCTAGAGGAGCACCTATCAAAGGAGCAGTACCTCAAGATTATGGATGTAGCGATCAAGGAGGGGACATCATACTTCACCTTCAACATCCCCAACAGCAGCTGCGACAAGTGTGGATACATCACCAAGTCGCCGATCAAGAAGTGCCCAAAATGCGGCAGCGAGGAGATCACGTGGTGGACGCGTATCATCGGCTACTTGCGCCCTGTGAAGGGGTTTAGCAAGGGTCGCAGGGTCGAGGCAAACAGACGAATCTACAACAAATCACAATGCTAAAGTTCACCGAGACGAAGATCGTCTTTCGCGAGATACCCGACCACATCACGCTGGCGATAAATATAAGTGGCTGCCCCTGCAAATGCGAGGGCTGCCACTCTTCGTATCTAGCCGACGACATAGGCGAGGAGCTAAACGAGGAGGCTCTGAATCGGATATTGAGCCGCTACGACTCCGCCAGCTGCATATCGTTTATGGGGGGCGACGCAGAGCCCGAAGAGGTGTCGCGCCTAGCTGAATATATAAAGAGCAGCGCACCCAATATTATGACTGCGTGGTACTCGGGGCGCGACGAGCTATCGAGCAGCATCGAGCTGTCACACTTCGACTACATAAAGATCGGAAGCTACCAACCCTCAAGGGGCGCGCTCGACGATCCGAACACCAACCAGCGACTCTACAAAATCGAAAAAGGTGGCGAAATGGTAGATATAACCAAGAGGATATTATAAATATTACTCATTCTATAGCACAAAACTCTGCAATATGACAATCTCTATTGCAGAGTTATTATTTTATAATTACCTTGCAGAGTATTAAAAGAAGCTATAACTTCTCCCCAAAACAGAACACACAAACCAAAACCGAACCACAATGCAAAACAGATCACTCATCGAGGGCAAGGTTGCACTCACGTTAGCAGCAACCATAGCAGCAGGCGCAACCCTCCCCTCTTTCGCCGCAGAGAGCAAACGCCCCAACATCCTATTTATAATAACCGACGATCAGGATCCTGCGACACTCGGAACCTACGGCGACACAGCGTGCGACACCCCCGTACTCGATAAACTTGCGAGCGAAGGAGTGACACTCACCGACGCTCACCAGATGGGATCATTCGTCGGTGCCGTCAGCACAGCATCACGCACGATGATAATGACGGGCAAAAATGTATGGAACGCCCAGCAGCTCCGCAAGGGTATGAATAAATATCAGCAGAACTTTGGCAATGTGGATAACGCACCCGCCGACTCGCCAGAGTACAACTCGCTCCCCGCCGTGTTCCACCGCGCAGGCTACGAGACCTACCGCACCTGCAAGGCTGGCAACAGCTACGAACCTGCCAACGCAATGTTCGACAAGCGCAAAGACAAGGTGTGCCGCGAAGGCAACGACGAGAAGGGCAGTAAATGGCACGCCGACAACGTGATAGAGTATCTCGACAACAAGAGCAACGACAAGCCATTCTTCATCTACCTAGGCTTCTCACACCCCCACGACCCACGCCACGGAAAGCCAGAACTGCTCGAAAAATATGGGGCTGAGGATATTCCTACACCAATTAAGATCAACGCTGCAACTCCGCCACTTCCGCTGAACTGGTTGCCCGAGAAACCATTCTTCGATGGTCATCCCAACCTCCGCGACGAGTGCAAAGTATTTGGCGTTATGGATCGTCGCGACGAGGTGACAGTGCGCAACGAGATCGGCAAGGAGTACGCCTGCATCGAGAATGTAGATATTCAAATCGGTCGCGTTCTAGAGGCTCTAGAGAGGAGCGGAGAGCTCGAAAACACCTACATCTTCTTCACGGCAGACCACGGTATTGCGGTGGGCAAACACGCCTTTATGGGTAAACAAAATCTATATGAGCACACCTTCAGAGTACCACTCATCGTGAAGGGTCCAGGAGTACCAGCCGACACCAGAAAAAGCGGCTACACATACCTGATGGATATACTCCCAACACTCTGCGACTTCGCTGGCTTTGATGCTCCATCGGAGCTCGATGGCGAGAGCTTCAAGGAGGTTGTGATGGGCGACAAAGAGAGTGTGCGCGAGAGCGTCTACGGAGTCTACAGTGGCGGCACGAAGCCTGGCATTAGGTGCGTCAAGTCGGATGGATGGAAGCTCATCAAATACGACGTTATGGATGGCGCAGTCCGCGAAACTCAGCTATTTAACCTCAACGACAACCCCGAAGAGCTTATGATCGAGCACCACTCAAATGAGGTTGTGGCAGCGACAGGCAACAAACCCAAGAAGGGGCAGGTTGACCTAGCGGAGGATAAGCGCTACAGCAAAAAGCTAGCTGAGATGGAGGCTCTTCTACTCGATGAGATGAACAAGCAAGGCGACCCATACCGACTCTGGAATCAGGAATAAATTGCAGTACCAAATATCGCAATAATGGATCGATTTTAGTCAAACGAATAATTTCGATCCATTATTGATTCATATTTTGCATAAATACGGAGTAACCAGTATTATTAGATTTGTGATTTCAACAAAATTTTACTAACTTTGTAGACGCAACAAACGCCTAGATGCACGCGAAAGAATAATCGAAACGCAAAGCAACCAAAGCAGAAAGGCGGAGAAGCAGATATACCAAGACCAAAAAAACTAAGAGAACAAAGAACCTAAGAGAACAAACCTATAACCCAAAGTGAACACTATGAAAAAGAGATCAATAATACTCGCTACATTTACACTTGCCTTGGCAATAATATGCCAGTGCAGAGTGTTGGCTGCGTCTATTGACCCCACTACGCCACTCAAGTTGAGCGACATTGAGCGACTGTCGTCAGGTGATTTCCTCGTCACTAGCCGTGGCGTGAACAGATTGATGCAGTATGACTCTGAGTTCTCGAAGTTACTCAACACGTGGAGCTTCGACCAATACCCCACAGGTGTTGCGGTGAGCGACACACACTACTACGTCACAACATTTGAGAGCAATGGAGAGCTCTACAAGATCGATGCCAAGAGCGGTGAGATCGTCGGCAGCATCGAGCTAGAGAGCGGCGCTATTGCACCAGTAATCACGGCAGACCAGAAGAGTCTCTATGTATCGAATCAGTTCCAGGGCACAGTGTCGAAGATCGACCTAGAGAGCTTCACGAAGGTTGCGAGCGTCAAGGTTCTCAGAGAGCCAAAGGAGTCTGTCATATCAGCCGATGGGTCGCTGCTCTTCGTCAACAACTTTCTACCTATGCAGCGCGCCGATGTCGACGTTGTGTGCTCTGCGGTTACGGTGATCGACCTCACCACATTTAAGCCGATCAAGGATATTCGCCTCGCAAACGGAAGTAACGCACTCCGAGGCGTCGCACTCTCGCCCGATGGCAAGTTCGTGATGGTAAGTCACAACTTGGGTCGTTTCCAGGTACCTACGAATCAGCTGCAACAGGGTTGGATGAACACGAGTGCCGTTAGTATCATTGACGTTGCATCGTTGGAGTTCCTCGGCGCAGTGCTCCTCGACGAGCCTGAGCAGGGCGCAGCGGGAATCGACCACATCGAGTGTAGCGAGACAAAGATGGTTGTGGCGCACTCTGGAACGCACGAGGTCAGCATCATCGACTACGAGCCATTCATCGAGAAGTTCTTGGCAGCTCCCGACAAGATGGCTCTCAACTACGATCTAAAGTTTATGTATGGATTGCGCAAAAGAGTCGCGATCAAAGGCAACGGATCTAGGTATCTATATGTGGATGGCGACAAGGCGTATGTACCAACCTACTTTTCGGACGATCTAAACGTTGTGGATCTCAACACAGACAAATTGATAAGCACGACACAGCTGCAGCCCGAGCGCATTGAGGACGATATTTTCAAGGGCGAGATGTACTTCAACGACGCGACATACTGCTTCCAGAACTGGCAGTCGTGCAACGGATGTCACCCAGGAGATGGTCGCACCGACGGTATGAACTGGGACTTGATGAACGACGGCGTAGGTAACGCAAAGAACTGCAAGAGTATGCTCTACTCGCACGTCACCCCCCCCGCAATGATAAGTGGAATCAGGGCAATGGCGGAGATCGCCGTACGCAAGGGTTTCACTCATATTCAGTTTGCGGAGATACCAGAGGCTAACGCGCTCTGCGTAGATGAGTATCTGAAGAGCCTGCGCCCTGTGCCAAGCCCCTACCTCGTCGGCGGAGAGTTGTCGGAGTCGGCGGAGCGAGGCAAAAAGGTGTATCAGAAGTATGAGTGCGGAAGTTGCCACTCGGGACAATACTACACCGATATGAAGATGTACAGAATCGGTGACGACGTGGAGTTCGAAAATGGATGGGACACCCCGACGCTCATTGAGGTGTGGCGAACAGCTCCCTATCTGTTCGACGGGCGTGCCGCGACACTCGATGAGGTGTTCAGCATACATAAACACGGCATCGAGGGCAAGATCTCGAAGAAAGATGTTATCGACTTGACAGAGTATGTAAATTCACTATAAAATAATTCTTAAAATCAAATACCAAAAACAAAATCAAATGAGAGTAATCAAGACATTATCAATCGCACTCTGCGCAGCAATGCTTGCTGTCGGATGTTGCGGAACAACTTGCAACAACAACACAACAAAAACATCAGAGACAATGGAGACAACAAAGAAGTTTCAGAAGAAGTACACAAACGCAGATTATTACAAGGATGGAGTATTCCAGGAGGCAGTAGCGATCGAGGCGATGAAGGAGCTAATCGCATTCTACGGCTACCCATTCACAGAGTTTATGGAGGGTAACTTCTGGGTAGCGGAGTTCGGATTGGGCGACTTCGAGAACGTAGGTATGGGTGGAATTTTCTGGGTTAACGACAAGGAACACGGATACTTTGCCCACACGATCTACCTTCTTCCAGGACAGATGATCCCAGAGCACGCACACTTCCCAACAGACGCGCCAGCGAAGTTCGAGTCGTGGATGATGTCAAAGGGATGGTGCTACAACTTCTCTGAGGTTGGCGAAGCAACACCAAACGCACCACAGATACCAGCATCACACGGACCAGTTAAGAGCAAGAACTTCACAATTCAGAATGTAGGCGAGATCTTACCACTAAAGCAGATCGAGACATACCACTTCTTGATGGCAGGTGACGAGGGTGCAATCGTAGAGGAGTGGGCATCGTTCCACGACAATGGTGGATTGCGCTTCACAAACAGCGTAGCGAAACTATAGTTCAAAGTATAACACGAGACAACCAAAAACCTTAGAATTTATGAGAACATTAGCGCATTACGGCATTCCTATGCCATCTGTTCCAGAGGGAGCAACCTATGCTGAGGGGTTAAAGATATGGCTTACTGACCCTACAACGACCGAGAATAACATCGAGAAGCTATACTTCGAGGAGGGAAATCCATTCCCGATCGAGGTTCAGACTATCGCTCACATCGCCTACACAGTGCCATCACTAGCTGAGGCAATGGAGGGTAAGAGATTGTTGTTCGCGCCGCTCGATTGTGGCACTCACACCATCGCATTTGTCGAGGAGGAGGGTATTCCGATCGAGTATATCGAGATGAAGTAAGATAATATCAATTTAACTAATACCTATATTTATATATACATATGAAGAAGTTTATAAATAGCCCCGAGAATATCACAGCAGAGTTGTTGGAGGGTTACACAATGGCGTTCAAGCAGGTTACACTAGGCGCAGAGAATATCGTAGTACGTACAGAGGCAAAGTCGGACGACAAGGTTGCGATCGTAGCCTTCGGAGGATCAGGACACGAGCCTGCAGTTAGCGGATTCGTTGGCGAGGGTATGTTGGACTGCTCTGTTGTAGGCGACATCTTCGCGGCACCAGGAGCACAGAGATTGTTCCAGGGTTTGCAGTTGATGAATCGTCCTGCAGGAGTCTTGATGCTTGTGTTGAACCACTCGGGAGACGTTATGAGTGGCAATATGGCTAAGATGTTGGCAGAGCGTTCAGGTATCAAGATCGCGTCGATTATGACACACGACGACATCTCAGCTGGTTTGGAGACAGAGGACGACGATCGTCGTGGCTTGGCAGGAGCAGTCGTTATGTACAAGGTGTTGGGTGCTGCAGCCGAGGCAGGCAAATCATTGGAGGAGTTGGTCGAGATCGGCGAGAGACTCAACCAGAACATCGCCACATTGGCTGTTGCAATGGGCTCTTGCTCACACCCACAGAATGGAGCGACCATCACGGAGCTTCCAGAGGGTATGATGCAGATCGGTATGGGACAGCACGGCGAGGCTGGTATGGGCGGCAGTCAGCCGTTGGTATCTGCCGACGAGACTGCGAAATATATGGTTGAGCAGCTTATTACAAAGATCGCGTTCAAGTCTGGCGACAAGGCGTGTCTCTACATCAATGGTGTAGGAGCGTCGACATTGATGGAGCTTCTAGTAGTCTATCGCGCAGCAGCTAAGATTATGGAGGCTGCAGGTATCGAGATTGTCGATGGCTATGCAGGTGAGATGCTCACAGTACAGGAGCAGTCTGGATTCCAGATGATCGCAGCGAAGTTGGACGACGACCACGCAGATTATATGGTAAACTACCCATCAAACGCCCCTTATTGGTCACGTAAATAACAGAGAGAAAAGTTATGGAGAAACTAACAGTATCTGATTTTCAGCGTATGATCGCTGAGGCAGCAAAGAATATTGAGGCACGTAGCGAGGAGTTCTCGCAGTTGGACGCAGCACTCGGCGACGGCGACCACGGCGAGGCTATCACCACAGCTATCAAGGTTATCGCAGCAGAGAGCACTAAGGGAGGCGACTTCAAGAGTTTGTTCAATGATATGGGCTTTGGCGTGATGATGCAGACGAGCGGATCGACCTCCACCCTACTTGGCGGATACCTTCTCGGTATGGGCGACGGTGTACCAGAAGGTGCGTCGGAGTTGGACGCAAAGCAGGTTGCTGCTATGTTCAAGGGCGGACTTGAGGGTGTGCAAAAGAACACAAAGGCGCAGGTTGGCGACAAGACAATTATGGATTCACTCGTTCCAGCGGTAATGTCGATGCAGGAGTACGAAGGCAATGACGTGAAGGCTATGATGGCTGGTGCAGCAGAGGCTGCGTTGGCAGGTGTCGAGACGACTAAGGCGATGGTAGCTAAGTTCGGACGTGCTCGCAACTTGGGCGAGAAGGTTATCGGACACGTAGATGCAGGTGCAACGTCGTGGGCCGAGATGTTCGTATCGTTCAGCAACGCTTTGTAGTAAGCGTATTGTAACAAGATCTATCTACCTCTTCACGCTCGAAATGGGTGGAGAGGTAGATTAACAAAGAGATGTAAAAACCAAAAACATAAAAAATAAAAGACAATGGCAGATTTAGATGATTTGAGAGAGGGCGCACGCTTCGGTGTGGGCATACCAGTATCGCAGCAGAGCTCGTTCCACGTAAAGGGATCAGAGAACCTTAGCTGGGGAATGAAAGATAGGTTGACACGTATTTTCCGCAAGGAGAGTGGCAAGTCGGTTATGTTGGCATTCGACCACGGATTTATTATGGGACCTACCTCTGGATTAGAGCGTATCGACCTCACAATCGCACCACTTATGGAGTATGCAGATTGCTTGATGATGTCGAAGGGAGTATTGAAGTCGTCAGTTCCAGCCGACACGAACAAGCCAATTTTGTTGCGTGCAGATGCAGGAACGACTATCCTCACTGAGCTCAACGACAACGTAACAGTCGACATCGAGGAGGCTATCCGTTTGAACGTATCGTGCAACGCAGTGATGTTGGCGATCGGCGACGAGAAGTATGAGGCAAAGACAGTTGCTAACCTCTACAAGATGGCAGACCTTGGTTCGAAGTATGGTATCCCAACTATGGGTATCACGGCTGTGGGCAAGCAGATGGCACGTGACTCACGCTACTTCGGTTTGGCGTCTCGCATCTGTGCTGAGAACGGAGCTAACATCGTTAAGACATACTACTGCGACGGATTTGCGAATGTTGTTGCAGCGTGTCCAGTACCAGTTGTAATCGCAGGAGGAAAGACGTTGCCAACACTTGAGGCGTTGGATTTGTGCTACCGTGCGATCAACGACGGAGCAGCGGGTGTTGATATGGGACGCAACGTGTTCCAGAACGCATATCCTGTAGCGATGATCCAGGCGGTTAATGCCGTTGTACACGATGGTTTGAAGCCAGAGCAGGGATTGGAGCTATACAACGAACTATCTAAGTAAGATAGGCAACCACCAAAAATCAACATAAAATGAAAAGAAAACTCGTTTTAGGAATAATGTTCGTGTGTGGTGTCAGCATTGCTGCCACCGCTGCGAGCATTAAGTCGACACCATTCGCTGAGAGTGTTGCGACACTACGAGCTGAGGCAACGAAGTATGCTGGCTACAAGAGCCAAACTACTAGTTATCAGCTAGATGGTGGCGCTGCTCCAAAGAGTATGAGTGTCAACTTAAAGAGCGGCGAAGAGGTAGTCATCTACTGCGCGAGCTCGGTGAACACTGCGGGAAATAGTTACTGGATCATCAACGATGCAGAGTTCAACACTAATGGAAAGAAGTCGGATCTTACGCAGCAGAATGTCTCTGTAATGGGGGCTGCAAAGTTCCGATTTGTCAACAAGAATCAACGCGTACAGTACAACGGCGAGGCGCTAACAAATGGTATCCAGATGCCAATGGCGGCGAGTATGTTGATCTCGGCGTGCGAGGCAAAGAGCGTAACTTTCGAGTTGATGCTCAATGGCGACACAAACTCTGAGGCAACGATCAAGATCCAGAAGGTCAACAAGGCTAAAGTTGCCTCTGTTGAGAGCGCATATCCAGAGGAGAGCGCGATCTACAAGTCATTCGGTAAGGGGTCGATGTCACTCTTGATATATGAGCCCGACTGCGCAGCAGAGCGATCAATGACATTCACAGCGATCAAGCGCATCGGAAAGAACGAAGCGTTTATGACAGCTTTGAAGGAGGCTGATGCACTCAAGAGTGCAAAGGAGAAGAGTGTAGCCTACATATCACTTCTTGAGAGAGCGGTGAAGGTGGCGAGCCTTGAGGAGCAGTTGTCGTGGTTGAAGAGTGAGAGTGTGGATGCTGCGATCGAGCGATTGAAGGGTGTTGAGGGCTATGACGTTGCAACCAACGAGGCGCGCGCAAAGGAGTTGAAGGCACTCGTTGCAGCAGGCTTCGACGGCATCTATGACCTAACGAACTGCGAGGGTATAGCTAGCGCAGAGAGAGCGTTGGATTTGCACAAGCAGATCATCCTAGCCAACCCAGCGTTTGAGTTCGACAAGATCTTGGTGGGACGCTACAACATCCCCTACGGCTCACGTACGTGCAACGCATCTCAGATGGGTACGCAGCCCAACAACTGGAGCAACCAGACATCGGCAAAGCGCGGTGGATTTGATGCAGAGATCGGAGTATTCTCGAACCTAAAGGGCGATATGAAGTACGAGACTATCTACAAGCCAACGTGGGACACATCTGTGCCAGACATCCGTCTGAACTGGGACGCAAACCGCATCCTCTTCACGATGAATCCTGAGGGCGACCACCACTGGCAGGTCTACGAGTACGATATGGAGGCAAAGGAGTTGGATAAGATCACCGACGGATCGGATGAGCACTTGGACTACTTCGACGCAAACTACCTACCTAGCGGCAAGCTCGCAGTTGTATCGAACGTAGGAGGTCAGGGCGTACCTTGTGTGAACGGAACAGATCAGGTTGGTAATCTCTGCCTATTCGACCCCGAGACAAAGGATATGCGTCGTTTGACATTCGATCAGGATGCCAACTGGGGACCCGTGATGATGCACAATGGTAAGTTGATGTATCAGCGTTGGGAGTACACCGACTTGATGCACTACTACTCACGCTTCGTTATGAGTATGAACCCTGACGGAACAGAGCAGAAGGCACTCTTCGGCTCGGGTATGACATTCCCTAACACCAATTTCGACGTACAGCCACTACCCAACCACCCATCGCGCTTCGTTGCGATCGTGTCGGGACATCACGGTGTAGCACGTGCAGGACGTCTATTTATGTTCGACCCAGCGATCTCGCGCAACACGACAGACGCTATGATCCACGAGTTCCCATTCAAGGATCGTGAGTTGGAGGTTGTAGTTAAGGATCAGCTTGTTACGGGAGTATTCCCACAGTTCATCAAGCCATTCCCTATCGACAACGAGACAATCCTCGTGACAGGTAAGATGAAGGCTGATGGTTTGTGGGGTCTCTACCTTGTCGACACCGACGATAACGTGGTGTTGCTCAAGGAGTATGAGGGCGAGGGAATGATCCACGCGACTCCAATCCGCAATGCAGTAGCGCCACCAGTAATTCCTGACAAGATCGACCTCTCGAAGAACGAGGCAACAGTCTTTATCCAGGACATCTACGAGGGTGAGGGTCTGCCAAACGTACCTCGCGGAACTGTTACACACCTACGTATCCACACGTATGAGTATGCATACAACAGCTCACCATCGAACCACTATGCTCAGGGAATCCAGAGCGGTTGGGACATCAAGACCTGCTTGGGTATTGTTCCTGTAGAGGAGGATGGCTCGGTTATCTTCAAGATCCCAGCTAACACACCGATAGCAGTACAACCACTCGACAAAGATGGTGCGGCACTTATCTGGATGCGCAGTTGGTTTGTCGGTATGCCAGGCGAGACTGTATCGTGCGTGGGTTGCCACGAGGATCAGAATCAGATTCCGGCACCAAAGAACGTAACTGCAAACTCGCGTAAGCCACACGAGATCGCAGCGCCCGAGGGAGGCATTCGTCCATTCCAGTTCGACCTGGAGATACAGCCAATGTTGGACCGTGCCTGCGTATCGTGCCACGATGGCAACGGCAAGAGCAAGCTTGACTTCACAGGCTACAAGAAGGATAAGTATGGATATGGCACTAGCTGCCTAGCGCTCCACCCATATGTACACCGCCAGGGTGCAGAGGCTGCGATGATCGTTATGTTGCCATACGAGTACCACGCCAACAATAGCCGCCTCGTCCAGATACTAAAGAATGGACACTACGGCGTTGAGCTAACAGACAAGGAGTGGCGAACACTCTACAACTGGATCGACTACAATGTGCCCGACAAAGGAGCTTTCACAACGTTGAAGAATCACGGCTACGACCAGTATCAGCGTCGTATGGACCTCAGCAAGAAGTATGGAAACGGAGTCTACGCAGATTGGAGAAAGCAGGCTAAGGACTACGCCGACTACTTGAAGGCACAGCCAGCAGTTGAGCCAGCAAAGCCAAACTACACGGTGCCAAACTTCAAGAATGCTAAGGCAAAGAACTTCCCAACAAATGTTGAGAAGGGCGAGACTAAGATGGTTGAGGTTGCTCCAGGTGTCGAGATAGAGTTCGTAAAGATCCCTGCAGGTCAGTTTGTTATGGGCGAGAACCGTACGAACAGCAATGCAGCACCAGAGTTCAAAGCTAGCGTCGACAAGGCGTTCTGGATGAGCACAACAGAGCTATCGAACGCTCAGGTACGTGCGATTATGCCAGACCACTTCAGCCGCTACTACGATCAGCAGTGGAAGGATCACGTCGTTGAGGGCTACGAGGCAGACGGCGACGATCAGCCAGCTATCCGCATCAGTTGGGAGAAGGCTATGGATTATTGCGACAAGATGTCTGACAAGACAGGTCTAAAGGTGAACCTCCCAACCGAGACACAGTGGGAGTGGGCAGCACGCGCAGGATCTGACAGCGACTACTGGTATGGCGACGCCAACACTAACTTCGCTACGAAGGAGAACCTTGCGGATAAGCAGGCGTTGAAGTTGGCAGTTGCACGAGTAGATCCAAAGCCTATCGACAAGGATTACCAGTGGGGTGGTATCAAGTGGTACGACTACTGTACATTCCTACCAAAGGATGAGTCTGTCGACGACGGTTATATGTTGCCAGCTAACCCAGGCAGCTACGATGCTAACGGATTTGGATTGCACGATATGTTGGGTAACGTAGCTGAGTGGACACGTTCGGACTACTTCCCACACTCACAGAAGGTATCGAAGGGTGCTACGTCGGAGTACAAGGTTGTGAAGGGCGGATGTTGGAAGACACATCCTAAGGATGCACGTGTAGCGTCACGCTACCAGTATCACCCTTGGCAGTCACCTTACAATGTCGGTCTGCGCCTTGTGATCGAGGAGTAGTAATATCACAATAGAGAGTAGTCCTAACAATCGCGATGGTGATGTGTTAGGGCTACTTTTATTTAACCTAAAACAACAATAAAGTATGAAAAAAGTACGTTTAGCTATCTCTGCACTTGTGGCAACACTCGTAGGAGCAGTAGCTATGGCAGCCTCGCCACAGATAATAGCTTCGGGGCACGGCAACCCAAATGTCTCGATTATCGACATTAACAGCAACGAGATTATTTGGCAATATAAGTTGGAGAAGAGCGAACCCTGCAACTCGATCTACCTGATCGACGGAGGCAAGAGCGTTATATTCTCGACACAGACAGGGGCGAAGATAGTCTCTATTGCGGATAAGAAGCTTCTTTGGGAGTACAAGGTTGCGACACCTAAGAGCAACGAGTTGCATAGTGTCGCTATCCACAAAGATGGTAATTTTGCGATCTTTGAGTCGGGATTCCCTGCAAAGATTGTCGAGTTCTCGGCAGACTACAAGGAGGTTGGCTCGTATGAGTTCGAGGGCGGAGGCAACAACAAACACGCACAGTTCCGCCGCGTCGTAGTCAACAAGGCAGGCAACTATCAGATCTCTCTGATGCAGAAGAAGGGGATCTTTGAGTTGTCGCGCACGGGCGAGATAGTAGCAGAGCACAAAACAGGATACTCTGCGTTCAGTTCAAACGAGTTGTCGAACGGCAACTACATCTTCGGCATCGGCGACGGACACGCCATTGTGGAGTATGACCCGTCGACAGAGAGCGAGGTAGAGAAGATCACGAAGTTCGAAGATCCAGAGATCTCAATGCTCTATATGGCACAGGTCTCGGAGATCGGCAAGGGCAAATATATGGCGGCAAACTGGAGCGGACACAACCGCAACAAGCCACTCACAGCTCCTGCGCCACAGCTATTTATCTACAACGATGAGGGCAAGATTGAGTGGATGTGGAGCGATGGCGAGACGAAGTTGGGGATGATCTCTACATTCGTCTACAGCAAGAAACCGATATACAAAGTAAAGAAATAGAGATATAACATAGATTTAATGAAGAGACTACTATCATCGTGGGGAGTTGCACTACTGCTGCTACTCGCCTACTCTACCCTACTTGCTATCGCCACAGGTGTCGAGAGTTCGTTGGGTACGACCGTCGCCAACGACTATATATATAAGAGTGTGTGGTTCATCGCTCTGCAGGTTTTAATGGTCGCAGTGTCAGTTGGCGTAATGATAAAGTCGAAGCTCATTAAACGCAAGCTATATGGAGTGGTGACGCTCCATATAGCACTAATATTGATCCTGGCAGGAGCTGTCACGACCCACATCTTCGGCTACGAGGGTGTGCTTCATCTGCGCGAGGGTCAGAGCAGCAGCCATATGATGATTACCGATAGCCAGGGGATGTCGATGATGAGCTACGAGCTACCGTTCGCTCTGACGCTAGACGACTTTGTGTTGGAGCGCTACCCTGGTTCTCAGAGCCCCTCGTCGTATGAGAGTTTCCTCAGCGTAGATCGAGATGGCGAGGTGAGCGAGGCACACATCTATATGAATCGCGTGCTCGACATTGCGCACTACCGCATCTTCCAGACCTCGTATGACCCCGACGAGATGGGCAGCATACTCACCATAAGCTACGATCCGTGGGGTACGGGGATTACATATACAGGTTATTTCTTGATGATTGCAGGGTTCTTGATGATTCTGCTGGGACGCAACTCATACTTTAGGCGCAGGGTGGAGGAGCTCAACTCGATCTATAGCAGGGTTGCTACACTACTCGCCCTAGCCGTGTTGATCCCTGGTGTCTCGCTCGCCGCACCGACAGCGATACCGCACTCTGTGGCAGATCAGTTTAGCCGACTTCAGGTTCAGTCGCCGACAGGACGAATGGAGCCTGTCGACACATACACGGAGCAGCTGCTACGCAAACTCACGCGCTCAAATAGCTACGAGGGTCTCGACAGCAACCAAGCCATCCTCGGCATCCTAGCCTTCCCCGACGAATGGAGCATTGAGCCACTCTTCGAGAGCTCGACGGAGGAGATACACCGACTACTCAACATTAGCGGAGAGAGCTTCTCCTTCATAGATCTCTTCAACGACGAGGGCATCTACATACTCGACGCGCAGGTGCAGGAGGCATACGCAAAGAGTGCAAGCGAGCGCAATAGACTCGACAAGGAGATACTGAAGATCGACGAACGAGCCAACATACTCTATGCGCTACAGATGGGCAAACTATTCTCGATCTTCCCCGTTCCAGGAGGCGAGAACCACAAGTGGGTATCGGGGGGCGACGACCTGACGATGCTCAATGGTGACGACTTCAACTTCGTGTCGAAGATACCAATTTTGCTGATCCAAGAGATCAACATCGCTGCCTCAACAGGGGAGTGGGACGAGGTGTCGGAGGTACTCAATATGATCGAGATCTACCAACAGCGACGCTCAACCGACATTCTGCAGAGCGAGAGACAGATCGAGGTGGAGATTCTCTACAACCGTCTCTCTATATTCAGTCGCGCCACATTCGCCTATATGACGATGGGAATCGTACTCCTCATCCTCGCATTGCTGCACCTCAGCAACAACCGCAAATGGACACTATGGGGGCTACGAGGCAGCGTCGCGGTGGTCATCCTTCTCTTTGTGGCGCAGAGTTTGGCTCTCGCCGCGAGGTGGTATATCTCGGGACGCGCGCCCTGGGCAAACGGATATGAGAGTATGATATATGTGGCGTGGTCGTCGATCCTCTCGGGTCTGCTCTTCGTGCGCCGCAGCTACCTGACATTTGCTCTCGCCACCTTCTTGGGCGGCGTAGTGCTGCTGGTTGCACACCTCAACTTCCTCGACCCTGAGATCACACCACTCGTGCCCGTACTGAAGTCGTACTGGCTGATGTTGCACGTCGCAGTCATCACCGCAAGCTACGCCCTCTTTGGGATGAGTTTCTTCGTGAGTGGACTCAACCTCACGATGGTTGCGTTTGGATCGCATAATGAGCGATCTCAGCTGACACTCAAGGAGTTGCGCATAATAAGCGAGCTCTCTCTTACTATAGGACTGGCACTGCTGTCGATCGGTACATTCCTCGGCGCAATATGGGCAAACGAGTCGTGGGGACGCTACTGGGGATGGGATCCTAAGGAGACGTGGGCACTCATCTCGATGATGGTCTATGCGCTAGTTATACACTCGCGATACATCCCTAAGCTCAACACAAACTTCGCATTTAACACCCTGACAATCTACGCATTAGGATCTATCCTGATGACCTACTTTGGCGTCAACTACTTCCTCAACGGACTCCACTCCTACGCAGGAGGCTCAACGCCACCAGCACTGTGGGGCGTCTGGATCACCTACGCAGTAGTGAGTGTCGTAGTCGCTATTGCGTGGCAAAAGAGCAGGGCAAACGAGCGAAAAGTTTTGTAATCGACGAAAATGTACTATCTTTGTAGATATATCACCCAAAAGAGAGCAGAGTATGAAGGAGAGTTTAGTAATTATCCCCACCTACAACGAGGTTGACAACGTCTCGTTGATGATTGACATCGTGATGAGTCTCGATGGCGACACCTTCGACCTTCTCATCATCGACGACGGCTCGCCCGACGGCACTGCTGCCGTAGTGAGGCAGAAGATGGAGGCATATCCCACGCGCCTACACATAGTCGAGCGGCAGGGGAAGTTAGGTCTAGGATCTGCATATCTTGCAGGTTTTCGGTGGGCACTAGAGCGTGACTACCAGCTGATCTACGAGATGGATTGCGACTTCTCGCACAACCCACAAGATCTTGTTCGTCTGCGTTCTGCAGTACGAGAGGGAGGTGATGTGGTGATTGGGTCGCGCTACATATCGGGTGTGAATGTAGTAAACTGGCCTATGTCGAGACTTCTACTCTCCTACTTCGCCTCGGCGTATGTACGCATTGTGACGGGGATGAAGATTATGGATGCGACGGCAGGTTTCATCTGCTACCGCCGCGAGGTTCTTGAGACGATAGACCTTGAGAGGGTGAAGATGCAGGGCTACGGCTTCCAGATCGAGATGAAGTACACAGCTCAGCGACTAGGATTCAACGTAGCTGAGGAGTCGATAATCTTCACAGAGCGCCAAGAGGGCAACTCGAAGATGAGTGGCGGAATCTTTGGCGAGGCTCTGTGGGGCGTTATGGCGCTACTGTTCCGACGTATTCGACCGCGTAAGCGTCATTAGCAGCAATCCGTCGACATCGAGGAGTTGTGCGTCGTCGCTATCGGTATATGAAAACGATGCTACGCGGCTCATTGCGAGGTGTATTGCATCCTCAATCTCGATGTTGGGGCACATCATCTTCGTAGAGCCTACGTTGGTGAACGAGATTGCTCTATCGTCGTCTGGATTGTACTCTATCTGTGCGAAGAAACGGTTGCAGCCGCTGTAGCCATATATTGTGCTATCCTGAGGGTTGAAGAGTATGAATGGCGAGTTGACCACCGAGTCGGCACCGTCGACAGATACGATCTTCCACTCGCCACTGATTGGCTCGATTGGTCTGCGCGCACACGAGAGTATGGCAAATAGTGCGATGAGAGCGATGGCGAATTGTTTTGCTAGTCTAGTCATAATATATACGTATTAATGTGAGTTCGAAAGTAATAAAAACTATCTACATATCAATACATTTGCCAAAGTTTTTTTTTCGGACATAGAAAAACGTAGAGAGTATTTAAGTTTACTAAAGTTCACCGACCTAGATAATAAAAAAATGAGAACGAAACTAACAGCCACCGCACTAGTGCTTTGCGGCACACTATCGGCTCAAGAGAGAGGCAACCTACTAATAATAGTAGCCGACGACCTGGGCAAGGAGGTGCTCTCGATCTACGACACTCCGACAAAACTGAAGGCTGCGACGCCCAACATAGAGCGTCTAGCGGAGCGCGGCGTTGTGTTCGACAATGTATGGGGCTATCCACTGAGTGCACCTGTCAGAGCCGCTATGCTCACGGGTCGCAACGGACACGACACAGGCATCGTCTCGCTCAGCATATCCCTGCCTCTCTCGGAGAGAACAATATTTGAGTCTCTCCCCTCCGACTACTCCAATGCGCTCTTCGGCAAGTGGCACCTCTCGCGTGGCGACGATTTCGCCGAGAGCTACGGAATCGACTACTTCGCAGGGTTCGCCGAGGGGGGCGGTGTGCGCAACTACAATGGCTGGCGATTTACGAAAAATGGCAAAAGCAACTTTACCAACGAATATGTCACAACCACCATCACCAACGAGGCGAAAGGGTGGATTGAGGAGCAGGAGAGCCCCTGGTTCTGCTGGGTAGCCTACAACGCACCCCACACCCCATATCACCTTCCACCAAGCGAGATGCACACCCACAACGAGCTCTCGGGCAGCGCCGACGACATAGCCAACAATCCACTACCCTACTACCTAGCGATGGTCGAGAGCCTCGACTATGAGATTGGGCGACTACTAGAGAGTGTAGATAGTTCAACGACAGTGATATTCGTCGGCGACAATGGCACGGAGCGCGGAGTGTTGCAGCCACCCTACTCGCCACGTCACGGCAAGGGCACGCTCTACGAGAGCGGTGTGGCGATCCCGATGGTCGTCTGCGACAAGTCGACACGGCAGGGAGAGAGAAGCGACGCAATGGTGAGCGCCGCCGACATATACCCCACTGCAATGGAGTTTATGGGGTGTGAGATGAGCAGCTACGAGGATGGCTACAGCTTTGCGCAGGTCGTACTGAACGGCGGCACAACAGAGCGGCAGTTCAACTTCTCGGAGATACTCAATCGCCGACTAGGATATACGAACGCTATAAGCGACGGCGACTACAAACTCATCTCGACGGAGAGCGGACAGGAGGAGCTATACAACGTGGCGAACGATCCGTATGAGCAACAGAACCTGCTGCTGTCGAAACTCTCGTCGGCGAGCTCCGCAGCACTAAAGTCGCTCCGCACAGCACTCAAAGAGATGGAGATCACGCTCGACAATATATCCGAGACGACAACCTCAACACGCCCAAACAACGCACGCACCAACAATGCACGCCCCAACCGACCAATGAACCGACCAATGATGCAGTAGCAGCACAGATAGCATCAACGACTACAGCACCGACACCACGACAACCACCGTGTCGACGTCGCCTCGATTCTCGCCATAGTGAACTTAGTAATGTGGTCAAAAATAGTTGGTTTTCGCAGTGAAAATTATCGTATTTTTGCAGAGTAAAGCTGAAGAGGAATCAAGCTCTGCTGGGGAGCAACTTGACAGAAATAGGTTTTACGA
>JBCQTK010000027.1:0-28608 GCA_047178665.1 Rikenellaceae bacterium | reverse complement strand
GATTTTTAGTACTTAAAGATACGAAAAATCAATGGCATTAGCAAAAAAATAGCTGCATATTTTCAAAGTATTTTAACCTAAAAATATGCAGCTATTTTTCTTCCGAACACTCCTACCGCGCAGGCTCACAACTAGTTGTGATTTACTTATATTGCATTGTGATAAGGCTTTGTAATATTACATATTATAGATTGCAATATTTCACTACCCTGATTGAAAGTGAACTCTCAATCAGGGTAGTGAAGTATCGCAATTTTGAAAACTTGCAGTTTTCAAACCTTAACACACTGAGTTTGCACGTGCTACATTACTGATTATGTTACTGATTATGTTACAGATAGAATCTACACTCTGGATCTAGACCCCGAATTTACACACGGCTGTTATAGGGATGTCAGCCGATGGCTGACATAAAAAGATTAAGGTATAGAGCATTGAAAGTTCACTTTCATAAAGCTCTATACCTTAATCTTTTGTAGTGCGAAGCACCCCTATAACAGCCGCTACAAAAAGCAAATGCAAGCTAGCTTGCCGCACGCGCGGCGCAAGCGCAGTCCCCGACCGTTCTCGAACTCTAGTATGAGTAGTAGTATGAGTCGAGGTATGTGTATCCGTTGTAGAGGTATGTATCGTTGTAGAGGTATCCATCTGTGAAGTTGAAGCTCACGTTAACCTCGTAGTTTGTGGTGTCACCTTGGGCTGTAGCTTTCACGGCGCCGCTTACTGGTCCGTATGGTGTCTCTGAGTAGTTGTAGATGAGAGGCGTAGTTGTCTCGTAGTCCATTGTCTCGCCATACATTGTCTCGCCACCGCCAAGGAATCGGTACTCTATGTTGTTCTCGGCAATGTTAGAGAGAGAGAAGTACTCCTCGGCGTCATCATATTCAGCAAATGTAATCGACGCTTCGTCATATACGTCCCAAGTCCCCTCGTCGTAGTTAGCGTCGCCCGAGTCGAATGTAGCGCTGTGGCTAAACATTATGCATCCGTCGCCGTTGTGGTAGAGAGCCGCCCAAGAGTTTGTGCATATCGTCTTATAGACGAGCGACGATTGGCTACCAAGATATAGGTCGTCAACACTAGAGATCTTCCAGGCTACAGATGAGTCACTCGCAGAGAGTAGCACCCCCTTTGTGTCGACCACGTAGCTACCCCAGCGATAGTTGGCGTCGTAGAAGCCACCGCTGTAACCTGATGTACCTCTCTTGTAGGCGATTGTATATGAGTCTCCGTCGCGCGTGATAGTTGTGTAGTTGGGATCCCCAATTAAGACTTGTCGCAATTCATACTTATCCTCATATTTGGGTAGGTCGCTCCACGTGGGCGTAACCTCCACGTCATAACCCTCATCATCTTGTGTTGTGTAGCTCTTAAATGTATCTGTGCCATCTGCGAGCTCGTATCCAGCCTTCGCAACCTCGTCGAGCAATATACCCAAACGGACGGCAACGTTGACACCATCCATCGCATATGTATTCGCCTGGCTGGCGTTTGCGTGCAGAACAATACCATAGTAGACATATTGGTAGTTGAGGGCATTTTGATCTACCTCAATATCCTGGCAGCTAGAGCTAAATAGTGAGATTAAAACGGCAAATAGTGAAGTCAGTCGTTTCATAGTGAAAAAGTTTTTTGTAATTAAGGTAATTTTAGTTGCTCGCAATATCGCATAACAACATCGCAAATATAACTTAAATATTCTAAATTATAGTATGCATATTCCGCAAAATAGCTAAATTATTGCTATATTTGCCTCTGTAATATTAATAATTCACTGATTGAACCACGTATGATGAAACTACGCACCATCACGCTACTCACGCTGCTACTAGTTGCAGCAGACCAAATACTAAAGATCTGGATCAAAACATCTATGCGCATAGGTGAGTCTATAACGATCTTTTCCGACTGGTTTCAGCTCCGATTTCTCGAGAACAATGGCGCCGCATTTGGTATGCAGCTAAGCACGGGCGATGGCACCGATTGGGGGAAGATGTTACTCAGCGGCTTCAGGGTCTGTATGATCACGGCGCTCTCCTATTATATATATGTGTTGGTGCAGCAGAAGCGCGCCCCCAAGGGGTTGATTGTAGCTCTGGCTATGATACTATCGGGCGCAATCGGCAATATCATCGATAGCGCACTTTACGGTCTCATCTTCTCGGAGTCGACCCCCTTCTCGGTGGCGCACTTTGGCGGAGGGTATGCGCCGTTTATGATGGGTAAGGTTGTGGATATGTTCTACTTCCCACTCTTCCAGTGGAATAGCTGCCCACGATTTTTGTCCTTCCTTGTCGACTCCAACAACTACTTCTTCGGAGCGATATTCAACCTTGCCGACAGCTACATATCTGTCGCTGTGGTCTACATTTTGCTCTTCCAACGCAAATTCTTCAATTAGCAACTTAATAACCTCAGTTTTGGATAAGAAAATCTTATCCAAAACACCACTAAAACAAGTCTCACCCAACGGTTTGGGGGAGATTTAGAGGGGGTTATCGAATATAAATCGGCTTTGAAAAGCCGATAACTTGAGTTTTAGATAAGGAGAATTAATAAAACTCATTGAAAAACAATAAATTCTCCTTATCCAAAACTCAGGTTAATATGTATAGGATCGACCTTAGGAGCAACTTCGAGAGGCTTGAGAACTACGACTTCGTCATAACCTGCGCTGGCTACAATAAGCTGGGGGAGGAGATCTATGTCGACGGCGGCAAGTCGATGTCGGTCGAGTGTGACGATGCGGAGTCGATTCACCTCATTGTCTATGTTGTGACAACACAGATACCGAAGGATCGAGTGATTGCCAACTCGCCCCCCTTTCCGCTCAGTGTGATCGTGCGTCGTGACGACAAAGTGATCTACGATCAGCAACACGAGGTGAACCAGTGGGGCGGCGCGTCGATCACGATAAAATTATAAATTACATAGACTTCAAGAGGAGATATGAGCAGTAAAATTACAGTCACGATTGGCACGATCGAGGTGGGTGGAGGCTCGCCCGTAGTGGTGCAGTCGATGACCAACACCTCGACAGCAGACACAGATGGCTCTGTGGAGCAG
Organism: Rikenellaceae bacterium; assembly: GCA_047178665.1. GTDB lineage: Bacteria > Bacteroidota > Bacteroidia > Bacteroidales > Rikenellaceae > Alistipes. The sequence continues at coordinate 25,542 of JBCQTK010000027.1, read as the reverse complement.
ATCTTGCGGCTCGAAGCTGCAGGGTGCCCGATTGTGAGACTCACCGCCCAGGGGCGCGCCGAGGGCGACAACCTCCAAAATATTGTGGAGGAGCTGCGTCGTCGCGGTTCGTCGGTTGCGGTGGTTGCCGACATACACTTTACGCCCGAGGTGGCGATGATAGCGGCACGATATGTCGACAAGGTGCGAATCAACCCTGGCAACTTCTCACTCTCCAACAGCAACCTTGAGAGACTCATCGAGCTCTGCCGCGAACGTGGCGTTGCGCTGCGCATCGGAGTCAACCACGGATCGCTAGGCGAGAGGATCGTCGAGCAGTGGGGCGACACACCCGAGGGGATGGTGGCTGCGGCGATGGAGTTCCTCAGGATATGTGTGGCAGAGGAGTTTACACAGGTCGTGGTGTCGATGAAGTCGAGCAACACGCGTGTGATGGTCTACGCCTACCGCAAACTCGTCGAGGCGATGGAGGCGGAGGCGATGTCGTTCCCGATCCATCTGGGCGTCACGGAGGCTGGCAATGGTGTCGAGGGGCGCATAAAGAGTGCCGTAGGTATTGGTGCACTCCTAGCCGACGGCATTGGTGACACCATCCGCGTCTCGCTCACCGAGGATCCTGTGAACGAGATCCCTGTGGCGCAGATGATAGTGTCGCACTTCGAGCAGCAGAGAGAGCAGAGCCGAAATCAGAAGGAGAGCTTCGACGCCCCCCATCCGATGGAGTATAAGCGTCGCAGCAACATCTCAACACCAATCATACACAGCGAGCTAACACCTGACTTCACCATCGTCGAGAGCAGTAGCTGCAGCCCCACACAGGAACTTCGCGCAGCTATAGCAGAGCTCGACAAGGAGCAGGCGGTGGTGGTGCGACGCCGATACACCGACAGCGACGTGGTGGCGGTGGCGGTCGCTGCAGCGTGCGATATGGGGTCGCTGCTGCTAGATGGATTGGCAGATGGGATATGGGTCGATGCACCCAACATATCGAACGAGGAGGTGGAGCACATTGAGCTCACGATCCTCCAGGCGGCGCGCGTTCGCCAGTCGCAGACCGAGTATATCGCCTGCCCGAGCTGCGGCAGAACCCTCTTCGACATCGAGGGGGCGCTAGCGAAGATCAAGGCTCGCACCTCACATCTCAAACATCTCAAGATCGGCGTGATGGGGTGCATCGTCAACGGACCTGGCGAGATGGCGGATGCCGACTACGGATATGTCGGCGCAGCACGCTCCAAGATCACACTCTACAAGGGGCGAAGCGTCGTCGAGCGCAACATCGACCAAGAGGAGGCGATCGACCACCTCATAGAACTCATCAAGCGCGAGGGCGACTGGGTAGAGCCTCAGGATCAATCCGCAACAATATAGAGATGAGAATATTACCATCGTCATACCTCCCCTCCGTCAGCTACTTTGCGGCGATACTCACCTCGTCGCAGGGGTGTGTTATCGACATTGGCGAACACTACGTCAAACGCTCGTGTCGCAACCGCACGCGGATAATGACGGCGCAGGGGGTGATGGAGCTTACGATACCTGTGAGGAGGGCTAATCGACCACGCCAACCGATGCAAACCATCGAGATCGACAACTCGAAGAAGTGGCAGCATCAACACTGGATGGCGATCCTCTCGGCGTATAAGTCGTCGCCCTACTTCGACCACTTCGCACCCTACATCGAGCCCCTCTACAGGCGTGAATTTGTGGGGCTGGTGGAGTTCAACGAGGCGTTGATGGAGGTGATATTCAAGCTGTTGAGGCTCGGCAGAGAGCTGCGTCCACAACTCTCCACAAGCTACATAGACACCACAGCGGAGCACGAAGATCTCAGAGCCAAGGGGGCACTCCCCACCTCGAAGTTCGTGGGGCTCGAATATGTCCAAGTATTCTCCGACCGAGAGCCATTTGCCCCCGATCTCTCGATCCTCGATCTACTGCTATGCGAGGGTACTACCTCTCTGGAGTTCTTAGGGGTGAGCCGTAGATAAACTCTACGCTGTCGCTCATATCTCCCTGTGTGACAACCACATTAGTTCGTCTGCGAACCGACAATTCGTCGAGCACATATTGCGATGGCGCGATGCGTCGCATCTCTCTCTCCTGCTTGCCGTTGATGGTCACGATGGGGGCGATGGAGTCGTTCGACGAGTAGACCCTCATCGTAATCAACGAGTCGCCCATACCCAACATACGCGCACGCTTGTCGGCGATGTGGAGCGTCGGCTCGTCGCTGTTCCATAGCGCGCGGTAGAGGAAGTATGAATCTTTGCGGCTCTTGCGGTCGAAGCTCACGACACCCGACGCATTCTCGCCCAGGAGGCTACGCGGTGCTTTGAAGTCGTAGAGCGAGTTGAGCCACTTACCCCACATAAGAGAGTCGGACTGCAGCTCTGCAGCATACGCCTCGTGCATAGCACTCGCCCTCACCTCGGGGAACCAAGCGTCGCGTTTGCGCGAGCGGACGACAGCAATTTCGCTGCGATCGACCTGATGACCTACCGACCCCTCCTCGCCATAGAGGACGCCCGATCGGAGGTGACTCCAATTCTTGTGGATCAGGTCGCGCCATACGCCGATGTCGCCGAACTGCCCATTGTCCCACCCCAACTTCTGCTTCCACACTATGAGGTCGGGGATTGTGTTCATCACTCCGTTCTGGTTGCTCAGCGCGACTGTGGGGCGCGTTATGTCGATGCGGTGTGCCTCGTCGTTGAGCTGTCGGATGAAGCCGTCGGCAGCGTCGCCACGAGTGGTGAGGAGCGAAAAGAGCCCCCACATCACAACGCTCGGGTGGTTGTAGTTCTGATATATTATCTCTCGCAACTGCTGCATTCCGTTCTCGCGAAAACGATCTGTCGGGAAGTAAGATATGTCGCTCAAGTAGGGCGATCGCGAGAGTGGCGTGTCGATCCACACCATCACGCCACGTTCGTCGCAGAGTTCATAGAGCGCTCTGTCGTGTGGCACTATTGCCGAGCGCAGGGCGTTAGCTCCGAGATCTTGGATCGTCGCAACATCTGCGGCGAAGCTCTCGGGGGTGAGCTCTACACCGAGCGTCGGGTGGTCGTGGTAGAGCGAGACCCCTCGCAGCAGAGTCGACTCATTGTTGATGAATAGAGCCCCCTTGACCGACCCGTCGGGTGCGAGAGCGATGGTGCGAAAGCCAGTGCGCACACTCACCTCGTCGCCCTGCTCGCTATTGGCGACGGGGGCGTTGAGAGTGAGGGTTACGTCGTAGAGGTTTGGCAAGTCGCTCGACCACAATTTAGCCCCCACGAGGGTGAATGGTATCACGGCAGGCTTCGCCTCGTCGACCACAATCTTCTCGATGCTTTGGTTCAATACGACCTCGCCCGTTGCGTTGTCGCGTATGGTGAGTTGTGCTCCTCTGTCGACAGCTCGTGGCGACACGAAGTGCGCTGTCACCTCGCCCAGTATAGTCTCACCGTCGATCTCGCGCGTGGTGACAAAGAGTCCGTCGGAGCCGTAGAATGTGGGTGATATGGCGCTCTGAGCCGTCGATATAAGCTCCACGTCACGACATATTCCGCCATACTGCTCGATCTCGGTCGAGGTGGGTAGGATGTCGTTGCCAGGGATGGATGTTACGCGCAAGACTACGATGTTGGACTCGCCAAATGTCACTTTGTCGGTTATCTCGAACGTAAATGCTGTAGATCCGCCACGATGCTCGCCGACGTATCGTCCGTTGACGAAGAGATCTGCCGATGTCGCGACTGCTCCAAACTTCAGAAATATACGTCTCTCGCTCCATCTATTGGGGATAAACAGCGTGCGGAGGAAGTTGACAGATGTGTGGCGAACAGGGGTGTTGCGTTCGAGGCTCCAGCTAAATGGAAGCGATATGTTGCGGGCGCGATCGCCACTACCCTCCGAGGCGGAGAATAGTCGCCAGTCGTCGTTGAGTTTCATCACCTCGCGCGCCTCTAGCGTCGAGTTGGAGAGTAGCACGATGGCGGCTATAGCGAGTATATGGGTTGATAACTTTCGTAGATTCATCTGTGTGTGCGATAAATATATATAAGGTGTAACTATCTTTGGCAAAGATAGCTTTTTTTTCTATCTTTGCCATAAATTTCAAATACATTTTATGAATCTGTTAGATATAATCATCCTCGTCATCCTAGCCTACGCCCTCTACGAGGGGGTTCGTGAGGGTCTAATCATACAAGGACTGTCGCTTGTTGGTATAGCGATCGGAGTGTGGTTTGGTGCGCAATATGGTAGCGAGGTAGTCTCGTTGTTTGGTATCAGTGGCGAGTACTCGGCTGTCTGGGGCTTTATCATTACGCTCATTATTACGATGGTGTTGGTCGCCATCGCGGCGCGGCTCATTCGTGGCGTGCTGAAGTTTGCGGGGTTCGCTTTTCTCGACAACATATTGGGGGCGCTGCTCTCGATCTGCAAATATCTGCTCATATTGAGTATGCTCTTCTCGGCGTTCGACATAGTCAACAACGCCTTCACGATCGTCGACGACAAAGAGTTCGAGAAGTCGAAGATGTATCGCCCAATAGCCAACATAAGCCACTGGGCAACACCTGCGTGGAGCTGGACACAACAACAATTTGAAACGACAAAGAAAGAATGGGAGAAGAGCAATTCTCAGGAGTAGTTGTCCGCGCAACGGGTAGCTGGTTCGACGTCCTCCACGACGGCGTGACGCATAGCTGCCGCATCCGAGGACGTATGAGGCTGAAGGGGGCGAGATCTACATCGCCCGTGGTGGTGGGCGACATCGTGAGGTGCGAACGCGAGGAGCAGGGGAGCTACGTAATCTCCTCCGTCGAGCCGCGCCGCAACTACATCATCCGCCGCGCCTCGAACCTATCGAAGGAGTCGCACATCATAGCCTCCAACATCGACCGCGCAATGATCGTCGCTACACTCTTCTCGCCCGAGACGGCGACGGAGTTTATCGACCGCTTCCTCGTCACCTGCGAGGCGTACAAAATACCTGCTACCATCCTCCTCGCCAAGATCGACCTCGCGCGACAACGCCCCGAGGAGGTGGCGGAGTTTAAGGCTATATACGAGAGTGCTGGCTACGAGGTAGTGGAGATCTCGGCGACGCAAGGCATTGGCGTCGAGCGTGTTGAGGAGCTACTACACAACCAGACAACTCTCATATCGGGCAACTCGGGTGTCGGCAAGTCGACCCTCATCAGCGCAATCGAGCCGACGGTGGAGATCCGCACAGGCGAAATATCGCAGTCGCACAATAAGGGTAAGCACACCACTACATTCTCGACAATATATCCGCTCACGAAGGGGGGCTACATAATAGACACCCCCGGGATCAAGGGGTTCGGACTACTCGACATCGACGACGCTGAGCTCTGGCACTACTACCCCGAGATGTTGAGGGTGGGAGAGGAGTGCCAATTCTACAACTGCACACATACACACGAGCCCAAGTGCGCCGTCCGACGAGCTGTCGAGCAGGGCGAGATCGCATACTCTCGCTACGAGAGCTACCTAAAGATATTGGATGAAGATGAAAAATATAGAAAATAACTCTCGCGCAGAGTGGCTTGCCGACCGCATCGACTACCTCGCAGAGTTTATGACGCCAGAGCGTCGTGCCACCCTTGAGCAGACCTTGGCGAACCGCACTCTAGAGATGACGATCCTCTCGGAGAACACCTTCCACTCGCAGAACGCGAGCGCCCTAATTCGCCACTGCGAGGCGTTTGGGCTTCAGCAGATGCACGCTGTCGAGGAGCTCTGCGACTTCAAGACCTACACCGACATTGTCCGCGGCACAGATAAGTGGGTCGACCTCGAACGCTACACCAACACCACCGACGCCATCCGCGCGCTGAAGAGCGAGGGGTATAGGATTGTGGCGACGACGCCTCACCTGAAGGACTCCACGCCCGAGAGCTTCGATGTCGGAACAGGACGCTTCGCCCTCGTCTTTGGGACGGAGCACGCAGGGATCTCGCAGCAGATAATCGACGAGGCGGATGAGTTTCTGCAGATTCCGATGTGCGGAATGGTCGAGAGCCTCAACGTATCGGCGTCGGCAGCGATCCTGATCTATATGCTATCGCAGCGGCTGCGCGACACGACGAGCGGCTGGGAGATCGACGCAGAGGAGCAGCAGGAGATACTCTACCGCTGGATGAAGTCGAGCGTGCGCGACGCAGAGCGTATTCTGAAACGCAAATTTACCGAGATATAACACCCCGACATAGAATGACAAAGATACTACGCAAACAGTTCCTAGAGCACGTCGCTCAAACCTCGCCCTCACCGATGTTGGTGGAGGTGTCGAGAGCTGAGGGCTCCTACTTCTACACCCCCGAGGGGCGACGATATGTCGACCTTGTGGCTGGCGTATCGGTTAGCAATGTGGGGCACTGCAACCCTGCAGTTGTCGAGGCTGTGCAGCGTCAAGCCGCTAAGTATATGCACGTTATGGTCTACGGCGAACTTGTCGAGTCGCCGCAGGTGGAGTATGCGACCAAGATCGCGGAGCTACTACCCTATCCGCTCTCGTCGGTCTACTTCGTGAGTTCGGGAGCTGAGGCGATCGAGGGTGCGATGAAGTTGGCTAAGCGCTACACTGCACGCCGCGAGATCATCTCTATGCGCAGGTCGTACCACGGCTCGACGCAGGGGGCTATGTCGCTGATGGGTTCGCCCGAGGGGGAGGAGTGGACAGATGCGTTTCAGCCACTGCTGCCCAATTGTAGGGCTATTGAGTTCAACTCGTTCGACGATCTGTCGCAGATCACGAACCAAACTGCCTGCGTCGTAAGCGAGATTGTGCAGGGCGAGGCGGGCGTGAGACTACCTGCCGATGGATACCTAGAGGCGCTGAGGGCGCGCTGCACGGAGGTTGGGGCGCTGCTTGTGTTCGACGAGATACAGACAGGCGTGGGGCGTACGGGCGCTGCATTTGCGTCGTTGAAATATGGTGTAACGCCCGACATTATCTGCTTGGCAAAGGCGTTTGGTGGCGGTATGCCGCTCGGTGCGTTTGTGGCAAGCAGCGAGGTGATGGCGACTCTGCAGGAGAACCCTGTGTTGGGACATATCACCACGTTTGGAGGTCATCCCGTTAGCTGCGCGGCAGGGTTGGCGGCGCTGAACTATCTGATCGACAATGGATTGATCGAGCAGGTTGAGGCGAAGGGTGCCAGGTTCGAGAGGCGCCTAGAGAGTCATAAGCTGGTGAGAGAGATCCGACGTTCGGGGCTGTTGATGGCTGTGGAGCTGGGCGAGTCGTGGATGTTGTATCGACTGATGGAGATATTTAAGAGCGAGGGAGTTATGAGCGACTGGTTCCTATTTTGCGACACTGCATTTAGGATCTCGCCACCGCTGACTATCACGGATGCTGAGATTGACGAGGCGTGCGAGATCATTGAGCGCTCGTTGGATCAGCTGGTCGGAGGCGAATAATAATTGTTAATTATAAATGGTTGATTATGTGGGATACAGATCTATTCTTGTGGCTCAACTTTGATGGGGGGTCGTTGCTCGATTCGCTGATGCTCTTTGTGTCGGGCAAGCTATCGTGGTCGCCTCTCTACCTCCTGATTTTGTGGTTGGTGTGGCGCGGCGCAGGGTGGCGCGGAGTGTTGTTTGTGGTTGTCGCCATAGGCGCGGCTGTGGGGTTGTCGGATCTTATTTCGGGGATCTTCAAACACTCGGGGCTGCTCAAAGGGCTACTACCCGACTTCCCCGTGAGGCTTCGACCGATGCACACGCCCGAGCTCGATGGGTTGGTGCACTTCATCCGCAAGGGTGGGCAGTTTGGGACTGTCTCAGCACACGCTGCGACCTCGATCTCGATCGCTATCATCGCCTCGATGGCTATTCGTCGCAGGTGGTTCGTTGCGGTTATGTGGACACAGGTTGCGCTGGTCTGCTACTCGCGAATCTATTTGGGCTATCACTTCCCCCAAGATATATTGTTAGGCGCTCTTGTCGGCACTCTTTCGGGAGGGTCAATGTGGCTGCTGTTCAGAAGATTAATCACACCAAACGATGCTCGATAACACCTCTCGCAACATAGATATGTGCGACTACGACTACCCTCTTCCCGAGGAGCGAATCGCAAAATATCCACTCGCCAACCGCACCGACTCGAAACTCCTGCACTTCCGCAACGGAACAATAGCGGAGCACACATTCCCCACAATCGCGGAGCTACTACCCGAGGGGACGCTGCTCGTGTTCAACAACACGAAGGTGATCCGTGCACGCATCATTATGCACAAGAGTAGCGGTGCGCGTCTCGAAATCTTCTGCCTCGAACCCCACTCTCCAGCCGACTACGAGCGCGCCTTTGCCGTTCGTGGCGAGTGTGAGTGGAGCTGCATCGTCGGCAATCTCAAGAGGTGGAAGGAGGGTGAGCTCTCGATCGAATTCTCGCACGAGGGCGAGAAGCTACGTCTCGCAGCCGAGATGGTCGAGAGGGGCTCGCGCGAACATATCGTACGTTTCAGATGGGAGAGCGACCACACCTTTGGTGAGATGCTGGAGATGTTGGGTCGTATTCCCATCCCACCATATTTGTGCCGCGAGAGTGAGTCGATCGACGAGAGCAGATACCAGACTGTCTACTCCAAGTTCGAGGGGTCGGTGGCAGCGCCAACAGCAGGTCTGCACTTCTCCTCGGAACTTATCGACGAGATGAAGAGCAGGGGTATCGAGACGGAGGAGGTGACGCTTCACGTCGGTGCCGGCACATTCCTACCTGTCAAGGAGGAGAATGCAGCCAACCACCCGATGCACACCGAGCACTTCGAGATAACGCGCCAGACACTGCAGCGCCTACGCAACCACACAGATCGCATAACCGCTGTGGGGACTACATCGGTGCGAACACTCGAATCGCTCGCAGCCCTCGCCAACAGAGTCGAGACCACGGGGTCGGCAGAGTGCGAGAGGGTCGTTGGGCAGTGGGAACTATACGACATCAAGGAGTCGATGAAGGGAGCGCATATCTTCGAGACGCTCCTCGACTATATGGATCGCGAGTCGCTGAGTCGGCTGAAGGCGTCGACACAGATTATGATTACGCCGCTGGGGTATCGTTTCCGCGTTGTGCGGTCGATCGTCACCAACTTCCACCAGCCCAAGTCGACACTGCTGCTACTCGTATCGGCATATGTGGGCGAGGCGTGGCACGAGATCTACAACTATGCGCTATCCAACGACTTCCGCTTCCTGAGCTATGGCGACTCCTCGCTACTAGAGATGGTTAGCGACGACGAAACTCCGAGCAGATAATAGAGGTCGCGATAGCTACGTTGAGCGACTCTGTCGACACCTCCTCCGCAGGGTATGAGGGGATGTAGAGCCTCTCGCCAATGAGCTGCGCCACCTCGTCCGACACCCCCTGCCCCTCGCTTCCCATCACGATGAAACCGTTTGGTGTGAGGTCGCGGTGGTAGATGTTGTCGCCTTCGAGAAATGCGCCATATATTGGCTGCGAGGTTGATTTGAGCAGTGGCACGAGCTCCGTGTAGTGAACCCTGACGCGCAGTATTGCCCCCATCGTAGCCTGCACAACCTTAGGGTTGAAGCAGTCGGCACAGTTGGGCGAGCAGATGACATCGCGGATACCGAACCAGTCGGCTAGGCGAATTATTGTCCCCAAGTTGCCAGGGTTCTGCACACTGTCGAGCACTATCGATAGATTGTTGTCGAGCGCCGCAGCGTCGAGCGTGTAGCGTGGCATCTCGACAAGTGCGAGCGAGTTGTTGGCGCTCTTGAGCTGCGACAGCCTCTCCATCTCCTTGTTGCTCACCCACTCAATCTCGGTCGATCGGTCGACGTATGTGTCGTCGATGGTGCTATCCTCGGTGAGATAGATCTTGCGGACGCGAAGTGTGGAGTCAATAAGCTCGCCGATAAATTTGTCGCCCTCGGCGATGAATAGCCCCATCTCGGTGCGTGTACGTTTCTCGCCAAGCGAGCGGATTAGTTGTATCTCTGCTTTTATCATTATGTTGTGCTCTCTTTTTATTCTACTACTATCGTCGCTTCTCGATCTCGAATCGTGCCCCCTCCTCGGCTAGGTATGACTCGGCGAACTCTCCCCTAGCCTCCTCCAGCAGAGGCGTCAGGTCGCGGTAGCGTGCCGAGAAGTGCCCCAGGATTAGTCGCTCAGCCCCTGCGACGATGGCAGCTCGCGCCGCCTCGATTGATGTGGAGTGTCCACGTTTTGAAGCTATCTCCGCCTCGTCACCCTGATATGTAGCCTCGTGGTAGAGCAGGTCGACCCCCTCGCACTGCCGCGCCGCCTGCTCGCGGTAGCTTGTGTCGGATAGGTAGGCGTAGGAGCGCGCGCAGTGGGGTGTGTAGGTTAGCTCTGCGTTGGCGATCGTCTCGCCCGAGTCGATCGTGACATCCTCACCCCGTTTTGCGGCTGTTATCTGCGCAACGGAGAGCGCATACTTCTCGATCTTGAACTTGTCGACATTGAGCGGTGGCTCCTTCTCGCGGAAGAGGTAGCCCGACGCAGCGACGCGGTGCTTTAGCGGTATGCTCCACACCTCAAGCGTGCGGTTCTCGAAGATGATCTGATTCTTGCGCGTGTCGACCTCGTGCCACTCAACAGGGTACGATAGTTGATTGTCGAAGAACCGAAGATGCGACTCCAATATCTCGCCAAATGGGCGCGGCGCATAGATCGTCAGCACCGTCTTGCGACCATAGAGCCCGAGTGTCGAGAGGAGCGGAAAGAGCCCATATACGTGGTCGCCGTGGAGGTGCGAGATAAATACCGCGCGGATCTTCAGCGGATTGATCCCGTAGCGAAACATCTGTCGTTGGCACCCCTCGCCAGCGTCGACCAGATAGTACTGCTCGCAGAGGTTCACAACCTGCGACGATGGGTGTCGACCCACCGTGGGTTTGGCAGACGACGAGCCGAGTATGGTGATTGAAAAGCTCAAAATTGTTGGATTTTTGTTATATACATTGCAAAGATAGGTAAAAATGGAAAAAAATTACTACTTTTGTGCTAATTATAGAATATTGTGAGAAAATATTAACAAAATAAATTTTAAGCTAGTTATGGCATATAATCTATTAAAAGGCAAAAAGGGACTTATATTCGGTGCACTCAACGAGAACTCGATCGCGTGGAAAGTGGCGCAGCAAGCAGTAGCTGAGGGGGCTGAGATCGTCCTCACTAACACAGCTATGTCGTTGAGAATGGGTGCAATCCAGGATCTTGCGACGGAGTGCAACACGATCGTTATCCCTGCGGACGCCTCGTCGGTGGAGGATCTAGAGGTTTTGATCGACAAGACGATGGAGCACTTCGGAGGTAAGTTCGACTTTATGCTCCACTCGATCGGTATGTCGCCAAACGTACGCAAGGGCTTCGACTACGACGACCTCAACTACGACTTCCTATCGAAGACACTCGACATCTCGGCAGTATCGTTCCACAAGGCTATGCAGGTAGCGATCAAGAAGGATGCTATCAACGAGTGGGGTTCTGTTGTTGCGTTGAGCTACATCGCTGCGCAGCGCACCCTCTGTGGATACAACGATATGGCGGATGCTAAGGCTCTGTTGGAGTCTATCGCGCGCAGCTTCGGCTACATCTACGGAACGAAGAAGAGTGTACGTGTCAATACCGTATCGCAGTCGCCAACACCTACCACTGCAGGAAATGGCGTCTCGGGAATGGGGGGTCTACTACAGCTTGGCGACCAGCTATCGCCACTGGGCAACGCCTCAGCAGAGGATTGCGCGTCGTATGTGATTACGCTCTTCTCTGACCTCACTCGCAAAGTGACAATGCAGAACCTCTACCACGACGGAGGCTACTCGTCGATGGGTATGACAGCCAGCGCGATGGCTACATTTACGCGCGGTATGGAGGCGGAGTCTGAGGAGTAGAGACATATATATAATAAAGCGAGGGCGATCAACATTTAACTGTTGGTCGCCCTCGCTCTTTTTCGCGGTGCGTCTACTTCTTAGTTTTCGCTGTGTCGCGCTTCTCGCGCGCGATCTTCGCCTTGCGGAGGCGGAAGTAGAGGTATGAACCGTAGATCAACACTAGGATCACCATATTCAACACGCGCTTGTCGTTGCGGCCGATCTCGATCTCCGAGAACCTGAATGGCTGCGGACGACTGCCGTGACCGTGACCCTGCTGTGCCTGTGGCTGCGCCTGCTGTGGTGCTCCGTGCCCCTGCTGCGCCTGTGGTGCACGCTCCACCTGCTCGGTGCGAGGAGCTGACGACTGCTGCGCCTCACGCGCCTTGTCGCTGATGTAGCCACCGAGGTTGAGACCCATCGCGTGGATGAACAACATTGCATACAAACCATACGACCACTTCTGAACCGACTTCCAACGCTGCGTGCCCAACTTCTTGTGTACAGAGTCGAACGACGTGATCCACAACACGAGGAACAACACGAACATAACGAGTCCCAACACATAGACGAAACTCGATATTCCCGAGCCAATGACGCTAGTCACGCGAGGACTCTGGATCGCTGCCTCGTGGTCGAAGAAGAAGTTCCATCCACCGACGAACGAACCGAACAGACGCTTCATAGCGTGGGCGATAACTGGGAATCCAACGATGATAGAGAGCTCCTTGCGGATCGACATCAACTTGCCGACAACAGGGATCTTTGGCGAGAACGCCCCCATATACATAATGATAATCAATACTGGGTGAACAAAGTTCGCGGCGCTCGAGAGCTCCGAGAAGCATAGTCCAAAGAGTGGGATGCTTCCCAAGTTGAACGGCATCGTGCCACCACATAGGCGAACGACAACGGGAATTACGAAACCTGCCGACATCAAGCCGAATAGCCAGTAGTAGACCTTATAGTTCTTCTTGATCGACTTTGCGAGAAGTACCGCGAGAGCAGTGTATAGCGCCAACGCAAATATCATAGAGAAGTTGGAGCGGAGGAAATCTAGTAGATCAAATGCTGCATTTATCATATTTATTATCTTTTGTTTGAGTTAGTTAGAAAAGGAGTGAGCGGGGGCTGCACCAATATCGGCTACGCCCCCTCTCTCTCAAAAAAAATTACAGACTACTGCGCATTCATCAAAGCGACAGCAGAGACACGAGTTGCGACAACCTGAAGACCCTTTGTTGCTGAAGCAGTCGACGAGTTAACAACCCAAATTGATGGGTACTCTTCTGAAGCGATCGCCATCGGGATATAAGCCTTGTCGCCAACGAAGCAAGGTGCTCCGATCGCTGTGTTGCCCATACCGTAGAACGCACTATCTGATGAGTTGCTATCGTCGCCATCGCCATCCCCTGCTGGATCAGGATCAGGAAGTCCTGTCACCTTTGTCGCAGTGTTTGAGCTAGAGTCGTAGATGTAGAAGTGTCCGTCACCAAGGTCACTCTTGTGTGACACGTTGTAGAGGTTCTCTCTGTGGATCACACGAAGCAAGAACTTAGATCCTGTGATGTGCCATACACGAGAGAATGTGTAGTTGCCCATAATCGAAGAGAGATCCTGCACTCCATCTGTACCGAACGAAGAGTCGAACGATGCAGAGCCACTCTTGATACGCATAACCTTAGCACCGTGATCTGTCGTCACAAGCTTTAGCTTATCTGTCTGCTTGTCATTCTCATCATAGGTATATATATTACTGACATAAGAGTCATAGCCTTTGTACTTTGTCACCTCGTCGTTGTCGTCACCACCATCCGCAGCGTCGTTGCGGTAGCGGCGAGTTGTTCCTGGAGAGAATACATATACGTAGCCATCATCATCGTTGTTGATAACAGTGTTGAGTGGATTACCCGTTGTACGACCGAACGCCTGACCCATCTTGTCAGTACCGAAGATTGTTGGTGTAGACTCGAATGATCCGTTCACTGGATAACGAGCGATGTATGCGTTGCCAGGAGTAAGTGGAGCTGGGACACCTGATAATGGGGTAAGATACGTAGTTGACTCAAGGGTCTCGTTGTAATAACTTCCGTAACCATCCATTACATAGTCGCCATATGTAGTGTCATCAAAGCTGCTATTAGTCTGGTTGATCTCATATAGAGATACGCCAGTCGTAGCGTATGATGCGTAGACATAATCACCCGATGTCACGAAACCTACGATAGCGGCTGTCTCGCCATTGCTATATTTTGTGTTATACTTACCGAGGTAGTTGTTAGTTTCGTATGAGCTACTCTGCGACACAGGGTTATCGACTGTATAGTATGCAGTTGTAGCCATCGAACCATAGTATGTAGCAGTCTGATTATCTCTACCATTATCACCACCGCCGATTGTTTCAACCTCAACAGACCTCGATGTGTCGCTGCCGCTGTGACGAACTGTAGCGAACGTGTTGTCGCCCCACATACCCCAGATGTGATAAGCGTCGCCCACATATGAGTTGTTCAACTTCATACGTCCCTCTGCTGCATCTACATAGTACTGTCCGACCTGAACGGGATCCGTACTTCCCGAATCCTTAATAGAGTACATATAGTCATTGCTAGAGGAGAACGACCACTCGCTACCGAGAGTCTCGACCTCTGTTCCGTTGCTGATGGTTGTGATCTGTCCCGACTCCAATGTCTCGTTGGTGAGCAACACCGCTGTAGTGTTCTCTGTAGATGATGAGTAGACCTGCGCTACGATGGCAAAGACAGGCTCTCCCGCCTCGTAACCTGGACCAGTGTAGCCGTCATCCTTAGAGCAGGCTGAAGCAAGTGCCAACGCAGAGGCTGCGACAAATGCAAATTGTGTAAATCTCTTCATAGTTTTTGTGATTTTAATTATTTATTTGATTCTGTTTTTACTTAAATATGTTCACTCTAAACTTGCCGTAGAACGCACGTCCAGCCTTCTGCAGGCTATAGTTGTCGTAGAGCTTCTCGTTGGTGATGTTGCGAGCCTCGAACGAGAGGTTGTAGCGGTTGTTGCGGAACGAGTAGTTTAGGGTGATATTGTGCGACAACTGAGTTGGTACCTTCGCCTTAGTGTCGGAGTATCCGATCTCCTCCCAGTAGAGGGTAAACTCGTTCTGGAAGAATACGTCGTAGATGAGCGAGATCTGATCGTGCTTGCTAAATAGGTTGTAGTAGTTGAATGTTGCATCACCATTTCCATAGAGGTATGGTTGGTTCGGCACACGCATATTATATGTAATATTTAGCTTCTCCGACCCCTCAGTCTCATACTTCTCGGCATCGCGAGGGTTGATGCTGTTGAATGTTCCGCCGATGCTGAAGTGACGATCGTAGTCGTAGCGAGCGATGATGCTATACCCCTTTGTCTTGACCTGCCCATAGTTCTTGTAGCTAGCCGAAGTTCCGTCGGAGCTTGTCGAACGCATAATGTAGTCGTAGGTGTTGCGGTAGATCAACGAACCGTCAAGACGCAGGAAGTGCTTGTCGTTGAATGTCTGCGTATAGACTAGATTGATGTTGATGTTGTCGCTGGTCTCGGGGTCGATCTCGAATGTTCCGACCTCAAGATCAGTGTCGCCAAACATCTCTGTCGAGGTGGGCAGACGATATGCTCTCTCGTATGAGACCTTCGACTGTAGACGCTGCGGCAGGATGAAGTAGGTCGCAGCAGCTCCATAACCAAGATTCGAGGAGTGGCGAGTCTCGTTGGTGCTCACCCCCGTGTCGGTGTCGGTGACAGTGCCCTGGTTCGACTGATAGTAGTGCTTCGCAAAGATAGTACCCTCAAATGCCTTGATCGGACGAATAAGATAGGAGAGACCCGAGATCGACTTCCTGCTCTGCTGCGGTGTGCCGTAGTCACTATATAGATTCGTTCCGTCGATCAACGAGCGTGAAGCTCGCGAAGTGGAGGTAAGCGTGTTGGAGATCGTCACCGAGTGCTTCTCGGTCGGCACATACTTCGAGACGAAGTTAGTCGACCAGTTTCGGTTCTTCGAGTAGTTATCTGTAGGCGTAAGGTTTGTCGCGGCAGCATCACCCAACCAGTTGTATGACTCTGTCGCAGGGTCGGCGTTGTGGGTATGCCCCGTGTCGAAGTTTGCGGAGAATCTCACATCTAGCCCACTCGTAAAAAGATCCCTCTTCGAGTACTCCAACGTAGGAGTCAAAGTTGTACCCTCGCTATACTTCTCACCATATACAACCTCCTGTGTAGTTCCTGTCTGCACATCTTTGTAGTACTGCGAGTAGTTGAGCTTCAACGTCAGGTGGTCTGCCCACGAGGTGTTCTCGAAACCTACGGCACCAATCACCGTCTCGTTGTGGTACTGGTCGTGGAAACGCTCTACAGTCTCGATCTTGTTCTTGTTCATCGAACGGGTCACGTTGCCATTGGCGGCAAGACCATAGTAGACAATGTAGTTGTCAATATCGTAGTTGTTGTCAGAGTAGTTTTGGTAGGCTGTGACGCTGTATGTGAAACCACTCTTGGCTATCGTATTCGAAAAGTTGAGGTATGTCTTGTGGGTGTTAAACGAACCATAAGAGTATGAGGCATCGACATTTAGACGGTTCGACTTGTGCGCCTTGTTGGTGATGATGTTCACCACACCGCCCAACGCGTCGGCGCCAAACTCGATCGGCACGACACCGCTATACATCTCTATGCGCTCGGCAAATCCTGCAGGTATGTTGTTGAGCGAGAATGCTGCATTACCATTCTGAGGGATTCCGTCGATGAATATCTTGACGTGATTTCCCGTAAAACCATTGATGCTCAACTCCGTATCACTTCCGACACCGCCACTCTCACGGAGATTCACGCCGCTCATCTTCGACATCGCCTGTGTGATGTTCGCCGAACTGTTCTTCAACGAACCTATCTCGACGCTCTGTACGTTGAAGGCTGTGCGATTGGTGCGGCTGCTCTGGCTCTCGCCTCGCACAACTACCCTCTCGATGTCTGTCGTCGTGGGTACTAATCTGATTTTCAGCGGCTTATTGCCATTCGACACTGCGGCAACCTTAATGCTCTGCTCCTCGTAGCCGACGAACGAGACGACAATAGTCTGCTCACCCAGCGGCGCGCGAAGCTTGAAGCGTCCATTCTCGTCGGAGATGCAGGCGTAACGATTGTCTTCCGCGACAGATATAGTGGCGAATTGGATCACCGCGCCACCCTCGCTCGATCTAACCTCTCCAACGATCATCGACAAATTGCTGCGATCGCGTTGGTTGTTTGCCAAGAGTGGAAGCTGCAGCAAGATGGCAACTATCATAGTCAAAATTATTCTCATATACTTAAATTTTTAATCAACACAAAATTGTTAGGTCAACTTAAATATTATATAACCGTGGCACAATCTACGTTAATTTGCGCAAAACAAACGAGTTGTTAAATATATTTAAGATATTGATGACCTTCGAGGACAAAGGTAGGGTGTTATTATTTCTGTCACAATCCCTACATTAAGCTATATTTTGGACGTCATTGGGACTTTTCTAGCTACTATTAGCTATTTCACACGTTTCACTACCTAGAAATAGCAATTTGCACCCGATTTGGGGTGCTAGTTTCTCGTCTCCCGAAGAGGAGATAATTTAGGAGATTGGGGGCGCTGAACTCAATCCGCGCCGCAACTAAAGCAGATGCAAGCTAGCTTGCCGCCCGCGCGACGTTAGCGCAGTCCCCGTCGTTTACAGAGCAGAGCTACATCCCTCCACAGGATATGCTCTCGCCACAAGAGAGGTAGTGGATGGTATTCATCTGCGAGGAGATATATTTATACACATCGACGCCAGTGCAGTGGCAGGTGTAGAACTCCACGTCGGGGAACTCTCGCAGGTGTTGGATGATCTGGTCGATCAGCTCGCGAGGCTCGTCGCGTCGCGCAGAGGGGTTGGTGAGGTGAAAACCACCGACACATAGGCGTGGTGAGAACTCCGCCGCGCGTTTGAGGATGTTTACCACTCCGTTGTGACCGCACCCCATCACGACTATCGGCTCGTCGCAGCGAATGGCTAGATTCTGCTCGTGGCAGAAACGGTCGGGTGCATCGCCCTCGTAGAGTGTTGCGTTGGCACCCGATCGACAGAGGGAACTCTCCACGACCTTAAACAAAATCAACTCCTCGTCGATCTCGAAGTCGCTGTCGAGGAGCACCACGCGCTCGTTTGTCATCAGCGAGATGTCGAGCCCAATGTCGCCAACACCCGTTGGGCGGTGGCTGAAGTGGGGTGCAAATGCCTGCCGCTGGATGTAGATCGTCGCGGTGGTGTTGAGCTCGATGAAGCGTGCGAGTGCACCTCCGTGGTCTCTGTGTCCGTGCGATATTATCACTATGTCGACAGCCGCAAGATCTATGCCGAGCCGCTGGGCGTTCTCCACAAAGGTCTCGTCGCCCCCCACGTCGAAGAGTAGGCGGTGGCGCGGAGTCTCGATATAGAGCGAGAGCCCGTGTGCTGTCCTGAATCCGCAGGTGGAGGTGTTCTCGACAAGAGATGTGATTGTCACCATTGCTCTAAATGTTGTGCTCGGTTGTTCGATAAAGATAGTCATAAATTGTGAGAATACAAACAAAATGTATAGATTTGCAGTGTAAATACAAATACGAGTCAAGATTATGGCGAAGAAGATTGCAAAGACAAATGCGGTGAGGCTGCTGGATCAGGCGAAGATCTCGTACGAGCTAGTGTGCTACGAAGTCGACGAGAGCAACCTCGCCGCCACACACGTAGCAGAGCAGCTGGGCGAAAACGTGGCACAGGTATTTAAGACGCTAGTGCTGAGGGGCGATCGCAACGGACACCTCGTCTGCGTGATACCTGGCGACAAGGAGCTAAACCTCAAAACTGCAGCTAAGCTGTCGGGCAACAAAAGCGTCGAGATGTTGGCGATGAAGGAGCTGCTCCCTACCACAGGGTACATCCGCGGCGCCTGCTCCCCCATCGGGATGAAGAGGGCATTTCCTACATATATAGATAGCTCCGCACTCCTCTTCGACATAATATATGTCAGCGCAGGGGTGCGAGGAGTGCAGATCGAGGTCGAACCACAGGCACTAATCAACTTCGTAGGGGCACAGTGCGCACATCTATTCGACGAGGAGTAGGTTTTTTACAGGGCAAACGCGAGGACTCTACACTTTGGGATCTACATACGCAATTATAGGGGAAGCACCCCTATAATTGCCGCAACAAAAGCAGATGCAAGCTAGCTTGCCGCCCGCGCGACGTAAGCGAAGCCCCCGATTTTCGTGCGTTTTCCCTATCTTTTTGTGGCAAAGATTGTTGTAAACAGATAATAATTGTTAATTTTGCAGTTTGATTGAATCTATAAGAAAATTAATATTATATAGTATAAGGTATGGCAATAGAGCTAAAGAACCTCTCGAAGGTGGAGGACAACTACTCGCAGTGGTACAATGAGTTGGTCGTAAAGGCAGGGTTGGCTGAGAACTCTGCGGTGCGCGGATGTATGGTGATCAAACCCTACGGTTACGCTATCTGGGAGAAGATGCAGGCGGCACTAGACAAGATGTTTAAGGAGACAGGACACGAGAACGCATACTTCCCACTCTTCATCCCCAAATCATTCTTCTCGAAGGAGGCTAACCACGTCGAGGGATTCGCAAAGGAGTGCGCTGTGGTGACACACTATCGCCTCAAGAACGACCCCAATGGCGGCGGCGTAGTGGTTGACCCTGCGGCAAAGCTCGAAGAGGAGTTGATCGTGCGTCCAACATCCGAGACTATCATCTGGAACACCTACAAGGGGTGGATTCAGTCATATCGCGACCTACCGATCCTCTGCAACCAGTGGGCAAATGTGGTTAGATGGGAGATGCGCACACGCCTCTTCCTCCGCACAGCAGAGTTCTTGTGGCAGGAGGGGCACACCGCCCACGCCACTCGCGAGGAGGCGATTGAGGAGACACACAAGATGATCCACGTCTACGAGAAGTTCGCGCAGGAGTGGATGGCTCTACCTGTCATCGTAGGTCACAAGTCGCCCAACGAACGCTTCGCAGGTGCCGAGGACACCCTCACCATCGAGGCTCTTATGCAGGACGGAAAGGCGCTACAGAGCGGCACGTCGCACTTCTTGGCACAGAATTTCGCCAAGGCATTCGACGTACAGTTCACCAACAAAGAGGGTAAGCAGGAGTATGTGTGGGCGACATCGTGGGGTGTCTCAACACGCCTAATGGGTGCTCTCATTATGGCTCACTCCGACAACAACGGACTCGTGCTACCTCCTAAGCTCGCACCCATACACGTCGTAATCGTCCCAATCTACAAGGGCGACGAGCAGCTTGCGCAGATGCGCGAGAAGATGGAGGCGATAGCAGCACCTCTTCGTGCGCAGGGTCTGACGATCAAGATCGACGACCGCGACAACATCCGCTCAGGCTTCAAGTTTGCCGAGTATGAGTTGAAGGGTGTACCTGTTCGCCTCGCGATAGGTCCTCGCGACCTCGCAAACGGCACGATCGAGTTGGCTCGCCGCGACACCCTCACCAAGGAGGTTGTGTCGCAGGAGGGGTTGACCGAGCGAATAGTTGCGCTGATGGAGGAGATACAGAACAACATATACAGCAAGTCGCTAGAGTATCGCAACTCGATGATTACGAAGGCTGACACTTGGGAAGAGTTCCTCGACCTACTCGACAACAAGGGTGGTTTCATCTCAGCACACTGGGACGGCACACCCGAGACGGAGCAGGCGATAAAGGATGCCACAAAGGCGACAATCCGGTGCATCCCTGTCGACGCAGTAGAGGAGGATGGAGCCTGCATCTTCACGGGCAAGCCATCGAAGATGCGTGTGTTGTTTGCACGCAGCTACTAATAAATTGGGGGGAGGTCGGATCACATATCGCCTCCCCTCTTTTCGTAAAAAACCAATTAAACCAGACCTATATGAAATCCACATTTACCTATGGCGGTGCGCTACTCCTATCGAGTGTCGCGTCGATCGATAGCGCGACTGCGAAACCTGCAGCCGACGCGCAACCCAACGTACTCATTATCTTCACCGACGACCAGGGCTACAACGACTTCGGGTGCTTTGGCAGCACAACGAACCGCACGCCCGTGATGGATCAGTTCCACGCAGATGGTACGTCGTTCTCCACACTCTACGCGCAGCCTGTAAGTGGCTCGTCGCGCTCGACTCTGATGACAGGGCGCTACCCACTCCGCAGCGGCGGTCGGTCGATGCCAGGCAGCGAGATCACCATCGCAGAGATGGCGAAGAGCGTGGGATACGAGACTGCGTGCGTCGGCAAGTGGGACGTGTCGAACCGCAAGGAGCTGATAGACCAGATGCCTATAGAGCAGGGATTTGACCACTACTTCGGCACACTCGGCGGCAACGACAGCGGCAAGATCGACCTCTACGACGGCAACAAACACGTCGAGACCACATCGGATATGTCGTCGCTCCTGAGACTCTACACCGACAAGTCGATCGACTTTCTGCGCAACCGCGACGAGGAGAAGCCATTCTTCCTCTACCTAGCACACACTATGATGCACACCAAGATAGATGCGTCGGAGCAGTTCAAGGGGCGCTCCAATGGGTCACTCTATGGCGACGTGGTCGAGGAGTATGACCACGAGACAGGGCGTCTGCTCGACGTACTGGAGGAGCTGGGACTCAGCGACAACACCCTCGTGATCTACGCTACAGACAACGGACCGTGGTGTCAGTCAAAGTATACCGAGCGCTCATACAAAAAGGGACAGTACGAACGTGGCACAATCTTCTGGGGCGACCCTGGCGTGTTGCGCGCAGGCAAGGGGTCTGCCTACGAGGGTGGTTCGCGCGTGCGCTGCATAATGAGATGGAAGGGGCACATCGCCCAAGGCAGAGAGTGCGACGGACTCATCTCAACACTC
This sequence comes from Rikenellaceae bacterium, assembly GCA_047178665.1. Taxonomy (GTDB): domain Bacteria; phylum Bacteroidota; class Bacteroidia; order Bacteroidales; family Rikenellaceae; genus Alistipes. The sequence continues at coordinate 3,730 of JBCQTK010000027.1, read as the reverse complement.
GACTTTATGCCTACATTCGCAAAAATTATGGGCTACGAGATCCCATCCGACAGAAGGATAGATGGCGTAGATCAGTCAAAGATGATATTTGGGAAGTCCAACAAGAGCGCGCGCGACTACTTCTGCTACAGCCAGCACCACGACGGACTCGAAAAGCACTGCGCAATTCGCGACAGCCGCTGGAAACTCCTGCTGCCAGAGCGCAAAATCAACACTGTCTACCTAATGGACTTTGGCACAAACGACTACGAACTATACGACCTCGAAAACGACATATCGGAGACAACAAACCTAGTCGACAAATACCCAAAAATAGTGGAACGCCTAAAGGCTGAACTCGAAAAGAGCCACTAGACGAATGGGGAAATAGGGGACTGCGCTCAAGCCGCGCGGCTCACAACAAGTTGTGATTTACCTATATTGATGATGTCATTGATGATGTCACCAATGATGTCAAGTCCTAAATTTACACACGGCAATTATAGGGTGTCAGCCATCGGCTGACATAAAAAGGATAAGGTATAGAGCGTTGAAAGTTCACTTTCATAAAGCTCTATACCTTATCCTTTTGCAGTGCGAAGCGCCCCTATAATTGTCGCAACAAAGCAAATGCAAGCTAGCTTGCCGCCCGCGCGGCGCTAGCGCAGAGCCCGATCCTTCACCCCCCCGACATTCTTTCCACGAAATAGATGCGACAGAAGAATTGATCCACGATATATATGTGTTGATTCTGCGATTTTTTTGCTCCGTATCACCTTCCGTTTTCTGCTCAGCGATGTGTGCCACCCCACGAAGTGCCACCACGCCTCTGCCACTGCGAGCGACGATCGCCACCGTCCCCTCAGCAGATAGCTCGCTGCCGCCAGGGCGTCGAGCAGTGGGCGGACGACTGCGCAGGTTAGGCGCTGAGTGGTGGGGGCGCACTTGAATATCATCGCTAGGTTGTTGCGGTGGTTGAGCATTGTTTTGCGAGGCGAGTCGGCGCTGAGAGTGCCGCCACCGAGGTGGTAGACGACACTTTGGGGGACGACACGAACCTTGTAGCCAGCGAGTTGCACGCGCCAGCAGAAGTCGATCTCCTCCATATGAGCGAAGAAGTCGGCGTCGAAACCGCCGAGACTCTTGAACACATCGCCCCTGCAGCCGAATGCCGCACCGCTCACCCAAAATATGTCGCGCGCGTCGTCGTACTGCCCTCTATCCTCTTCGAGTGTCGAGAGCACGCGACCGCGGCAGAATGGGTAGCCCAGGTAGTCGATGAATCCCCCTGCAGCCCCTGCATACTCAAACATATTGCGCTGTTCGCACTGCAGAAGTTTCGACCCCGCGACTGCGACGTCACCATCCGCCGTAAGCTCCTCTACGAGCGGTTCACACCACCCTGCAGTCACCTCGACGTCGGAGTTGAGGAGGATGAAGAGATCGTGGCTGAGCAATCCCAGTGCCCGATTGTAGCCCTCGGCAAATCCCCAGTTGCGACCGAGATCGAGCCACTTCACGCGACCGCCAAATGCTCCGTCGACCACCCCTCTAGAGTCGTCCGTAGAGCCATTGTCGGCTACAACTATCTCGATCCACTCGGGCGTGTGTTCCACAACCGAAGGGAGAAACCTGCGTAGATGACCCTCTCCGTTCCAGTTGAGAACGACAACAGCACAGCTACGTAAGCCACTAGTTGCCATCTGGTTACACCGCTTTTTGGGCGCTCTCTGCCCCCTGGATCTTGGTTCTGTCGCGCTTATGTTTCCATCGTTTGTGCGACCAGAGCCACATATATGGAGTTTTGCGGATCTCCTCCTCTAGCATCGCTACATAGCGACGTGTGATCTCGGTGGGTTCTACCTGCTCGACACCGTCCCATATAAGTTTATAGTGGAATGTATATTGACCTCGACCGATACGTTTTTGGTAGATGAAGTAGACGGGTAGTTTCATCTTGCGAGCAATCTTCTCACCCCCCTCGAAAAAGACAGTTTCGCGACCCAAGAAGTCGAACCAGTTGCTCTCGGGCAGCAGGGGTGGATTTTGGTCGGCTATAAGTCCGAGTAGGTAGCTCTCGCCGCGGAAGCGGAGACCATTTTTGATAACGAACCTCACCGACTCTGTTGCCGGGAGGGGGTAGACCTTCGACTTGCCGCGGAAGCGCTGAAAGAGAACCTCAAAGATCTTGTTCTGCAGAGGGTGGTAGACCGCCAACATTCGCTGGTTGGCAAAGGTGCTCCACCACGTCAGGTACTCCCACATACCGAAGTGTGCGGTGAGCGCTATCCAGCTGCGGTCGCGAGTGATCGTGCGGAGGTCGAACGCATCCTTGCCCTGATCTCTCTGGGGCGATGCTGAGTTATCGAGTCGTTCGTCCATATCGGGGAATATCTTTCTGCCCGACGTGGGGTCGGCCTGCGCAACGAAGCTTATCATCACCTCGGATAGGACGGTGTAGAACTTGTCGCAGATTGCGCGTTGCTCGGCGCTACTCTTCTCGGGGAAGCTCTGCGCAATATTCTCGCGCACAACACGTTTGCGATAGCCAACGAGACGATAGAAGATGAAGTAGAGCGACGGCGACAACACCCCGTAGAGCACAAAGTGGGGCAGCTGCGACAACCCCCAGCAGAACACCCACAACACCTCAAGTATGCAGCGTTCACCGAAGTTTAGATCTTTTGTCCTATATCGTCTACTCATCGTCGTCGCTCTTTAGTTTAGGTCTGTCGAGCCCATACTTCTCTGCATTTGTCATCTTCTCACGTCGCTCAGGTTTGGTTGCTCCTGCCACCACCATAACGAACTCGCCACGAGGTTCGTTGTCGCGGAAGTGAGCTAGCACCTCGGCAACTGTACCTCGCACAGTCTGCTCAAACTTCTTTGTGAGCTCGCGCGTGACAGATACCTGTCGTTGCTCCCCGAATGTCTCGGCAAACTGTTCGAGGCTCTTCACAATGCGGTATGGTGACTCGTAGAATATCATCGTACGCTCCTCTGTGGCTAGTGCCGCAAGGTGCTTGGCACGCCCCTTCTTCTGAGGCAAGAACCCCTCGAAACAGAATCTGTCGCAGGGGAATCCGCTCTGCACGAGGGCTGGTATTGCCGCCGTAGCTCCAGGCAGGGTCTCGACCTCCACACCCTCCTCGATGCACTTACGCACCAACATAAATCCGGGGTCGGAGATGGCTGGTGTCCCTGCGTCGGAGACTAGCGCGACGCTCTCGCCAGCAGCAATGCGTTCGGCGATCATCGTGCAGGTCGCGTGTTCGTTGAATTTGTGATGCGAATACATCCTCTTCTCGATCTCGAGATGTTTGAGTAGAAACGCAGTCGTGCGAGTATCCTCCGCCAAGATCAGGTCGACCTCGGAGAGTACTCTGATGGCTCGGAGGGTTATATCCTCCAGATTGCCTATCGGTGTTGGTACTATATATAGTTTTGACACGTCTGTTGTTAAATCTGTAAGTATCTGTTTTTGAGGAGCGAAAACAGCAGCTTCGCCCCCTCATTATCACCCCTCCACTTATAACGTTGAGCGATGTAGATTAGTGCGTCGTCGAGGGTAGAAATCGCACCTAACACCAAAACCAACCTCTCCATCTCCTCCGTGTCGCCACCAAATAGCTCGTTGCTCAGCAGCAGACGATCGTTGAGCGTGAGTGTGTCGAGAAGTGCGCGGCTCGTCTGGATCTCGGGTTCGGGCTCGGGCTCGGGCTCGGGGGTTGGCTCGGGCTCGGGGGCAGAC
>JBCQTK010000026.1:0-28737 GCA_047178665.1 Rikenellaceae bacterium | reverse complement strand
GCAGCTCTCCAACGACTCTGTCGTGTGCTCCTTCGACGATCCTGTTGCACCGCCCACACCATCGCGACCCGTGCGACCACCGAACATCAACACTATATCTCCTGGCGTTGGTGACTCACGACGCACTGCGTCAGCCTTCACCGCACCACATACCGCACCGACCTCCAATCGCTTAGCTACATAGTTTGGGTGGTAGATCTCGCGTAGATGTGTCGTCGCCAAACCGATCTGGTTTCCGTAGCTAGAGTATCCATCTGCCGCCTTGCGCGAGATAATGCGCTGAGGAAGTTTACCCTCCATAGTCTCCGCAATTGGCTTATATATATCACCTGCACCCGTTACGCGCATCGCCTGATAGACATACGCACGACCCGACAATGGGTCACGAATAGCGCCGCCCAGACAGGTCGACGCACCACCGAATGGCTCAATCTCCGTTGGGTGGTTGTGTGTCTCGTTCTTGAACTGAAGCAGCCACTTCTCGCTCTCGCCATCGACGTCGATGTCGACGAAGATCGAGCAGGCGTTATTCTCCTCGCTCACCTCCATATCGTCGAGGTAGCCCTCCTTTTTGAGGTATCTCGCCCCGATCGTAGCAAGCTCCATCAAACAGAGCGGTTTCTCTGTGCGACCCAACTTCTCGCGGATCTGCAACACTCCGTCGATCTGCGCCTCGATGTCGGCACTGATGAAGCTCTCGGCAACAGCTATATCCGTTAGCTCCGAGGTGAATGTGGTGTGACGGCAGTGGTCGCTCCAATATGTGTCGAGGATACGAAGCTCCGTCTCCGACGGCTCGCGCCCCTCCTCTGTGAAATACCTACGCACCTCCGCAAGATCCTCCGCGCTCATCGCCAGCCCCATCGCCTTGCAGTATGGTGCGAGCTCCTCGTCGCCCATTGCGCAAAACCCCTCAAGGATCGGCACCTCAGTTGGCACAGCCCTCTCGGCATCGGTGAGGCGCGTCATATCCTTCTCGCGCGACTCCACAGCGTTGATGCAGTAGCTCTTGATTCGCTCAATGTCGCTCGCCGACACTGCGCTGTCGATCACGAAGATACGCCCCGAACGGATTCTTACATCCGCCTCAGGATCGAGCAACTTCACACAATCCACCGCCGACGCAGCGCGCTGATCGAACTGACCAGGCAGATACTCGATCGCTATGATGTGTGCGTCGTCCGTCTCGATCTCGCTCGACACACGGTCTGTGACGATCTCGCCAAATACGCCATACTGCGCCCTCTCAACCAGCTCCTCGCTGAAGCCAAAGAGGTCGTAAACGCAGATCAACCTCAACGACTCAATCGAGAGGTTTAGGTTGGTGTTGAGCTCCGAACGAAGGCTATCTGCCTCGACACGAAATTGCTCTCTCTTCTCTACAAAGATGCGGAAATTACCCATTTTGTTCTCTTCTATTTATTTTTAATCTAATCTACAAATCTCTCCGACCACTTCGAGCGATACTCCGCCTCGGTCGATCCGACGAATGTGATGTGCGCCATCTTGCGACCCACCTTACACTCGCTCTTGCCATATATGTGTGTGTAGCATCCATCGACCTGCTCCGCCTCCAACGCCTCGGCAGCTGCCAGATCCTCGCCCAATATATTCTTCATCACAACGCTCTCTGCCACCAACCTAGCGCCCTGCAGCGGCTCGTCGGTGAGGAATCGCACCAACTCCGAGAACTGCGACGAGGTTGTCCCCTCGATCGTGTAGTGCCCCGAGTTGTGGGGACGTGGAGCCATCTCGTTGAAGATAACATCCTCACCCCTAACAAAATACTCTATCGCAAGGATGCCATAGTAACCACACCTCTCCATAAACTCCACACTTCCGCGCTCAATCTTCTCGCGCAGCGCTGCCGACATCTCAGCAGGAACGATGCAGAGATCCAACACACCTCGACGATGAACGTTGCGACCCACGGGGAATATTGTGCAGCCCTCCTCCGATCGCACAGCAACCGTGCTCACCTCAAAGTCGTACTCTACAAACTCCTCCAATATACAGGGAACTTTAACCAGCTCCGCCGCCTTCGCCAGATCCTCCTGCGTGCGCAGAACCATCTGACCCTTACCATCATACCCCATCCGTCGGCTCTTCAGCACCGCAGGCAGAGCGATCTGCTCCACCGCAACACACAACGACTCCATACCGTCAACCGCCGCATATCTCTGCGTGGTGAGCCCATTCGCTGCGGCATTCTGCTTCTCGACAAGTCGGTCTTGCGACTTTAGGAGCTGCTCGCACCCCTGCTTAATGTTGTACCTCTCGCAGAGCGGAATCAACACCTCAGCCGGTATGTTCTCGAACTCGTAGGTGACAACGTCGCACAGCTCGCACAGCTGCGTAAGAGCCTCAACATCGTCATACGCAGCGACAATGCGCCCCTCACACACCGCAAAGGCTGGTGCGTCGTTCGCAGGGTCGAGCGCCACACAAGTGTGCCCCAACTCCACTGCCGCCTCTGCGATCATCAATCCGAGCTGTCCGCCGCCAACAATACCTATCTTCATAAATCTATCTTTTCTCAATTTTTACAACTCTGCCGCCATCACATCTGCGGTCTGCTTAGCTCGAAACGCATCATACTTCGCCGCCAACTCCTCGTCTCCGAGCGAGAGGATAGAGATGGCGATGAGTGCCGCATTCTTCGCCCCATTTATCGCCGTCGTCGCCACAGGCACACCTGCCGGCATCTGCACAATAGAGAGCAGCGAGTCGACCCCACTCAACGCCCTCGACTTAACGGGCACGCCAATAACTGGCAGCGGCGTAAGGCTAGCCACCATACCCGGCAGATGCGCCGCACCGCCTGCGCCAGCGATTATCACCTCAATACCTCTCGACTTAGCACTCTTGGCATATTCGAATAGCAATTCGGGCGTACGGTGTGCGCTGACCACTCGTTTCTCGAACGATACGCCAAACTCCGCGAGGGTAGCCACAGCCGCCTCCATCACATCGTAATCACTTGTTGAGCCCATTATAACGCCTACTTTCATTCTCCTGCAGTTAAATTAGTTAGAAAAAAAAGTCCGCAATAATCCCTGTCGGATTACTGCGGAGTATTTAGTTGTTCGTTTACTATCAATTTCATTGGATTCCTACACCCTTTTAATTAAGCAACAAAGATAACTCTTTTTTGTCATTTTTCATAACAATAGGGTGCGTAATTTTATTTTTTTGCAAAATTATCTAATTTTATTTGGTAGTCCCAAATTTTATCTCTACATTTGCACTGCAATAGGCGGATATGGTGTAATTGGTAGCCACGCCAGACTTAGGATCTGGTGCCGCGAGGCGTGGGGGTTCGAGTCCCTTTATCCGCACAAACGCCTGTTGTAACAAGGTGAGCCCTCCGAATTTCGGAGGGCTTTTTTTTGGTCGGTTGAGGGAACACACTGATAATAGATTTCACCTAAATCTCAGAGGCAACAATAATGTCACACCAGTAGTTACAATTCGGCAATTAGAGGGATGTCAGCCAACGGCGGACATAAAAAAGATTGAGGTGCAGCGCATTGAAAACTTGTTTTCATAAAGCGCTACACCTCAATCTTTTGTAATGCGAAGTATCCCTATAATAGCCGCAACAAAAAGCAGATGCAAGCTAGCTTGCCGCCCGCGCGGTAGTAGTGTTAGGAAGATTAATTTTTGACATAAATCGAGTCGATTAAAAAAAGTCAACCCTTACCATATGACGTAGAACACCGATTTACATTAGCGGCACAGGCTCAAAAATTGACCATTTTCAATCTTCCGAACACTCCTACCCGCGCGGCGTTAGCGCAGACCCCGACGTGCACCCGACTACACACCGATAATGTACACACCATAGTCAGGGCGGCGTATCGACTAAGCCTTCTCGCTCAGTTCGAGCCACCTCATACTCTTCTCGTCGATCAGTTCGATCAGTTGGGATATACGTTGTGATTGTGCTGTCAGCTCCTCTATTGAGAGTGTGCCGCTACTCATCTGCTCCTCCAACTGAGCCTTCTCCGCCTCCAGTTCGGGCAGCTCGCGTTCTATCGACTCCAGTTCACGCTTCTCGTTGAACGACAGCTTTGCCTTTGTCTCTGTGCGCTCTCGTTTGCTGGCTGCAGGGGTGTTAGTTGTGGATGTCGCAGGACTCTCCTGCTGCTCTTTGAGATCTCGCCACACGAGGTAGTCGCTATAGGACGACGGGAAATCCTTAACTCGCCCTTCGCCCTGAAATATGAGCAGATGATCCGCCACCTTATCCATAAAGTAGCGATCGTGCGACACTACAATTACGCATCCCGAGAAACTCTGCAGATACTCTTCCAACACCTGCAACGTCATAATGTCGAGGTCGTTGGTCGGCTCGTCGAGAATCAGGAAGTTTGGGTTCTGCATCAATATTGTGCAGAGATAGAGCCTACGTCGCTCGCCACCGCTGAGTCGTCCGACATAGTTGTGTTGCACCTTGGGGTCGAAGAGGAAGTGCTGCAGAAACTGCGATGCCGACAGACGGCTACCATCACCCATCTCTATATACTCTGCTATCTCGGCTATGACATCTATCACCTTGGTATTGTCGTCGAAATCTATGCCCGACTGCGAGTAGTAGCCGAAGCGAACGGTTGTGCCGATGTCGATCTTACCACTGTCGGGGGCTACTTCGCCCATCAACATTTTGAGGAATGTCGACTTACCTACACCGTTCTCGCCAACTATACCCATCTTCTCATATCTCGAAAAGAGGTAGCTAAAGTCATCCAGTATGACCCTCTCGCCAAACGCCTTGCAGAGGTGCTCCACGTCGAATATCTTCTTGCCTATGTACGACGACTTCACGCCGAGCTTCACACTACCCTGCTCTCGCTCTCGTCGCAGACGCTCCTCTAGGTCGTAGAAGCTCTCGATCCTCGACTTCGCCTTTGTGGCACGAGCCTGAGGCTGTCGACGCATCCACTCCAACTCCTTGCGGTATAGGTTTGTGTCACTCGCCATCTGCTGTGCGGCTGCAGCTCTGCGCTCCTCACGTTTTTCGAGGTAGTAGCTGTAGTTTCCACGATAGGAGAATAGTTTGCGTTCGTCGATCTCAAGTATGCGGTTGCAGACACGGTCGAGGAAGTATCGGTCGTGCGTAACCATCAGTAGCGATATGCGGCTCGATGTCAAGTACCCCTCCAGCCACCTCGTTACGTCGAGGTCGAGGTGGTTAGTCGGCTCGTCGAGGATAAGCAGTTCGGGTTCGTTGATGAGTGCGTTGGCGAGAGCCACACGTTTGAGCTGACCGCCCGACAGCATACCAATCTTTTTGTCGAACTCCGTGATCTTCAGCTGTGAGAGAATCCCCTTCACCTTCGACTCGTAGTCCCACGCGCCCATCTCATCCATCTGTGCCACCACCCTCTCGATCAGCGAGTTGTCGCCCGAGAGCATCGCACTCTCATACTTCGATATAACCTTCAGCGCAGGGCTGTCGCCCGAGAAACACGCCTCCATCACCGTCATATCCCCTGCGAACTGCGGCTCCTGCACAAGGTAGGCGACCCTCAGATCTCGCCTAAACGAGACACTTCCGCCCTCCAGATCCTCACCACTTGCGAGCGCCGAGAGCAGTGTACTTTTGCCTGCGCCATTGCGCGCAATGAGACCCACGCGCTCGCCCTCACCGATTGTGAAGCTGATCCCCTCGAAGAGGATTAGATCGCCCCAACTCTTGGTGAGGTTCTCGACAGAGAGATAATTTACCATAGAGTGCTAAAATTCAGATGTGAAGGAGAAGTTAATATCCTTAAAGTTCTCCTGCGCCAACGCAAGCCCATAGCTCGTGTCGGCAAGATAGACGTCTCGACCGTGTTTGTCGATCGCCATATTCGTATGTTTGCGTCGCTTGAAGTCCGCCAGCTGCTCAGCGTTGTCGCTCGTGATCCAACACGCCTTGTGGATAGAGATCGGATCCCACCTACAGGCTGCAGTGTACTCGTGTTCGAGACGATACTGTATCACCTCAAACTGCAGCGCCCCCACCGTACCGATGATCTTACGACCATTCAGACTCGACGTGAAGAGCTGCGCCACACCCTCGTCCATCAGCTGATCGACACCCTTCGCCAACTGCTTGAACTTCATAGGGTCTGCGTTCTCAATGTAGCGGAACTGCTCGGGGGCGAACGACGGAATACCCGTAAACTTCAACTTCTCGCCCTCGGTGAATGTATCACCAATGGCGAAGTTACCCGAATCGGGCAGTCCCACAATGTCTCCAGGGAACGCCTCGTCGATCACCGACTTCTTCTCCGCCATAAACGCCGTTGGCGACGAGAACTTCAGCTGCTTGCCACTGCGAACGTGCAAGTAGTTCTTGTTGCGCTCGAACGTACCAGAGCAGACCTTCATAAAGGCGATGCGATTGCGGTGGTTGGGATCCATATTTGCGTGGATCTTGAAGATGAAACCCGAGAGCTTCGACTCCTCAGGATCGACCTCACGCCCCTCCGTCGTAGCCAACCTTGGCGATGGGGCTATATCGATAAAGCACTCCAGCAACTCCCTCACACCGAAGTTGTTGACAGCCGACCCAAAGAATACTGGCGCCAACTCACCTCGCAAGTACGCCTCGCGATCGAACGGATCGTAGACACCCTCGACGATCTCAATATCCTCGCGTATCTGCTTAGCATATCGCTCCTCGATGTAGTTGTCTAGCTCGGGCTGCATAATGTCGGTTATGTCGACCGTGTCGGCTGCAGCCCTCTGCCTATCGTCGTCGGTGAAGAGCGATAGGTTGTGATTATATAGGTTATAGACACCCTTGAACGTAGGACCACTCGATATAGGGAACGACAAGGGGCGAGCCTTGATCTGCAGCTCCTTCTCGATCTCATCCAACAACTCGAACGGATCCTGACAGGGACGATCCATCTTGTTGACAAATACAATGACAGGGGTCTTGCGCATACGGCACACATTCATCAGCTTCAACGTCTGCGCCTCGACACCCTTCGCACCATCTATGACGATGATAACCGAGTCGACAGCCGTCAGCGTGCGAAACGTATCCTCCGCAAAGTCCTCGTGACCAGGCGTATCGAGGATGTTGATCTTCGCCCCTCTGTACTCAAATCCCATCACCGACGTCGCCACAGAGATACCTCTCTGCCTCTCGATCTCCATAAAGTCTGAGGTCGCCCCCTTCTTGATTTTGTTGCTCTTGACAGCACCAGCAACGTGTATCGCGCCACCAAATAGGAGGAGCTTCTCGGTGAGGGTTGTCTTTCCTGCATCAGGGTGGGCAATTACGGCAAAGGTTCTGCGACGTACGATCTCTTCGTGTAAAGTCATTATTTCTTCTATTCTATTTTTTGGGGTGGATAATCAATTGTGTAGTGGAGTCCGACAGACTCCTTGCGAGCCGTTCCCTGCTTGATGGTGAGGTATGCCACCGCCACCATATTGCGAAGCTCACAGAGCTCCTGGCTTGGGGTCGTCTTGTTGTAGAGCTCCTCCGTCTCCTGCCATATCACAGAGAGGCGAGCCAGCGCCCTCGACAGACGTAGATTTGAGCGGACGATACCCACGTAGTTCGACATTATGAGCTGCACCTCCTTCTTGTTCTGCGTGACGAGGATCATCTCCTCCGCCGAACTGGTGCCGTCGAAGTCCCAGTCGGGGATGCCACTCTGGAACTCTATATTATCTATAAGTGTAGCGGTATGCTTCGCCGCCTGATCCGCATATACCAACGCCTCAATCAGCGAGTTCGACGCCAATCGGTTTGCTCCGTGCAGCCCCGTGCAGGAGCTCTCGCCCAGAGCGTAGAGACGCCTAATCGAGCTGCGCCCATTTTTGTCGACCCTCACACCACCACAGCAGTAGTGCGCGGCAGGGGTGACGGGGATCATATTTTTTGTTATGTCGAGCCCCAACGAGAGGCACTTCTCGTAGATGTTGGGGAAGTGTGCACGTGTGGTCTCCGCATCCTTATGCGTCACATCGAGGTAGACGAACTCCTCACCGCTGATCTTCATCTCGTGGTCGATCGAACGAGCGACAACATCTCGTGGCGCGAGCGATAGCATAGGGTGGTAACGATCCATAAACTCCTTGCCACTCTGCAACCTGAGGATGCCGCCATAGCCTCGCATAGCCTCCGTGATGAGGAACGAGGGGCGCTCGCCAGGGTTGTAGAGCGAGGTGGGGTGAAACTGTATAAACTCCATCGACTCGATGCTAGCCTTCGCCCTATGACACATCGCTATACCGTCGCCTGTCGCCACTTCGGGATTTGTCGTCGTGTGATAGATATGACCGCAGCCACCCGTCGCCACAACAGTGAACTTAGCCAGCATAGTGTGGATCTCCTCACTCTCTAGGTCGAGCACGTAGGCTCCAAAACACGCCAATCCGCGAGTGTGACGTGTGACGAGCTCTCCCAGGTGGTGCTGCGTCAATAGATCTATGGCGAAGTGGTTCTCCATAAGCGTTATGCGAGGGTGCGCCTTGACACTCTCGACCAGCGCCCTCTCGATCTCCGCACCTGTCAAATCCTCATAGTGGAGTATGCGGTGCTCCGAGTGCCCCCCCTCGCGGTGGAGCTCAAAGCGTCCATCCTCGGTGGTGTTGAAACGTGTGCCCCACTCTATCAAGTCGTCGATGAGCTCGGGGGCGCGTCTCACCACGAGATCTACCGCCTCCGCATCGCACTTACCTGCGCCGCACACCATCGTATCCTCAATGTGCTTCTCGAATGTGTCGGGCTCATACGTCACCGAACAGATTCCACCCTGCGCATAGTTGGTGTTGCAGTCGCTGACACCACCCTTCGTGACGACAACAACGTCGCCAAACTCCGCAGCCTTCAAGGCGAAGCTCAAACCAGCAACGCCAGAACCCAAAACCAAATAATCACTTCGTATCTCCATCGCTAAATCCTCCTAATACATATTATCATACATACTCTGACTCTTGTCGTACTTCAGATCCGCCAACGCCGCCGACTTCACACCTATATTAAAGCTCCAACTCCTATAGTAACCAAACGGAATCCACGAGAACGACATCTGCCAACAGTGCAGATCGCGCGTCATCGAGACCGACGACGTCGTCAGCTCACGCGCCTTAATATCATATCCGCTAGAGAATGTTATACCTGTCTTTGGCGTCAGGTTGACCGAGCCGTTGAAGCTAACCGACTGCGTAACGTTGGGCGTATAACCTGTCGTTCCGTTATTTACGTAGCTAATGCTATAGTTGACCACATAGCTCAGACCCAAGTTCCACGGCAGCGAGAAGTCGTAGTAGGAGTCCGCCATCAGCTGCCGTCGCAGCACTGGATCCATCGTCCCCGAGGGGTCGTAGAATGGGTTTAGATAGTCTGGCGACTGCGTCGTTATGTCGTTGACAGCCGTGCCCGAACGGGAGGAGCTCTTGTCGCGCGACTTAAAGGAGTAGCTGAACGACCAACCTGTGTTTGTAATACGTCCTGGGAAAAAGAGCTTGTCGTACCTCACACCCTCTGGGGTTACACGATACGGGTCGAGCGTTGCCGATAGGTTGAGCGCATAGTTGCCAAATAGTGTTGTTCGCACCGACACAGGGATAGTCGAGAGTTTCATCGAGTCGGCTAGGAAGTTGTACGATCCGCTGATCTTCAGGTCGTCGATGATGGTGATCTTCTTCACCCCCGACGTATCTCGCTTCGAGAGCACCTTAGCCTCAAGATTCTGCGACAGCGAGAATGTCATCGACATATTGCGACCCGACGACGGCACACCATACGAGTTGGGCGAGTATGGCGAGTAGGTGTTTGTCGTACCCAACGAATCGGTCTGATATGTTTTGTAGTATCCATACTTCTGCTGCGAGAAGTCGGGCGTATATGAGAATCCGACGCTAGGAGTCACCGTGTGGCGGATAGCCTGCAGAGGGTTTCGCTTACCCTTCGCCTGATACATACCATAGAATGTGGTCGATGCCGAGACCGATGTGCTGTAGTTGTAGAGTCGGTTGAATCCGTAGACTGGGGCGAGCTCGTCGACCTCGTTTGTCGCTGGGTTCCACTCCTTGTCCTGACTCTTGGCATACCACTTCTCGGTGTAGTTGAAGCTCGGGGTGATGTTGATGTAGTCGAACAGAGAGAACGACGCCGAGACAGGGATGCTGTGTTCGATACCGTTGACCATCTCGTGAAGCACATCCTTGTCGAATATCTTATCCTCAGTGGTTGTGACAGAGTTTGTCATCTTACCCGTATATGTCATCGAGATCTTCTCATACCACTTATCCTCACCATACGAGTCGCCCCACTTGAATGGGTAGAACCTCGACACACTCACCACCGCCGACGGGAATGTCACCGATATAGCCTGCGTCTGCGAGTTCTGCGAGACAGCGAGGTTTGTGGAGAACGACACATTCGACCAGCTCTTAGAGTATGCGACCGAGGAGTTGGTCTGTGTCGATAGCATATCGTCGAGAGTCGTTGCGGAGTACTTGCTGTAACCGCTCGTTGTGAGGTTGACCGACGCCGAGAAGCTCGAACCAGGGTTTGCCTTTGCATCCTGCGAGTGACTCCACTGGATCTTGAAGTTGTTCTGCTTGATGTAGTCCGCCTCGCCCTTCGTGCCGATCTTGATGTTGGAGAAGTCGATGTCGAAACCTCCAGAGTACTTATATCTTTTGAGATAATCCGACGACGCACTCATCTCCCACGAACCGTAGGTGTAGATACCTCCCAGCAGCGTCAGATCTATGTAGTCGTTTATCAACCAGTAGTATCCCAAATCGCGCACGAAGAATCCCTTCGTACCATCCTCTCCGTAGGATGGCATCAGCAGACCCGATCGAGGACCACTATTGAGGGGGAAGAATCCCTCGGGGATACCGAGGAAGTAGATCGGCACATCCTCCATAACGAGATATGCAGGTCCCGTAACGACCTTCTCGCCAGGTATCACCTTCGCCTTTGTCATAGCGAGGTAGAAGTGCGGATGGTCGACACAGTCGCAGGTGGTGTACTTTCCACCCTTGATGTTGATAATGTCATTCTCCATCTTCTTCACGTGGTGTCCGACCAACCAGCCCTCACCCTCCTGCGTCGCAACACCCTTAATCTTAGCGCGTTCGCTCTTCATATTGTAGGTGATGGTATCCATAGTGTAGGTAGCCTCGCCGTCGATAAACTGCGGCTGCGTAACGACAATATTACCTGTCGAATCGGGCATTTCGATACCGTATGCGTAGATCTCGTTGATATCCATATCAATCTGCATCATATCCGCCTTGAGGTTCTTGTCCTGATACTTTATGTCGCCCTCGTTGTAGATGAACACCTTCTTTCCCTTGACGTCGTAGTAGAGCGAGTCGAGGTTGCTACCCGTCATCACATCGTCGATCATCGCCTTTGGTCTGGGCTTAGGTGGGGCTATGGAGTCGCTCGAAATGCTATCGAGAGCGAGGGGCTGCGAGCGTACGAGGCTGTCGCCCGAGCTCACCATATCGTCACGAAAAAGAGAGTCGGAAGCGACAGATCTTCTCTCGCTCCTGCGTCCGCCACCAATCTGGCGCGGAGTGTCGTCACCAAACACCAACTCTGCCGAAAGTAGCAAAATTAGGAGTGAAACTATATATTTTATCTTCAGAATACGCAAAATATCAAAAAAAATCATAACTTTGCCGACAAGTCGGCAACGAATTAAAATTTGGACCCTACAACAAACAAGCCCAAGGTGAGAAGAGCAGCGACAAAACACCTCTCCAACCACCCAGAACCACCTGTTACACGATTTACAACTGACAAAGATAACGAAAAAAAACAGATATATATTTGATTTTGAAAGTGAAAACAAAACTTTTTTTCAACATAGCAACTATCATCCTGCTAGCGTTCTCCGTCGTAACCACGCAACACGCAGAGGCTCAGGGTGTTAAGACCGCGATCATCGACCCTGGTCACGGAGGTGCATTCCCTGGCGCACAGTATGGCGGATACACCGAGAAAGCGATCAACCTAAACATCGCACTCAGGCTCAACGAACTGCTGCAAAAGAGACACCCCGACATCAAGGTTATACTCACCCGCACCAAAGATGTCGCACTAGGCAAAACGCTACGTGAGGATCTCGCTGCACGTTCCAAAATAGCCAACGATGCATCGGGCGATCTCTTCGTCTCGATCCACGCCAACGCAGCATCCAGCACTGCAGCCTACGGTGCCGAGACGATCATTATGGGAGAGTCGTCGCTCGAAAAGCAGCGCAACGATGCCGCACTCTACACCGCCAACAAGGAGCACCTGATCGATATGTCGGACGAAAAGACCGCCGCCATAGTGAGAGCCTACATCCAAAATCTACAGTTCACCTACGGACAGTATAGCGAGGCTCTAGCGCGCCTTATCCAGAAGAGCTATGGCGACAAAGGGCGCAAAGTGCGCAACCTCCGCCGACAGCCAATTATGGTGCTCTACGGCACAGATATGCCCTGCGTACTCACCGAAATCGGCTTTATGAGCAACGCCAACGAGCTGGCTTATATGACCTCCTCGAAGGGTGCAGCCGAGATCGCAGAGTCGATCTACGAGGGGATCAAAAACTACATAGCGATGGTCAACCGCACCTCGCAGGCAACCGCCCCAGCCCCAACAACAACCACCCCAACAACCACCAAAGCGGCAACAACCGCAGCGACCTCAAAGAGGGGCTACACGATCCAGATCCTCTCGTCGGGCAAGACGCTATCGACCAAAGATTCGCAGTTCAAAAGCTACCGAGGCAAGGTGTGGGAGAGGGTGACTGGCGGGAGCTACAAATACAAATACTGCATCGGCAAATATAAAACAGAGGCGGAGGCGATCAAACATCTCAAAGAGGTGCGAAAGTCGTTCAAAGATGCCTATGTAACAACCTATTAACAGAGCAAAAAAGGAGACAAACAGATGAAAAAAGAGGTAAAAATCGGACTATTTACAATCTCAATGATCGTTGTGGCGTGGGCAGGAATTCGCTTCCTCTCTGGCACAGATCTCTTCAGCACGGAGAGGACATACTACGCGATCTACGACCATATAACGGGTGTCCAGAAGTCATCCGCGATCTACATCCGCGGCGTGAAAGTTGGGCGCGTGTCGGAGATCTCGCTCGACGCCACACATAGCGGCGGAGTGACGCTCGTACTATCGGTTAGCAGCGATTATGAAATCCCCACAAACTCCGAGGCTAAGATCGTCAGCAGCAACATAATGAGCCCCAAAGTGATCGAACTCATCTTGGGCGACAGCGAGGAGTATCTTGAGTCGGGCGACACCATCGCCTCGTCGCAGAGTATCGACCTGATGAGCGTCGCAGGCAGCGAGCTGGAGTCGCTGACAGGTCAGTTGGAGGGGGTTACGTCGTCGCTCACCACCACTCTCAACAACCTCAACTCGTTGGTGGTCAACAACACCGACCACCTCTCGTCGCTCATCGCCAACCTCGACGCATTGAGCCGCAACCTCAACTCACTCATCACCAAGAACGACACCAACATAACCCAGACGCTGGAGGGCTTCGCAGAGCTCTCGCAGACCCTTGGCGACAACTCCTCTCAGATCGACTCCATCCTCCTCAACGTCAGCGCCATAACAGCCGACTTCAACGAGGCTGAGCTAGGCTCTACGCTCTCACAATCGCTCACCGAGATCAACACAATCCTCGCAAAGATCAACTCCAACGAGGGCAACATAGGCAAAATATTGGGCGACGAGGCGATCTACTCAAATCTCACCTCTGCCACCTCGGGACTCGACTCTCTGCTGATTGATATGAAGGAGCGCCCAGGTCGCTACATCCACTTCTCGGTCTTTGGGCGAGACGTCGACAAACAGGACGCCAAGGCTGCGAAGAGAGCGATAAAGGAGGCTAACAAGACGAAGTAAGATATAGATATTTAATGATATACCCAAAAAACTTTGAACAAAAATTAGGTTTCGACCGCCTCCGCGAGCAGGTGGCTGCGAAGTGCACCATAGCCTCCGCCGCGAGACTCCTGCAGGAGCAAGAGTTCACGAGCCGCGAGGGCGAGATCACGCACCGCATAGAGCTCACCGATCAGATGCGTTCGATGCTGATGATGGAGAGTGGATTTCCGCGAGGTGGCTACTACGACATTGAGGCGATAGTGAAGAAGATCGAGATCCTCGGCAGCTTCCTCGACATCGAGGAGTTGGTAGCGCTGCGAGCGTCGCTCTCGTCGGTCGACGCCATCACTGCATATATCCGCAAACGCGCGACAGAGAGCAGCGAGAACTACGAGGTGCTGCTACGCCGTGGCGACGGTGTCGAGTCGTTCGGCTCGATCGTCAATCAGATCGACTCCATAGTCGACAAGTTCAACAACATAAAGGATACGGCGTCGGCAGAGTTGGCGCAGATCCGTCGTCAGATCCGCGAGGGTGAGTCACGCGCGTCGAAGCGGCTGCAACAGATCCTCGCCTCGGCGAAGGGGTCGGGCGTTGTGGAGGCTGAGGCTATGATCTCGATCCGCGACGGACGAGCGGTGATCCCTGTTGCGGCAGGCAACAAGCGCAAGCTGCAGGGCTTCATCCACGACGAGTCGGCTACGGGAAAGACGGTCTACATAGAGCCCGTGGAGGTTGTGCAGATCAACAACGAGCTACGCGAACTCCACTATGCGGAGCGACGCGAGATAGTCCGCATCCTCTCCAACTTCACGGAGTCAATACGCCCCGAGCGCGAACAAATCAGCGAGGCGAGCGACTACCTTAGCGAGATAGATATGTTGTGCGCCAAGGCTCTATGGGCAGTGGAGAACGAGTGTGTGAAGCCTATCCTATCGAGGGATGGACGGCTGGAGCTGCGATCGGCGAAACATCCGCTTCTGCGACAGACTCTCAGGGCTAACCACAAGGAGATCATACCATTAGACATAGTGCTCGACCGCGAGAAACACATCCTAGTGATCTCGGGTCCAAATGCGGGCGGCAAGTCTGTCTGCCTCAAGACGACAGGAATCGTACAGTATATGTATCAGTGTGGATTTTTGGTTCCTGCGTCGGAGAACTCGGAGCTACCGATCTTTGAGTCGCTCTATATCGACATTGGCGACGAGCAGTCGATCGACAACGATCTGTCGACCTACTCGTCACACCTATATAATATGCGCAGTATGGTGGCAGGAGCGTGCGACCGATCTCTGGTCTTGATCGACGAGTTCGGTTCTGGCACAGAGCCCGTCATCGGAGGGGCTATTGCGGAGGCTATCCTCGACAGGTTACTTTCGAAGGGTGCGTATGGAGTCATTACGACCCACTACTCCAACATCAAGTACTACGCTGCGTCGACTGCAGGCATCGCCAACGGTGCGATGAGCTTCGACGTGCAGAACATTCGCCCACTCTTCAAGCTGGAGATGGGCAAACCCGGCAGCTCCTTCGCCATCGAGATTGCTCGCAAGATTGGACTGCCCGAGGATATTATCCGCGCCGCGAGCGAGAAGGCTGGCAGCGAACACATAAACCTCGAAAAACAGCTACGCGAGATTGCGCGCGACAAACGCTACTGGGAGCAGAAACGCGAACGCATCAAACAGACCGACCGACGAGTAGAGAGCCTTGAGCAGAACTACGCGGAGCAGCTCTCGAAGATCAAGGAGGAGCGTCAGCAGATCATCGCGAAGGCAAAGGCGGAGGCTAAGGGTCTCATTGCGGATGCAAACAAGCAGATCGAGAGCACCATCAAGACAATCCGCGAGTCGCAGGCCGAGAAGGAGATCACACGCCTGGCGCGCAAGGAGTTCGATACATTCAAGGAGCGAGTCGACCGTAGCGACGAGGAGAAGCGACGCGAGGCAGATGTATTGCGCGAGATGGAGCGACTGGAGCGCCGCAAACAGCGCCGACAAGAGCGCCGACAAGAGCAAAATGAGCAGAGAGAGCAGCCCAACGAGCAGACACCCCCACCCCCACCTGCAGCAGTCACGGTGGGCGCAAAGGTTCGCATAGTGGGACAGGAGACGTTGGGCGAGGTGCACACCATCAAGGGTCGCAAGGCGCAGGTTGCGTTTGGCAACATATTGACGACTGTAGCGATCGAGTCGCTCACGGTTGTCTCGAACACGGAGTACAAGAGGTCGACGCGTGCCGTAACTCCCCGCACGAGGATCTCAGTCGACATATCGACGAGGAAGCTCAACTTCAAAGACAACATCGACGTTCGCGGAATGAGGGCGTCGGATGCACTGGAGGCTGTTCAGAACTTCGTCGACGACGCAATGATGGTTGGCGTAGGGTCGGTCGCAATCCTCCACGGCAAGGGTACGGGGGCACTAAAGGAGGAGATACGACGATACTTGTCGACAATCCCCGACGTCGGACGCGCAGTCGATGCACACGCAGACAGGGGCGGTTCGGGAATTACGGTTGTGGAGTTTAACTAACTAACGAGCAGTCTGATATGAGATACTCACTAAGCAATATTGCCCATATCGTGGGCGGCACACTTCGAGGCAGAGATCGCGAGGTGCGCGACATTGTGACAGATTCGAGGGTATCGTCGGGCTGCGGCTCGCTCTTTGTGGCTATGAGGGGCGAGAACCACGACTCACACAGCTACATATCGCAGATGGTGGGGCGCGGTGTCGAGTCGTTCGTGGTGGAGCGAGACGACGTGGAGGCACTCGCAGAGAGCGATCTATCATATATCGTCGTCGAGCACTCTATAGCGGCGCTGCAGCTGTTGGCGGCACACCACCGCCGAGAGTTCGAGGGCGAGGTTGTCGCCATAACGGGCTCCAACGGCAAGACGACTATCAAGGAGTGGGTGGCGCAACTAGCGCCGTCGGGGGTGAAGATCTTCCGCTCACCCCGTAGCTACAACTCGCAGCTGGGTGTTGCGCTCTCGCTGCTGATGATCGAGGGCGACGAGGAGCTGGCGATAATCGAGGCTGGCATATCTCGCCCTGCGGAGATGGCGAAGTTGGAGGCGATGATCCGCCCCGACACTGTCGTTGTCACCTCGATTGGCGAGGCTCATCAGGAGGGTTTTGCGTCGACCGAGGAGAAGATCGCGGAGAAGATGATCTTGGCACAGAGGGCGAAGCGAGTAATCTACCACAGCGCCTACACGGAGCTGATCCCCCACATAATATACGGCAAGTGGCAGACTATAGATGCCGCAGAGTCGTCGGGCGCAGAGTCGGGCGACGAGGCTACACTTCGCAACACACAGATCATCGCCTCACTACTCCACACACTCGGTTTCGCACGCCCCACATTTGAGTCGATCCGTCCGCTCGCAATGCGACTAGAGATGATCGATGGGCTGAGCGACTCACTAATAATCAACGACAGCTACAACTCCGACATAAACTCACTCACGATAGCGCTCGACGCCCTCAACGCCAATGCGCTGGGTCGTCCGACGACCGTCATCCTCTCCGACATATTGCAGAGCGGCACACCGAGCGAGGAGCTCTACGGCAGGGTCGCCGCGGTTGTCACGAGGGCTAAGATAGAGAGAGTCATTGGCGTGGGATCGCAGATCACGGCGTCGCGCAACCACTTCGCAGAGGGGTCGAAATTCTTCGCCTCCACAGAGGAGCTACTGAGCAAGATAACGACCGACGACTACGCTGGTCGCGCACTGCTGCTGAAGGGCAATCGCGAGAGTCGTTTCGAGACCATAAGCCACCGACTCTCACGACAGAGTCACACCACCACCCTCGAAGTCAACCTCGACTCGATGGTCAAGAACCTCAACCACTACCGCTCTCACCTATCCCCCACCACGAGATTAGTGGCGATGGTGAAGGCGAGCAGCTACGGAGCAGGCGAGGAGGAGGTTGCACAGATACTCCAACACCAAGGGGTCGACTACCTCGCTGTGGCGTTTGCCGACGAGGGTTGCCGACTGCGCGAGCGTGGGGTTACGATGCCTATCATTGTGCTCAATGCCGACGACGGCAGCTTCTCGCAGATGGTCGATATGAGGCTCGAACCCGAGATCTATTCGCTCCGTTCGCTCCGCCACTTTGCCAAGGCTGTGGGTTCGCGCGGCGAGAGGGGCTACCCTATCCACCTGAAGATCGACTCTGGAATGCATCGTTTGGGATTTATGGAGGAGGGTGTGGAGGAGCTGAAGCAAGAGCTAGAACTCTATGGCGAGGAGCTAAAGGTCGCCTCGATCTTCTCGCACCTAGCAGAGTCGGATATGGGCGAGGAGGGGCGCGCTAATACACTTAGTCAGATCGAGCTGTTCGAGAGAGTCAGCGAGAAGATCGCAGCATCGCTACCCTACCCAACTCTCCGACACATCGCCAACTCTGCGGCAATCACACACTACCCCGAGGCGCACTTCGATATGTGTCGACTAGGGATAGGTCTCTACGGCTTCGGAGAGGAGGGTTTGCACCCCGTCTCGACGCTCAAAAGTCGCATTGTGCAGATCCGCGAGATCGAGCAGGGTGCGATGGTCGGATATGGCGGCGTGGGGGTCGCGGAGCGCAGAAGTCGCATCGCCACAATCCCTGTTGGATATGCCGACGGCATTGATCGCCACCTAGGTGGTGGTCGGTGGAGCCTGCTCGTATGTGGCAAGAGCGCCCCGACTATTGGGCGAATCTGTATGGATAGCTTGATGGTCGACATTACAGATATAGAGAGAGCGGAGGAAGGGGACGAGGTTCTGATCTTCTCACCACACAAAGGCAACACGGCAGCCGATATGGCGCGCCAGCTAGATACAATTTCATACGAGGTGTTGACATCCATATCGACACGCGTAAAACGCATATATATAAAGGAGTAGATGAAAAAAGGCACACTATATTTAATACCCTGCCCCATCAGCGACCAGACGTCGGTCTACGACGTTACGCCTGCGGCAAACAAAGAGGTGATCGACTCGCTCGACTACTTCATCGTGGAGAACCTACGCTCTGCGAGGCGCTTTCTGTCGAAGGCAAAGATCGCGAGGGCGATCGACACTCTGGAGTTTCGCGAACTGAGCGAACACACCACCTCGCAGCAGGATGTGGAGTCGATGGTGAGAGAGATCGAGCAGGGTCGCAGCGCCGGGGTTATCTCGGAGGCTGGCGTACCCGCTGTAGCCGACCCTGGAGCGCTCATTGTGGAGGCTTGCCACCGACGAAATATTCGTGTCGTCCCCTTGGTAGGTCCCTCGTCGATCATTATGGCGATGATGGCGTCGGGGCTCAACGGACAGTCGTTCGCATTCAACGGCTACCTGCCGATCAAAGATCCCGAGAGGAGCCGCTCAATCAAGAGCTTCGAGCGCAGAGCACAGAGCGAGAGACAGTCGCAGCTCTTCATCGAGACCCCCTACCGCAACGTGAAACTCCTCGACCAGCTACTGCAGGTGCTCTCGCCCGAGACGAAGCTGACGCTGGCGGTTGCAATAACCGACCCCGAAGAGTTTATAGCGACGAAGAGCGTCAAGGAGTGGCGAGTTGCGCAACGACCCGAGATGAACAAAAAGCCGACAATTTTTATCATCGGCTAGCTTTGGCGCATAATTTGCGCCTATAGAGAGACAAAGAGATTAAAACAATATACAAATATGAGTCAAGAGATTAAAGATCAGGTAATTAACGAGGAGCAGGAGTTGAACACAGAGCAGCAGCAAGCAGCCAGCGAACAGCCAGAGGCTGACACAATGGCAGAGGAGAGTGGCAAGGAGTCGTCATCGACTGACACAATGACAGATACGACTACACCGAAGGAGGAGAACATAGATTGGAAAGATCGCTACATTCGCCTACAGGCGGAGTTCGACAACTATCGCAAGCGCACGCTCAAAGAGAAGATGGAGCTTACGCAGATGGGTGGTGCCGAGGTAATCAAGGCGTTCCTCCCCGTTGTCGACGATATGCAGCGCGCAATGGTTGCGATGGATAAGAGCGACGACATTGAGGCACTCCGCAACGGCGTAACCCTCATCTCGCAGAAGATAGCAGAGACGCTCAAGCAGCGCGGAGTGGAGGAGATCGAGGCAGTAGGTCAACCGCTTGACACAGATCTACACGAGGCTGTAGCACGTTTCGCCGCTGGCGAGGAGCAGAAGGATAAGATCATCGACGTTGTTCAGAGCGGATATAAAATGGGCGAACGAGTACTTCGTTTCGCCAAAGTAGTTGTAGGAGAGTAAGGCAATGGCAGAGAAGAGAGATTACTACGAGGTGCTAGGCGTGGCAAAGAGCGCCAACGCCGACGAGATAAAGAAGGCGTATCGCAAGGCTGCGATCAAGTTCCACCCCGACAAAAACCCCGACGACAAGAGCGCCGAGGATAACTTCAAGGAGGCGGCAGAGGCGTACGACGTATTGTCGGACGACCAGAAACGCGCACGCTACGACCAGTATGGTCACGCAGGAATGGGCGGTGCAGCTAGTGGTGGTGCAGGTGGCTATGGCGGCTACGGTAGCGGCGGCTTCTCGATGGACGACATATTCTCGCAGTTTGGCGACATCTTCGGAGGTCACTTCAACAGCGGTGGCGGCTCGCGTCGTGGAGGCGGACAGAGGGTCAACCGCGGCAGCGACATACGCGTGAAGGTGAGACTCAACCTACAGGAGATCGCAGAGGGTGTTACGAAGAAGCTGAAGATCTCGAAGATGATCAGCTGCGACAAGTGTGGCGGCACGGGCGCAAAGAGCTCGACAGCCTACATGACTTGTCACACCTGCAACGGTGCAGGCTACGTGACACGTATCGAGAACTCATTCTTCGGACGTATTCAGACACAGGGCGTCTGCCCCACCTGCAACGGATCGGGAAAAGTCATCACCGAGAAGTGCGACAAGTGCGCAGGCAACGGAGCGATCAAGGGCGACGAAGTTGTCGAGATCAAGATCCCAGCAGGTGTTGGCGAGGGTATGGCACTCAACGTAGCAGGCAAGGGTAACGCCGCTATGCAGGGTGGCATCAATGGCGACCTGCAGGTTATTATCGAGGAGGAGCACAACCCCGAGTTGATACGCGACGGCAACGACCTTATCCACAACCTCAACATCACTGTCACAAAGGCTATGCTAGGTGGCACAGCGGAGATCCCGACAATCGACGGACGCGCCAAGATCAAGATTGCGGAGGGTACACACGCAGGCAAGGTACTTAGGCTCAACGGCAAGGGTCTGCCCGAGGTAAATGGCTACGGGCGAGGCGACATCCTCGTAGTTGTCGACATCACCATCCCGAGCACACTCTCGAAGGAGGAGCGCAAGTTGGTGGAGCAGCTCGACACTATGGAGTCGTTCGCCAAGGCTGAGTCGGTGAAGAACCAGAACATCTTCGAGAGGATGAAGAACTTCTTCAGATAGTACAACATATACCTATATTAATACAACACGACAATGGGAGCATTCACACCTTTCAAGCGTCACGCCAACAAATTCAAGTATGTGCCGCGCTTCTACGACCCCGCCAAGGAGGCGAGGGAGATGCGACGCGCGGAGATGCGAGGCGAACGACTCGACCAGCAGGAGTTAGGCGAGGAGTATCGTCCAGGGCAGTACATCCGCACTAGCAGAGATGCCCGTTCGCAGCGCAAGGCTCAGAGCGGCAGCGACGGACGCAAGAGGATGTGGGTGACAATTGTCGTACTGCTCGTCGTCTTCTATATGGGGTCGATGCTCTACAGCAAGATTCTGCAACTATTCGACCTCACGGAGCAGCCAACACGGAGCAGCATCGTAGTGGAGGAGGAGTTTGACCCCTACGCCCCCATCACGATAGTACCCAACGACTACGTCGAGGAGTAACCACATTAGCAACCCCAAATTCCACACTAAGATGGAGGACAAGATCAAGCTACTACCCGAGAGGGTCGCCAATCAGATCGCTGCCGGTGAGGTGGTGAATCGTCCTGCGTCGGTGGTAAAGGAGCTAATGGAGAACTCGATAGATGCAGGCGCAACGGAGGTGATAGTAAACTTCCGCAACAATGGTCGCGACCTGATCCAGATAGTCGACAACGGAGTGGGTATGACCCCCAACGATGCGAGAATGGCTTTCGAGCGTCACGCGACAAGCAAGATCAGCGACGCCGCCGACATCTACGCCCTCCACACCTTCGGTTTTCGAGGCGAGGCGTTGGCATCCATCGCTGCCGTCGCACAGGTTGAGCTTCGCACACGCCACCGCGATGCGGAGGTGGGGACAGTATCGACCATCAACGGAGGTGAGTTCGTCGAGCAACACCCCGAACATTGCGATCAGGGTGCACAGTTCAAGGTGCGCAACCTCTTCTACAATCTACGTGCACGTCGTAGCTTCATCGAGAAAGAGAGCTCCAAGGGGGTGTTAATCCGCGAGGAGTTCAGACGTGTTGCGCTCTGCAACCCCGACGTTGCGCTGGAGCTATATGGCGACGACACCCCGATCTACAAGTTGACGCGAGGGTCGTTGGCTAGCCGCATTGTCGAGATCTTTGGCGACAACATCAAGCGGCGAATATTCGACATAAGCGCCGACACACTGATCGTGAAGGTCTCTGGTTTCATCGGCACACCTAAGATGCGCAAGGGGCTCGCGACGCAACAATATATGTTTGTGAATGGTCGATTCTTCCGCTCCGCATATCTCCACAAGGCGGTGATGAAGGGGTACGAGAAGATCATACCCGACGGATTGACCCCCTCCTACTTCCTCTTTTTTGAGGTTGAGCCCGACCGTGTCGACGTCAACGTGCACCCCCAAAAGACGGAAGTTAAGTTCGCCGACGACAGCTCTATATGGCAGATACTCAACGCCGCAGTGCGCGAGACGCTCGCCCGAACAGGCGCTGTGCCGATGATGGAGTTCGACAACGAGGCGCAGATCGACATACCGATAATGCGCCAGGGGGTAAGCTACGCCGAACCCCGCATCACCAACAACGACGGCTACAACCCATTCGAGATCGAGGAGCAGGCACAGACGCAGGTCGACCTATCGAAGTATGACGCGACGCTCGCCGACTACGAGAGTGGCGAGGAGATCGAGTTGGGCAACCCCATATCGGGAGGCGAGAGGGTCGTATCGTCGGGCAATTCGCTCTACAGCGGCTGGCAGTCGACAGAGTTTGAGGAGATCGAGATCGAGCCGACGCAGTTTACACAACCGACACAACCGACGCTATCTGCGCAGTTCACACAGCCCACTCAACCTACCCTACTGAGCGAGGTGGAGAGAGAGGAGAGGGTAGATCCGCGCGACATATCTGTTGTCGATGGACGATACTGCTGGTGTCGTATCGACAGCTCGATGGTGGTGGTCGACCTCAAACGAGCCAAGGAACGGACGATGTATGACTACTACTACGCGACACTCAAGGGTGGCAACGCACTCTCGCAACAGATACTCTTCCCGATCGAGCTACGCGTCTCGCTCGAGGAGTATGAGTTGATGGAGGAGCACTCGATCGAGTTCTCGATACTTGGTTTCGACATAGAGTACTGCGAGAGGGAGCTGCTGAAGATCAAGGGGTTGCCTGCCGACATTGTTACGGACGACGTAGATATGTTGATCTACGAACTGCTACAGATATTGACTACGACACCGCTCGACGTAACCGACGAAATACGCAACAAGATGGCTCTGGCAATGGCTCGCAAGAGTGCGCAGGGCTACAACAAAAACGTCTCGACACAGGAGGCTGGCGAGATACTCCGCCAACTCTACAGATCGGGTCACACGGGTCACACACCCAGCGGCAAGAGGATAGTGTGGCAGATAACAAAAGAGGATGTCAAACGACAATTAGATTAAAGAAAATGCTAAATCAATTTAAGAACAGCGCACCACCCACGGTGCTCAATCTGCTTATTATCAATAGTTTGGGACTGATGGCGACATCGCTATTCCCTGTGCTGAACTACTACCTTGGACTCCACACGCTCAATTCGCAGGGATTTATGCCCTATCAAGTTGTGAGCTATATGTTCCTACACGGCGACCTGTCGCACCTCTTCTTCAATATGTTTGCGTTGTGGATGTTTGGTCGCACGCTGGAGTATGACCTTGGGTCGAAGAGATTCCTTACATATTATATGGTGTGTGGCGTTGGCGCCGCACTGCTGCAGCTTGCGATAGGTCTTATCTATCCATTTTCGCTCACTGTGGGGGCGTCGGGCGCGGTCTTTGGACTGCTGTTGGCGTTTGGAGTACTCCACCCCAATGTGACGATAATGCTGCTCATACCACCGATTCCGATCAAGGCAAAGTGGTTTGTGGTGATCTACGGAGCGCTCGAACTCTTCCTCGGATGGCGCAACAGCCCGATGGATAATGTCGCACACTTCGCCCACGTGGGTGGAATGTTGTGGGGTCTAGGACTCCTATACTACTGGAAGATGAAGCGCAAAATTTGGTTCTAAAACGGAGTACAATGAGAAGCAAATCGGACAACGACAGAGGCAAGAGAGGCGAGAGCCCAATAAAGAGAGCGATAGCAATAATCCTAAAGATCATCACGATTGCAATGGGTTTTGCGCTGCTTCTCACACTCATTGCGCCCTACGTAGCTCCGCAGTCGCTCGGTCTGCTTCCTACGCTTGCGCTCGTTGCGCCAGCCACCTTTGTGGTCAACTTGCTCTTTATGCTCTACTGGTTCTCGACTTGGGAGTGGCGCTATGGCGTTGTGCTACTACTGATTTTGGGGTGCTGCATAGGTCGAGTGTCGCTCTTTATGAAGTACTCGCCGACGCAGGAGTATCAGAAGCCTAACTACCGCGGAGCGACAAAGGTGATGAGCTACAACGTCAGAACGCTCAAAGACGACGATGGCGAGTCGGTGAGCAAACGAGTATGCGAATATCTCGACGAGTCGGGCTGCGACATCATCTGTCTGCAGGAGTTCTACGGCACAAACAGCCGCAAGGTGGAGCGATATATGCCGAAAGTGGCGAAGTATAATCTTGCGCAAAAGTGGGATCTGCGGATCTACACACGCTACCCGATAGTGGATCGTGGCGATATATTCGAGAAGTATGGGTTCGAGAGTGGTCACGCAATATGGGCAGATGTCGTTGTCAGCCCCGACACACTCCGCGTCGTAGCAGCACACCTACAGTCGACCTCGATCAAGGTTAGCGACAGCGACTACCTCACCTCGTCGAAGGTTATGACAGACAACAACAGCTACCGCAAAGTTCTCAACATAGTGAGACGCTACCAGCTGAGCTGCATAGCGCGCGCAGAGCAGGCTCGCGCCCTAGCGGCGTTCGTCGGCGAGTCGCCCTACCCTATTGTGGTGACAGGCGACTTCAACGACACACCTGCGTCGTATGCCTACAACACAGTGTCGAGGGGTATGAGCGACAGCTTCAGAGAGTGCGGCAACGGCTACTCCTACACCTTCCGCGGATTCTTCAATATGCTCCGCATCGACTACATACTCACGGGCGATCGAGTCACCCCACTGAGCTACAGTGTCGACAAGCAGATGAATGTGTCGGATCACCTCCCCGTAACCTCACACGTCAAGATCGAAAAGAGAAAATAACCCATAAATTTAAGATAAGTTATGATACTAGATTCATTGAAAAACAGCTCTCTCTACGCCTCGGTTTGTCCACGTATGGAGCGCGCATTTGAGTTGATCGCAGCGATCGACCTAGCCTCTCTCCCCGTGGGCAAACATCTGCTCGATGGCGAGGATATATTCGTCAACATTATGGAGCCCAGCCTCAAAAGTAGCGAGGATGCTAAGCTGGAGATCCACAACGTATATGCCGACATTCAGATCCTCCTCATTGGCGACGAAGAGGGATTCGGCTGGAGCGAGCGCGAGGGGCTGAGCGACGCCGTCGCAGAGTTCGACACCGAGAAGGATGTGCAGTTCTGGAACGATGCACACCAAACAACATACTACCTCCGAAAGGGTCAGTTCACCATCCTAATGCCCGAAGATGCCCACGCCCCAATGATCGGCACGGGAGATGTCAAAAAGGCTATTGTGAAGGTTAGGATCTAAGGTTCGAGCCCCTATTCTTTCGGACTTTCACCTGTTTTTTTCGACATAAAAGGTTGTTATTCAAATAAAAATCACTATATTTGCGCCCGATCTCTCTTTCTTTGTGAGGGGTCGAAATAATAAAACAATTTAACGAGCGATTGTATCGCACAAATTTTCCGCAATGGATGCAACACAGAATGTAACAAACGAGAATTTCGACTGGGCAGCGTATGAGAACGAGTCTGCACTCTACGATCAGTCAAAGGAGTCTATCGCCGAGGCGTATGACAAGACCCTATCAAACGTCGCAGTAGGCGAAGTTGTCGAAGGAACAGTATCATCAGTAACAAAGCGCGAGGTCGTAGTCAACATCGGCTACAAGTCGGAGGGCGTTATCTCTATCTCAGAGTTCCGCTACAACCCCGAGATCTCAACAGGCGACACAGTAGAGGTATATGTTGAGTCGGCAGAGGACAAGAACGGACAGCTAGCACTTTCGCACAAGAAGGCGCGTCAGCTCAAATCTTGGGATCGTGTCAACGAGGCGTTGGAGAAGGATGAGATCATCAAGGGATATATCAAGTGCCGCACGAAGGGTGGTATGATCGTTGATGTATTCGGAATCGAGGCGTTCTTGCCAGGTTCACAGATCGACGTTAAGCCTATCCGCGACTACGACGTATATGTAGATAAGACAATGGAGTTCAAGGTTGTTAAGATCAACCAAGAGTTCCGCAACGTAGTGGTATCTCACAAGGCTCTCATCGAGGCTGAGCTTGAGATCCAGAAGCAGATCATTATGTCTAAGCTTGAGAAGGGACAGATCCTTGAGGGAACTGTTAAGAACATCACATCATATGGTGTGTTCATCGACTTGGGTGGCGTAGATGGTTTGGTACACATCACAGATCTTAGCTGGGGTCGCGTAAACCACCCTGAGGAGGTTGTAACGCTTGACCAGAAGATCAACGTAGTAATCCTTGACTTCGACGAGGCTAAGAAGCGTATCGCTCTTGGTCTTAAGCAGCTTACACCACACCCTTGGGAGGCTCTCAGCACAGAGCTCGCAGTAGGTGATAAGGTGGAGGGACGTGTTGTCGTAATGGCAGACTACGGTGCTTTCGTCGAGATCGCAACAGGCGTAGAGGGACTTATCCACGTGTCAGAGATGTCGTGGAGCCAGCACCTTCGTTCTGCACAGGAGTTTATGAAGGTTGGCGACGTTATCGAGGCTGTCGTATTGACACTCGACCGCCAGGAACGCAAGATGTCTCTAGGTATCAAGCAGTTGACACCAGACCCTTGGGCAGGCATCGAGACAAAGTACCCTGTAGGCACAAAGTGCAACTCAAAGGTTCGCAACTTCACAAACTTCGGTGTGTTTGTTGAGATCGAGGAGGGTATCGACGGATTGATCCACATCTCAGACTTGAGCTGGACAAAGAAGGTTAAGCACCCAGGTGAGTTCACAACAGTAGGCGCACCAATCGAGGTTGTAGTGTTGGAGATCGACAAGGACAATCGTCGTTTGAGCCTCGGACACAAGCAGCTAGAGGAGAATCCTTGGAACGAGTTCGAGGGACAGTATGGCATCAACTCTATCCACGAGGGTACTATCACCGAGATCGGTGAGAAGGGCGCTGTCGTTTCTTTGGGCGAGAACATCGAGGGATTTGCCCCTACACGTCAGCTCGCTAAGGAGGATGGATCAGCTGTCACTGTAGGCGAGAAGATGCAGTTCAAGGTTATCGAGTTCTCGAAGGCTACAAAGCGCATCACACTCTCTCACTCACGTATCGCAGACGACATCAAGCGTGGCGCAGACCAGGTTGAGAAGGCTGAGAAGCGCGCAGCAGCAGATGCTACAAAGTCTTCTGTGAAGAAGTTGAACGCATCTGTCGAGAAGACAACTCTTGGCGACATCGCAGGTCTCGCTGAGTTGAAGGCCGCAATGGAGAAAAACGAGAAGTAATCTCTCAATATGTTTTGATGGAGGCGAGTACCAATGGTGCTCGCCTCTTTTTTTTGCCGAGTGCAGGGGGGGGGACGACTGCACCAGGAGAGAGGGGGACTGCGCTCAAGCCGCGCGGCTCACAACAAGTTGTGATTTGCTTTTGTTGCATTGTGTTAAGGCTATTTAATATTGCATATTATAGATTGAGGAGCTCCACTACTCTGATTGAAAGTAAACTCTCAATCAGAGTAGTGAAACTCCTCAATTTTGAAAACTTGCAGTTTTCAAACCTTAACACACTGAGTCTACACGTCCGACTTTACAAATGACGTTACAGATGATGTCACGTGCTGAATTCACACACGGCAATTATAGGGATGTCAGCCAAAGGCAGACATAAAAAGATTAAGGTATAGAGCGTTGAAAGTTCACTTTCACAAAGCTCTATACCTTAATCTTTTGCAGTGCGAAGCACCCCTATAATAGCCGCAACAAAAAGCAAATGCAAGCTAGCTTGCCGCCCGCGCGGTAGGAGTGTTCGGAAGAACCCCCTCCTTATCCAAAGAACAAGCTAGGGTCTCCTCCACAGAGTTTAACAATCTCTATCATAAGTTGTTCCCTAAGCTCTATTCTGAAACGAAACTTAGCTCTTTTGTAGCCTATATTATTTAGTTTCTTGTATATAATCAATAGCATCGAAGTGATCATCGTCATATACAGCATCACTTCGATGCCATTTTTGCTGAATTCAACCTGCAAATGCAACTGAATTCATATTAATAATTTGTTTAAATTTTTCATTTGGTGTGAGGTATCCGAGTCTTTTACGAGGACGATTATTTAGCTTGTTTTCAA
>JBCQTK010000025.1:0-28750 GCA_047178665.1 Rikenellaceae bacterium | reverse complement strand
TGGACACGCTGCCAAGGCTGGAGACTTACTCTTGTACTCCAATTTAACTCGGCCGTTTCTTACTAACTGTTGAATAGTTGGCATTTTAACGTTTTGTCCTTTAGTTTGTTAATTAAATTTTTCCCACCCCCAAAGGGGTTTCGTTTTGTTCCCGCTGGGAGACTTCATCCCCAACTGGACTGCAAAGGTAGGCATAATTTTCTTAATAAGCAAGTTTTTCGACGCTTAACTGATTGATTTTCTACTATTTTCGCATTTCCAACACTACTGCAGCCGCAGCTCCTACTAACCGCAGCACAAAAAACAATCGGAAAACTCAAACCTTGGCACATTCATTGCCCCTAAGTCTTGCAAAAATAAATCAACATAAAGAGAAAAAACGTATGAAAAAGATCATCTACACACTCCTGCTCACAGCAGCAATAACAGCCTGTGTGACAACCGTTTCGCAGTGGAACAGAGAGCAGCGACGCACAATCCAACGCGCCATATCCGAGTATCGCGATATGGTCTACGTCAGCGAACTCAGCGACGCCGAGTACTACATCTTCGCAAACGACGCAACCGACATTGTCGAGATGAACTACCCCTCCTTCGACGAGTTCGTTGCACTGCCTGCAATGAACGACTCTGTCGAGGTGATCGTAACGACCCTAATCATCGAACAACTCGACGCCGACGGAGCCAACATCCGCCACATATACCCCTATCGAGAGCTCCGACAAGAGGGGATTCTGCCACGAGGAGTGTCGCGCAAAGATCAACGATCATTCTACAAATGCCTTGCTCGCAAAGTCAACACCGCATACGACAGCTACTCTGAGTTTCTCCACGCCGTTATAGCCAACGAAACCGACGCAGGACAGATTACACAGTTTCAACAAGAGTGCGCAAAGTCAGTGCTCGGCTGGGAGGGTCTGAACGACGACGCTAAGAGCGCGAAGATGGAGCGAAAGAGATAGTCACACACCCTGCTCACGGACAGGCCGGGGACTGACATCCCTATAATTGCCGTGTGTGAATTCAGTACGTGACATCATACGTATAGACCGAGTTTACCTTCCCGATTTGATGGCAGTGGTAGAACGCAGCACCCTCTTTCCTCGTATATTTACCAAAGAGGTTGGCCGATAAAACATCAGCCAACCTCTCGCACATAACACATTACTATCTAACTAACCATTGGTGTCACTTCTTACATAACACACGGGATAACAACTTGTTACTTCGTCTCAGCAGGAGCGTCAGTGCACTCTGTACACTCCTCTACCTTCTCGCCTCTCTTAGGCATTGGAGGGCGTCTCTTTCCTGGCTGCTGTGGAGCATTCGCCATCGTCTGATCCTGACCAGGACGACGACCCTGCTTCATTCCACCCTGCTTCATTCCACCTTGCTGCTTGCCGCCGCGCTGACCGCCACCACGCTTCAGGTTGAAGAACTTCACTGTCTGATCTGCATTGAGGATCTCTACAAGTGCCACCTCGTGCTTCTCCTTTAGGGTACGAGCCTCCAACATCTTAGTCGAGTAGTCGAGGTTTGCCGCATATACCTTCTTCTCCTGCGACGCTGTGAGCTCCAACTTATCCTTCATCATCTCGGTCAACTTCTCAGCCATCGCCTCGGGTGTAACCTCCTCGCGCTCGGGGCGCTCTTGCTGCGCCGCCTTCGGTGCGCCCTGAGGACGTGGCTGCTGTGGCTGAGCCACACAAACTGCTGATACCGCTACCATTAGGGTCAACACAAACCCTCTCAAAAATGCTCTTTTCATAATCGTATTATAATTTAGTAATTTTAGTCGTACAACTTGTTCGTACAACAGAATAGACATCGGTTGTGTCAGAAAGTAAAAAAATATGCAAAAAAAAACTTCGACAGCTCTTGCGGACGATGCTACACTATATATATAAGATCGGCGGAGATAGCGCACTCACCGAACCATTCTCACATTTTTTTCGTACATTTGCCCTATAGCTTTTAACCTCGGACGATTTTTTGTGTCTATATGTGTGTACTTGGGGGAGAGAGTAGCCCCGAGCGAACCAACTGAGCAAACTGAGCCAACGACAGGAATGAGTATAATTAACATAAAAAAACCTCCGCAGCGCGAGGAGCGGATAGTGCAGCTACTTGCATCCTCCTCGACCCTACAAGAGGGGTTTAGGGCGATGATGGAGCTCTATCGGGAGTCTCTCTACTGGCACGTTAGGCGAATGGTGGTCAGCCACGAAGATGCGCAGGACATACTGCAGGAGGCGTTCGTGAAGTCGTATAGATACATTGGCGGCTTCCGCGGCAACTCATCTCTCAAGACCTGGCTCTACAAGATAGCGACCAACGAAGCGATCCGCCACCTCCAGAAGAGGCAGCTCGACACACGCTCCTACGACGACCAGACGCGTCTGCTGGAGCTATTCGAGGGGGATAGCGAGATCGACTTCTCGTCGCTAGAGGCGAAGCTACAGAGGGCGATCCTCACACTCTCGCCAAAGCAACGGCTCGTCTTTAACCTCCGCTACTACGACGAGTTGAGCTACGAACAGATCGCGGAGGTCGCAGAGTCGAATGTGGCGGCGCTGAAGAGCAACTACCACTACGCAATGACAAAGATAAAGGAGTATATGTTGAACCAAATAGAGGATTAACGATGAAGAGTTTTGATATTGAGAAGATAGGCAAAAAGATGCCATACGCTGCACCAGAGGCGGATTTCTTCGACACACTCACGCACGACACAATAGCGAGAGTCGAACGAGAAAGCCGCCGCCGCAGACTCCTGCGTGGCGCAGCAACAGCGGTGAGTGCCATAACCTCCATAGCCGCAGCGATTGCGATATACGTCAATGTGTCGCACCCCACATCGGAGGAGCAGATGTTTCAGAACTACGACAAAGAGCTCGACGTATATGTGGCTAACTTGTCGGACGATGAGCTCTCCACACTATTCTACGATATGGAGATCGAGGGAGATTTTTATTCTAATTTGTAAGGAGATATGAGGAGATTACTATCTGCGCTACTAATAATCGTAGCCTTCGCAACCTCCGCGGTTGCTCAACCCACACAGCACGGAGGTGCAAGACCAACCGCGTCGTCGGATGCGAGAAACAACTTCCACGAGTTTCAGATGAAGCAGATCGAGGAGGCACTAAAACTAGAGGGGGATCGCCTCACTCGCTTCCGCGAACTATATGCGAGCTACAACAAAGAGAGCCGCCCCAAACGCAACGAGGGGAATATGCAGCAACGACGCAGAGGCGGCGAACAACCCGCAGGAGAGAGCTCAACACAACCCAAACTCAGCGAGGAAGAGATCGACAACAACATAAAACAGTCGTTCGAAGATGCTAGAACTACAATCGACACAAAAGAGCGATACTACCTGCTATTCAGAGAGTTCCTCTCACCTAGCGAAGTCAATATGATCTACGAAATCGAACGCCGCTCAAGAGAACGATTCGTCGACGAACTGCAAAGACGCGGCGCTGGAGATACTCGTCGATAACTGATTCTCGTCAGACTGGTCGGGGTCTGCGCTTTTGGGGCTGGTCGGGGTCTGCGACATATCTGTCACATCGTCTACAACTCCGCCGATACAAACTCACTGTGATAAGGTTTGAAAACTTGTAGTTTTCAAACCTTATCACAGTGCAACAAAAGCAAATCACAACTTGTTGTGAGCCGCGCGGCTTGAGCGCAGTCCCCGCCTAACGCCTAAATAATCTCTTCGCCCAGTTTTTCCATCAGTTCGACGCCGAGATCTCGGAGGCGATACTTTTGGATTTTACCGCTTGCGGTCATTGGGAACTCGTCGATAAAGAACATATACTTAGGGATTTTGTAGTGTGCGATTCGACCTTTGCAGAACTCCACTATCTCCGACTCTGCGAGGCTCTGTCCCTCCTTCAGCACCACAAATGCTGCGACCTGCTCGCCATATTTGGGTGATGGAAGTCCTACGACCTCGACGCCCTTTATCTGCGGCATATTAAATAGATAGTTCTCTATCTCACGTGGATATATGTTCTCGCCGCCACGGATTATCATCTCTTTGATGCGTCCCGTGATGTGGTAGTATCCATTTTCGTCCATCATACCGAGGTCTCCCGAGTGTAGGAATCCCTCCTGGTCGATCACTTCGGCTGTCGCCTCGGGGTTGTTGTAGTAGCCGCGCATCACGTTCCACCCACGGCAACACACCTCGCCCTGTTCTCCTGCGGGGAGGTGCTCGCCTGTCTCGTGGTCGATTATCTGCACCTCGATCTGAGGGAATGGGCGCCCCACTGTTGTCGAACGCGCCTCTGTCGTATCTTCGATGCTGGAGCCTGTCATACCTGGAGAGCTCTCGGTGAGTCCGTAGATTGAGATCACGCGGCAATTCATACGATCCATCACTGCGTTCATCGTCTCGATTGGGCAGACTGCACCAGCCATAATTCCTGTTCTGAGCGACGAGAGGTCGAACCTATCGAAGTCGGGGCAGTTGAGCTCCGCAATAAACATTGTCGGCACACCATATAGTATAGTGCAGCGCTCCTTATGCACCGACTCCAACACCTTCAGAGCGTCGAAATCCTCCAACAGAACCATAGTCGCACCGTGCGTAATCACCGCACACAGCGCCAACACGCAGCCGAAGCAGTGGAACATCGGCACGCAGACCAGAAGTCTGTCGTCGCCCGTGTACTGCATAAACTCCGCCGTCGCCTTGCCGTTGTTGAGTATGTTGTAGTGAGTCAACAGCACCCCCTTGGGGAATCCTGTCGTACCCGACGTATATTGCATATTGACCACATCGTGGCAGCTAGTAGAGGCGACCACCTCACGCAGGAACGAGTGATCCATCGTCGCACCCTTAGCCACCAACGACTCCAGCGAGATCATCCCCGCCTGATCTATACAGTTACCAGCCTCGTCGGCTGCATAGTCGCCCAGGAGAACCACGTTGCGAAGTACGGGAAGTCGCTCCGAGTGGAGCTCACCATCACCCCTCGACGCTAGCTCGGGCACAATTTCGTTGACGATACCGATGTAGTCGCTACTGCGATACCCTCCGATCATACACATCGTATGTATGTCGGCATTGCGCATAATGTACTCCGCCTCTGCCACCTGATAGTTGGTGTTGACAGTGACAAGCACACCACCCAACTTTGCGGTAGCGAAGAATACGGTGATCCAGTCTGGCTGATTATTCGCCCAGATACCCACCTTTGTGCCTCGCTCCACACCTAACGACGAGAGAGCTGCCGCCAAATTGTCGACACGAGTATTGAAGTATCGATAGCTATATCGGACATTGTTATATGGCGAGACCAAAAATTCGTGGTCGGGTCGTTCGCTCGTAAACTTTTCGAGTATTGAGCCTAAAGAGTACTCTATTAATTCCATAAATTAGATAAAATTTCGTTCTACGCTGTGGCTAAAAGTGTAAGCCATCCTGTCTCAATTGGGCTAAATTGCACAAAATCGTACACCCAATTATAAAGATGGAAAACGCCCAAAGATAGTGATTTGTTTTGAAAACAGGTATCTTTATGCAAAAAAAGTGCAAAATGGGGCTATCAAACGGAGCAATAGCTCCATTTACTGCTATAAATGGAGCTATTTAGAACACTATCAACAGATAGGCAAAAGGTGAATTACAAATATCTCAGCGCACGTTTTAGCCCCTTACGATATGCGCTAGAGTTGAACATAAAATACTCTGCAGGCTTATGAGCTACGCCGACCTCTTTCTCCCCTGTGGGTTTGACTATA
Source organism: Rikenellaceae bacterium (assembly GCA_047178665.1). Taxonomy (GTDB): domain Bacteria; phylum Bacteroidota; class Bacteroidia; order Bacteroidales; family Rikenellaceae; genus Alistipes. The sequence continues at coordinate 22,993 of JBCQTK010000025.1, read as the reverse complement.
TCAGCATTGAGCACACGCTTCCTGAAGTTGCGGCTGTCGAGATCGAAACCCATCACAGCCGAGTAGAGATTCTGCATCTGACGAATCGTGAAGCGCTTTGGCAGTAGCTCAAAGGCGATGGGCGAGATCTCAAAATCCTCACGCAACGCCGCCAACGAGTTGCGGAGAATGGCGTTGTGATCCATCGCAAGGCGCGGCACATCATCGTAGTGATACCACCGAGCCCCCTTGGCGCGAGTACTACGCAGTATAGTGGGGGTTATTCGCACCAAAGCATAATACCCCACGGTTATGACGCGCGTCGATATTATGTTGTGCATACTCATCACCAAATCCAGATCTATACCCGTCACCCTCTGTGGCTCCGAGAATATGTCGGTTTGTTTGAGGTAGAGCCTATCTATCCCAATCTTGTCCCTCAACACACGACGAGCCGCATCTTGAATCGTCTCATTTGCCCATATCATACTACCAGGTAGCTTCATCCTCGACTGATTACCCAACGACTCTGCACAACCTTTATACTCAACTAGCAGCACCTTCAACCCCTCGTCGTCATATCCAAATATGGCACAATCAACCGAAAGAGAGTGGTTAATTTCTACATTCATTATTTGTCATATTACATAATACATACAATACTGTGATTATACTATATCGAAATTAATTATTTAGCGTCTATCTTTCATCCGCTTAAATACAAATATATAAATATTTATCTAGAATTGCAATAGGTTAAGCATTTTTTCCACAATTAATTTAACATATTAATATTCTGCAAATATTTTAAGATATATTAGGAAATAGAGAAAAAACACACTATCTTTGCAACGAAGACAAAATTAGAATAAAACTAAGAGAACGGAGCCGACAGGCGGCTCCACAGATGAAAAAAAAGTTATGGGAAACAAAGATTCAAAAAGCAGTGTTAAGAGAGTAGCTCTCGTAGCACACGACAATATGAAGAGCGACCTCGCAGAGTGGGTTGATTGGAATACGTCGGTTTTATGCAACCACTCGTTGGTGTGTACAGGTACAACAGGTAAGATGGTCGAGAAGACACTCGTTAGCCGCCAGATCGAGAACAAACATCGAGACGGTGAGCACACAAGACACCTTGAGCCACTTGACATTACACTACTCAAATCGGGTCCACTAGGCGGCGACCAGCAGCTCGGTGCAATGATCGCAAATGGCGATATTTCGGCATTGATCTTCTTCTGGGATCCTATGTCGGCACAGCCACACGACGTAGATGTAAAGGCTCTGATGAGACTTGCGACACTCTACAATGTGCCTGCAGCGTTCAATCGTTCGTCGGCAGACTACATTATTTCGTCGCCACTTTTTGCGACAGACGAGTACAAACCAGAGGTCAAAGATTACAAATCATATGTAGAGAGAGTTCTACGATAGTATCATTGAAATGTTGAACATTAGGGTGTGAATTTAATATTCACACCCTTTTTTTATAACCAAACCCAAAACTAAATTATGACCAAACAGACACTAACTATCGCAGCAATCGGGCTCTCAGCTGCGGCAGTATCTGCAGCCGAACCGACGAAACCCAACATCATTCTCGTGATGTGCGACGACCTCGGATGGGGCGACGTGGGATTCAACGGCAACGAGACAATCAAGACACCAAACATCGACAAGATGGCTGGCGAGGGGGTTATATTCGACCGCTTCTACTCAGCCTGCGCCGTCAGCTCGCCCACACGAGCAAGCGTACTCACAGGTCGCAACCCCTACAGAATGGGCGTATTCACCGCCAACGAGGGTATCTTGCGCTGCGAGGAGACGACCATACCAGAGATTCTTCAGCAGGAGGGCTACGCAACAGGACACTTCGGAAAGTGGCACCTGGGCACACTCACCAAATCGGAGAAGGATGCTAACAGAGGACGCATAGACAACACCAAGGAGTTTAACCCACCAGCGCTACACGGCTACGACGAAGCGTTCGTTACAGAGTCGAAAGTGCCAACGTGGGATCCGATGATTATGCCAGCTGCAAAACACACCACCACAGGCTGGAACGCTCTCAAAGAGGGTGAGGCGAGCAAACCATACGGCACAGCATATTGGGACATCGACGGCAACAAGGTGACAGATAATCTCGAAGGCGACGACAGCCGCATCGTAATGGATCGTGTGATCCCATTCCTCGCGAAGAACAGTGCCGAGGGACGCCCATCACTATCTGTGGTGTGGTTTCACGCGCCCCACAAACCCTGTGTCGCAGGCAAGGAGTACTACGATATGTATGAGGGATACAGCGACGACTTCCGCAACTATGCAGGTTGTGTAACGGCGATGGACGATCAGATGGGACGCCTCCGCAGCTATCTCGAAAGCGAGGGGTTGATGGAGAACACCATCATCTGGTTCTGTAGCGACAACGGACCCGAGAAGTGTAAACCCAATGGCGGCGGTGTCACAGGTGGCTACCGAGCACGCAAGCGCAGCCTCTACGAGGGTGGTGTGAGAGTCCCCGCATTTGCGTTTGGCGCAAGTGCAAAGGGAGGGGTTCGCACCTCGTTCCCTACCGTCACTTGCGACTATCTACCCACCATTGTGTCGTCGCTAGGGATCAAGAAGAGCGCTACAGCCTACGAGCTCGATGGCGTAGATCTCACCGCAGTCATTCAGGGCAAGATGACACAACGCAAGGAGGGAATCACACTCACCTACAAAGGTCAAATCTCATATAGCGAGGGCGACTACAAGATCTACAAAAAGGAGGGTGTTGAGGAGTGCTACAACATAGTGGACGACCCATACGAGAAGAATCCGATGGCTGTGACACCAAGCCAAAGCAAGATGCTACGGGCGATGGAGAGCCGCATTGAGGCGTATCGCAAAAGCTTCGAGGGCGAGGAGTATGGTCGCAAGTCATACGATATGTTGGGTCAGATCTGGACAAGAGACGCTAAGTTGCAGTAGCAACAGGGATGTCACCGATAATGTCAACAATGATGTCACACTCGCATCTTCCCTCGGCAATTATAGGGATGTCAGCCGTTGGCTGAGATAAAACGAAGATAATGAAACTCTACATTTCTACAGTTATGGCGCTAATGATCGGACTCAACGCAGTAGCGCAATATCGACCCGACATATTGGGGGATGGATTCGAGCAACTAACCATCGAGTTGCAGCCCGACTACTCGGGCGAGATCTGCGCAACCCTTGTTCGCCACACTCCGCTAGTGGAGTCGTCGAGCGCAGTTCTCTACATACACGGCTACAACGACTACTTCTTCCAACGCGAGATGGCGGAGCGATTTGTCGACTCACGCTACAACTTCTATGCGCTCGATCTGCGAAAGTATGGTCGTTCGCACCGCACAGGTCAAACACTGTTCGAGGTGAGGGAGATGAGCGAATACTTCGAGGAGATCGACGCCGCAATAGAGCAGATACGCAGCGAGGGGATGAAGCATATTGTGTTGATGTCGCACTCTACGGGTGGTCTCACAACCTCTCTCTACTGCGCTGCGCGCGGTGCGGATGTGGGGGTCGACGCAATGATACTCAACAGCCCATTTCTGGATATGAATCTTGGTGAATTTACCGAGACGCTACTTGTGCCGATGGTCTCTGCCGTAGGCGCAATCCTCCCCGACTGGGTGATCTTCCAGAGCGAGTCGAGTTGTTACTTTGAGTCGCTCGACAGCTCTCACCACGGAGAGTGGAGCTACGACACCACCCTTAAACTCCCCAATATGAACCCTACAACTGCAGGGTGGATCAGGGCGATACATCGAGGTCAGATGGCGCTGCAGAGGGGCGTAGAGATCGAGATTCCCATCCTGCTGATGTACTCTGATCGCTCGGCAGGAGGCTCGGAGTGGAGTCCCGAATTTCAATATTGCGACACTGTGCTCGACGTAGCCGACATAGCAAAATATGGCTCGCAGCTGGGCGAGAACGTCACCCACGCCGAGATAGCAGGGGGAGTTCACGACCTAATTCTCTCTAGCCCCGATGTGCGAGAGAGAGCATACAACACAATATTTGGATGGCTCGAGCGAATTAACCTCGAGTCTTGTAGTGGCAGTTGTACTTGCCCTTCGACAGATTCTGCAACTTCGTTTTGATGAGATTGCGGCGCAGTGGCGCGAGGTGATCCGTAAAGACCATACCGTCGATGTGGTCATACTCGTGCTGGATTACCCTGGCAGGGAGTCCCTCGATCAGTTCGTCGTGTGGCTCGAACTTCTCGTCGAGGTATCGCATTCTGATCGCAATGGGTCGACGCACCTTCTCGTGTAGACCTGGCAGCGACAAACAACCCTCCTCGAATAGATCTGTCTCCTCGCTCTCCTCATAGATCTCTGCATTGATATAGACACGTTTGAAATCGGCTAGCTCAGGGTTATCCTCACCCCACGGTGTGCAGTCTACGATGAAGAGGCGGATGTTCTTGCCAATTTGTGGCGCCGCCAACCCAACACCCTCGCAGGTGGTGAGTGTGAGGAACATATCCTCAATCAACTTGGGCAGTTCGGAGTAGTCCCTATCAATATCCTCCGACTCCTTGCGCAGAACATCTGATCCATAAATAACTATTGGATATATCATATTATTAACATTTATAATCTATAATCTATACTCGACATATAACTCTGCAGAATAATCGTTGCCGAGACCTTGTCTACCAGCGCCTTGTTGCGCCGAGCCATCTTGCCAATGCCGCTCTCGCGGATAGTCCGCTGCGCCAACACCGATGTGAAGCGTTCATCCTGCAATACCACCTCTTTGGAGGGGTACTTCGCCCTCAATCGCGCAACGAGTGGTTCAATCTGACTCCACGTCTGCGACGGCTCACCACTCATCTGTGTCGGCTTGCCCATCACTATCGTCGTCACATCGTTGGCAGCGAAGTAGCTATCTAACCAACTCTCCAACTCCTTAGTGGCGACAGTATCTAGCCCACCAGCAATTATACGAAGGGGATCACTCACTGCGATCCCCGTCCGTTTCGTACCAAAGTCTATAGCCAATATTCTGCTCATTGACACCTACCCTACTGCTTCTTTGCGACAGCCGCCTTGAAGAGCGAGCGAAGTGCGACACCCTGACCAATGATAGAGTGTAGATCCTCGATCTTCACACGCTCCTGCTCCATCGTATCACGGTGGCGAAGTGTAACGGTACGATCCTCGGCGCTCTGGTGGTCGACAGTGATACAGTATGGTGTGCCGACAGCATCCTGGCGGCGGTATCTCTTACCGATAGAGTCCTTCTCGTCGTAGACAACGTTGTAGTCATACATCAAATCCTCCATAATCTCTCGCGCAACCTCGGGCAGACCATCCTTCTTGACGAGTGGCATCACAGCCGCCTTCGTAGGTGCGAGCGCCGTAGGGAGCGCCAAGACAACACGAGTCTCTCCGTTGGCAAGGGTCTCCTCCTTGTATGACGCCGACATAACCTGCAGGAACATACGATCGACACCGATCGAGGTCTCCACAACATAGGGCACATAGCTCTCGTTAGTCTCAGGATCGAAGTACTGGATCTTCTTGCCCGAGAACTTCTGGTGGTTGCCCAAATCGAAGTCGGTACGAGAGTGGATACCCTCAACCTCCTTAAATCCGAATGGGAAGTTATACTCGATGTCGGCGGCAGCATTTGCGTAGTGCGCCAACTTCTCGTGGTCGTGGAAACGGTAGTTAGCATCGCCAAAACCGAGGGCTCTGTGCCAAGCCATACGACTCGACTTCCACTCGTTCCACCACTTCATCTCTTCGCCTGGGCGCACGAAGAACTGCATCTCCATCTGCTCAAACTCCCTCATACGGAAGATGAACTGACGTGCGACGATCTCGTTGCGGAACGCCTTACCGATCTGCGCAATACCGAACGGAAGCTTCATACGTCCACTCTTCTGCACATTGAGGTAGTTCACAAAGATACCCTGCGCAGTCTCAGGGCGCAAGTAGATCTTGTTGGCGCTCTCAGCCGTAGAGCCCATCGACGTAGAGAACATAAGGTTGAACTGACGCACATCCGTCCAGTTGCGAGTACCCGAGATCGGACACACAACCTCACAGTCGACGATAATGTTGCGCAACTCGTCGAGGTCACTCGCATTGAGTGCGTCGGCAAAGCGCTGGTGTACGGCTGCTCGCTTGGCTGCGATCTCCACGACACGTGGTGATGTCTCACGATACTGCGCCTCGTCGAAACTCTCGCCAAAGCGCTTCTTAGCCTTGTCGACCTCCTTCTGGATCTTGTCGTCCTGCTTAGCCAACCAATCCTCGATCAATACGTCGGCACGGTATCTCTTCTTCGAGTCCTTGTTGTCGATGAGTGGATCGTTGAACGCCCCAACGTGACCCGACGCCTCCCACGTGCGGGGATGCATAAAGATCGCAGCATCGAGACCCACGATATTCTCGTGCATCTTCACCATCGAATCCCACCAGTAGCTCTTGATGTTATTCTTTAGCTCGACGCCATTCTGTCCATAGTCGTAGACTGCACCGATACCATCATATATCTCGCTCGACGGAAAAACAAAACCATACTCCTTGCAGTGTGCAATGAGCTTCTTAAACAACTCCTCTTGTGTCATCTCTAAATTTTATCTTTTATATATTTTACTTCTTCTTATTCGTATTCTGCTTTGTGCTCTGTTCCGCCATCAGCTCCTCGTAGCGAAGCTGGAACTTTGACTTCTTCTTATCCTTGTTCTTCGACGCCGTAGCCAACATAATCTCCTGTATCTTCTCATCGCTCAACGACCTGCGGATGATGAGCGTCTGCGCAATGGTGAGCAGATTCGCCAAGAAGTAGTAGTAGCACAAACCGCTCGAATAGCTATTGAACCACAACAACATCATTATCGGCATCATATAGAGCATCATAAACTTCATTCCCGCCATCTCAGGCTGTGCCGACGCCGACTGGTTGTAGTTCATCTTCGAGTAGAAGAAGAGCACAACAGCCATCAACAGAGCAAAGAGGCTCACGTGGTCGCCATAGAACGGAATAGATACAGGCAGCGTCAAGACACTATCGTACGACGACAGATCGTGTGCCCACAAGAACGACTCGCCCCTGAGCTCGATCGACGAGGGGAAGAATCGGAACATCGCGATCACAATCGGCATCTGCATCAACATCGGCAGACAGCCTCCCATCGGGTTGACACCAGCCTTCTTGTAGAGTTCCATCATCGCCTGACTCTTCTTCTGCGCATCCTCCTTCTTCGGATAACGCACCGATAGCTCCTCGACCTGTGGCTTGATTATACGCATCTTCGCCATCGAGACGTAGCTGCTGTAGGTAAATGGCGAGATCACCAACTTCACCAACACCGCCAAGATCAAAATGATGATTCCGAAGCTCGCGATTGTGTTGCGCAACAGATCAAACACAGGTATCACAATGAACTTATTGACCCAGCCGAAGATTCCCCAACCTAGTGGCACAAGCTCCTGCATACGCAAGTCGCCATACCCTAAGTCGTTGACACTCTTCAACGTAGCATACTTGTTTGGACCATAGTAGAGCGCCATCTTGTAGTTCTCACGATCTGGCGAGATGGGTAGGCTCAATGTTGCGGTGAACTCCTTGATGAAGCCCGAGTTCTCATCTGCAGTGTCGTAGCCCACATACGCGTTGGCGATAGAGCCATCTGTCGCCACAACCGCAGTTGTGAAGAACTGCTGCTTGAACGCCACCCAGTCAACCGACGAAGTGAGCGTCTCGCTCTTGCTCTCTGTGCCTACGCCGAGCTCCTCGATCGAGCGCTCGCCAGGGTAGTGGTACGAGAGTGTAGTGTAGTTGTTCTCGTTGGTGAAACCTCGCTCGTTCTGATATGTGCGGTTCTCGATGTCGAGGACGATAGCTGATTGGTTCGCCAAGATGGGCGCCATATTGTGCATCTTGATCTCGAAGTCGAGCATATAGTTGCGTGCGTCATCCTCCGTGTTGTAGAGTGTGTAGATGTAATCCAACCTCGCACCGTCGTCGAACGGCAGCGACATAGTCAGCTGCGTAGCATCTGCAGTCTTGACGAGTGGCTGAGCCTCGAATGTGTACTCCATCGTGTTGATCTTGAGGTTGTTATACCCATTGCGGATATAGAACGACAGATCCATCTTTGCACTCTCAGGATCGAACATCTTCACGATCTCGGTGCGCTCGTCGCGTGGTGCATACTTTGTGTAGTCGCGCAACGTAACATCTTTGGCGATCGCTCCGCGCGTAGTGAACTCGACAGAGATCACATCGTTTGACAGCAATAGTGTCTGCGGCACAGCCTGCATCGACTGCGCCAATGTTGCACCAACCTGCTCTACGCTCTCCGCCATACTCTGCTCAGGGCTCTTCGCAGCCTGCTCTGCTGCAAGCTGAAGCTGCGCCTCCTCCTCGGCTGCTCTCGTCTCCTCTGCCTGCGCCTCAACTACTGCCTTCTGCGCATTGTACTTCTCCTGCTCCTTCGTGTTGAAGTATGAGAATGCGAAAAATAGTACGCTGATTAGCGATAACGCTATAACTTTATTTTTATCCATTTTACTATGTTATACTATACCTATATATTAATAGCGGCGCAAATCTACGCCTCGATCTTACCTGCGTTAATCAACGCAGCGCGCACAAATGCGACAAACAGTGGGTGCGGTGCGAGAACCGTACTTTTATACTCGGGGTGGTACTGTGTGCCGACAAACCAAGGGTGATCCGACACCTCGACAACCTCAACAAGACCTGTCTCGGGGTTGACTCCCGCAGCCTTCATACCTGCAGCCTCATACTCCTCGCGGTAGTTTGAGTTGAACTCATAGCGGTGGCGGTGGCGCTCCGATATTGCGCAGGTGCCATACGCCTCTGCTATCTTCGATCCTGGGATCAACGCACAAGGATATGCGCCCAGACGCATCGTTCCGCCCTTTGCGGTGATACCTTTCTGCTCCTCCATAAGGTCGATCACAGGGTGTGTCGTCACAGGGTTCATCTCGCTTGAGTGTGCATCGCCATAGCCCAACACGTTGCGAGCAAACTCGATAACAGCACACTGCATACCGAGGCAGATACCCAAGAATGGGATCTTCTGCTCCCTCGCAAACTGCACCGCCAATATCTTACCCTCGATTCCACGATTACCAAATCCTGGGGCAACCAATATCGCCGCCTTGTCGCCCAAACGCTCCGCGATGTTGTCGGGAGAGAGGCGCTCCGAGTTTACGTAGGTGAGCTTCACCTTCGCATTGTTGGTAGCACCAGCGTGGATAAACGACTCACTAATAGACTTATAGGCATCGGGTAACTCTGTATATTTACCCACGAGTGCGATCTCGATAAAGTGCTGTGGGTTCTTAACCTTGTCGACAAAAGCCGACCACTTCACCATATCTGCCTCCACCTCAGCGTCGAGATCGAGTTTCTGACACACCACCTTGTCGAGATTCTGCGCCTGCATCTTCAACGGCACCTCATATATTGTAGGTACGTCGATCGACTCCATAACAGCCGCAGGGTCAACGTTGCAGAAGAGACCCACCTTGCGACGAATATCCGCACTCAACGAGTGCTCCGAACGCAACACCAATATGTCGGGCTGCAGACCATTCTCCAACAACGCCTTGACAGAGTGCTGCGTAGGCTTCGTCTTGAGCTCACCCGATGCAGCCATATATGGGATCAACGTGAGGTGAACCAGCAACGAGTTGTGCTGCCCCATCGAGTAGCGCAACTGACGCACCGACTCGATGAATGGCTGGCTCTCGATGTCGCCCACAGTACCACCAATCTCAGTGATTATAACGTCGTACTTCTTCGTCTGTCCGAGCAGCTGAATACGACGCTTGATCTCGTCGGTGATGTGTGGTATGACCTGCACAGTCTTGCCCAAGAACTCACCCTTGCGCTCCTTCTCGATCACACTCTGGTAGATCTTTCCTGTCGTCACATTGTTTGCTTTCGATGTCGGCATAGAGGTGAATCGCTCGTAGTGACCCAGATCGAGATCGGTCTCCGCACCATCCTCAGTGACGTAGCACTCTCCGTGTTCGTAGGGGTTTAGTGTTCCTGGATCCACGTTGATGTATGGATCGAGTTTCTGGATCGTCACCGTGTAGCCTCGCGCCTGAAGCAGACGAGCTAGTGATGCCGAGATAATTCCCTTGCCGAGTGATGATGCTACGCCTCCCGTTACGAAGATGTATTTCGATTTTGTTAGTTTCATATAACTGTTTTCTATTTTTCCTTGCGCGTCCTCTCTTGACGCTCTCGTCATTGTTTCTTATCCTAAAGTAGGCTACTCTGCCGCTGCCGCCTGCTCGCGTGCCGCTTGGTCGATCATCTTGATCTTGTCCTTGGCGTCGGCGATCTCTCGTCGCACCTTCTCGATCTTCTTGTTGACGTCGGCGATCAACTCCTCTGCGCCCTTCGAGCGAGAGAAGAATCCGATGTTGTTCTCAAGCTGTATTGCATCTGCCTGGAGCTGCTTCACCCTGAGCATAAGCTTCTCGCGCTCGCCTCCGCGACCTGTCGAGACACCACCCTTGGCGATTCTCTCGCGGAATGCACCCATACTACGTGCTCGCTCGCCTCCGCGGAGTGCGTCGAACATTGTGTTGACAACCTCCTTGTATCGCTTCTGCAACGACTCCTTCTGCTTGATGGGCACAAAACCCACCTCACTCCAACGCCTCTGCAACGTCTTGATCTGCTCTATGTTTTGGATTCCCTCCGCTGCCGCCTGTGTCATCTCTGCCAACAACGCCTCCTTTAGCTGTAGGTTATCGGTCTGATCCGAACCCTTGTCGGCAAAGTGTGCGCTCTTGCGGTCGAAGAACTTGTCGCACGCAGCGCGGAATCTCTTCCACACCTGGTCTGAATGGCGACGAGATACTGCACCCACACTCTTCCACTCGGTCTGCAACTTAATCAGTTCGGCACTTGTATCCTTCCACTCCTCGCTGTCGGAGAGTGCCTCCGCAGCTTCGCAGAGTGCTCTCTTGCGATCTAGGTTCTGCTCCATATCGCTCTTTGCGCCTGAGTAGAACTCTCGCTTTGCGGCGAAGAATGCGTCGCAGGCTGCGCGGAGACGATTGTAGATCGCCGTGTTATCCTTCTTGGGGGCGAAACCGATACCCTTCCACTCCCTCTGTATCTCTAGTATTGAGTCGTTGGCAGCGTTCCACTCCTTGTGCGAAGTGAGCTGCGACACAGTTATAGCCTCTACCCTCTCGCATAGAGCCTCCTTGCGAGCGAGGTTGTCGCTCTGCTCCGCCTTCAACGACTCGAAGAAGTCGAGGTGACGCTTGTTGATTGTGCTCGACGCCTCCTTGAATCGTTGCCATATACTCTCCTTGTGCTCGATCTCCACAGGACCCGTCTCGCGCCACTGGTCGTGGAGCGGCTGTAGGTGTTGGAACGCCTCGATGGGGCTCGTGATCGAGAGCAACGCCTCGGCAGCCTCGCAGAGGATCGTCTTAGCCTCCAGATTCTTGCGCAAGTCGAGGTCGCGCAGCTCACGGTTGATCTTGATAACGCCATAGAAGTTCTCCGTGTAGAGGTGGTATCTCTCCCATATATCCCTCACATTCTGAGCTGGGATCTGCCCCACAGAGCGCCAACGCTCCTGTAGCTCGCGGAACTTAACGAAGGTGTGGTCGAGTGTCTCGTCCGACTCTGTGAGATCTTTCAACTCGTCGAGTATCTGCAGCTTTGTACGTAGATTTAGATCTCGTAGCTGCTCCTGCTCGGCGATGTAGGCGTCTCGGCGAACACGGTATTGATGAATCAACTCCTTCAAGCGCTTCTCGTAGGGGTCTGCTGCCGTTACCACCTCGGTGGGCTGCGTCTCCTCGGTGGGCTCTGTCTCTGCCTCCTCGGTGGCTTGCACCTCTGCCTCCTCGGTGGCTTGCACCTCCTCTGCGGGCTGCTCGGTTGGCTCTGCTCCTGCCTTGTAGAATGCGATCTTTATCGACTCCACGGTGCGCCTGAGCGACTCAATTGGCTCCTTCTCTAATAGGCTCTCGAGAAGCGTTATAAGCTCTGCACGGCTCTTGCCTGCAAAGCAATCTTCAGTAGTGTTATCTAATATCTCCATTTTCTGCTTAATTACAACTCGCAAATATAATCAAAAAAAATGTGACTTAAACTAATTTACATACTTTTTATGGCGAAGATTAAAAAATAATCGCAAATTGCAGATCGGGAGGGGATAATCTAGCAAAAAAATCTTATCTTAGTGGCGGAAAAGAGTTTTCACACCCCCTCACACAACAACACAAAGCCTATGTTCAGCCCCCTAGCAATACACAACCTCACGGAGCTCCCCGTAACGAGCCCCGAGCTGAAGTTCCTCATAATCCTCGCCGTCACACTCTTCGCGCCACTCCTCCTCGATCGGCTGCGCATACCCCACATTTTGGGGCTCATCATAGCTGGTGCGCTGATCGGTGAGCACGGATTCAACATCCTGCATCGAGACAGCGGAATCGTCTTGTCGGGCACAGCAGGATTGCTCTACATTATGTTCTTGGCAGGTCTCGAAATCGACATCAACGAGTTCATCAAGAATCGTTGGCGCAGTATCATCTTTGGGCTCTACACGTTCGCTATACCGCTGATACTCGGCACATTATCCTGCCTCTATATACTCAAGCTACCGATGATGACGTCGCTCCTGCTCGCCAGTATGTTCTCGACCCACACACTGCTCGCCTACCCCATATTGTCGAAGATGGGGGTGAAACGAAATCGAGCTGTCACCATAACAATCGGAGGCACAGTAATAGCCGAGACACTTGCGCTGCTGACCCTAGCCATCATCGTGGGACTGACGGGCGACGACGAGGTGGACGCCACATTTTGGGTGACGATGTGCGCCAAACTGCTCGCATTCGGAGGGGTTATCTTCATCGGTTTCCCCATCATCGGCAGATACATTCTCAAACGTTGCAGCGACGGAATGACCCAATACATATTCATCCTCTTTATGCTCTTCCTCGGTGCGTCGCTGGCTATGGCTGCGGGGCTAGAGGGGATCATCGGGGCTCTCTTCACGGGGCTCGCCCTCAACCGACTCATACCCAACTCGTCGACACTGATGAATAGGATCGAGTTCGTCGGCAACTCCATCTTCATACCCTTCTTCCTGATCGGTGTGGGTATGCTGATCGACTATCGAGTATTCATCTCCGACTGGAACGCTATCTACACGGCAGCCGTTATGACGACTGTGGCGCTTGTCACGAAGTATATCGCCGCCTACGCCACCCAGAAGAGCTTCGGCTACACCTCCAACGAACGCTCGCTGATCTTCGGTCTGAGCGGCGCGCACGCTGCGGCAACCCTTGCGGTTGTGCTTGTGGGATACAATATTATATTGGGCTACGACGATGCTGGTGCACCAATTCGTCTGCTCGACGCCACTATCCTCAACGCCACCATCGTAATCATCTTCGTCACCTGCTCCTTCGCCTCGATCACAGCGCAGCGAGGTGCGCAGAAGATGGCGACAACAGAGGCAATAGATCTCGACAGCGCCAACGAGGAGGAGGACTCTGCACCCCACATACTACTGCCGTTCAACTCTCTCACAGGGATCAACGAACTGATCGCCCTCACCAACTTAATCGCCCCGAAGAAGTCGCCGCTGACAGTTGCGAGCGTTGTGTCGGACGCAAAGGACGAGGATACGCAGGTCGCACTTGCCAAGAAGATATTCGACAAGTCGATGAAGAGCGCAGCGTCGTCGGAGCGAATGATCGAGACCCTGCTACGCTACGACGTAAGCTACTCAAACGCCATCTCCAACATCATCCGCGAGAACAATATGAGCGACCTAGTTATCAACATCGACACACAGCGGAGCATATCGCCATCCGTCATATCGAAGTTCATCGATGGCTCAGCCCACAACTCTAGCGTCACGACGTTCCTCTACAGGAGCCTCCAACCCATAGCGACAATTCGTCGTCAGCGCATCATCCTCCCACCCCACGTAGAGCTAGAGATAGGCTTCAAGGCTTGGGTGATCCGCGTCTGGTCTCTGCTCAAAGCTACAGGAGCAACCGCCGAGGTCTACGCCGCCGAGGAGTCGATAGATGTGTTGCGCAAGATGAACGAGAAGTCGCCTGTGCCGATCAACCTCCACTCCTACTCACGATACCGAGATATGTTGATGGTGGCACGAGACCTGAAGGTCGATGACGGACTCATCATCGTGTTGAGCCGCAAACAGAAACCCTCATATAATAATAGTATGGAGAACATCCCACACTACCTCAACAGCTACTTTGCCGACCACAACCTACTCCTCATCTACCCCTACCAGAGCAGCTCTGCAGGCTTCACGCTGGAGAGCGGTATGACCACCGAGGGTTCGATCAACGCAGTGGGCAAGATCGAGGATATTATCGAGAGTGTAATTGGTGTAACTAAAAAATCGAAGTGATGTTAGCAAGCATAGCACTCCTCTCGTTGCTAGCACTAGCGCTAGGTGCTGCAGCGAACAAATTAGGACTACCTGCATTGGTGGGTATGTTGGGCGCAGGTCTCATATTGGGTGCGAGTGGGCTCGACCTCCTCTCGCCTGAGTTGATGGCAATATCGGCGGAGATACGTCAGGTTGCACTGGTCATTATATTAATGAGGGCAGGTCTCTCGATCGACCTTGAGTCGTTGCGTCGTGTGGGTCGTCCAGCGGTGTTGCTGAGCTTCGTTCCTGCCTGTTTCGAGATAGCTGCGACGATCTTCATCGCCCCCAAACTACTGGGTGTAACGACGCTGGAGGCGGCAATCATAGGCAGCGTCATCGCTGCGGTGTCGCCTGCGGTACTAGTGCCTAAGATGCTGGATCTCATAGATCGCGGCATCGGGAGTAGTCGAGGAATACCGCAGATGCTGATGGCGAGTGGCTCGATCGACGACCTCTTCGTCTTGGTTCTCTTCGCAGCCTTCACGACCCTTGGCGCAGGGGGTGAGTTCGACGCAGCGGCTCTTGCGCAGATCCCTCTCTCGATCGGTTTGGGTATCGTTGGAGGTGTCGCCGCAGGGTGTGGGTTGGTTCGATTCTTCAGGTCGTTTCACCTTCGTGACACTGCGAAGTTGCTTATACTTATGAGTGTTGGCTTTCTGCTCCTCGCCCTAGAGAGCTACCTGAAGGAGTGGGTGTCGTTCTCTGCTCTGCTCGCCATAATGACTATGGGGGCGACTGTGCTGAGTCGCTATCCGATCCTTGCACACCGCCTATCCCCCAAATACTCGAAGCTGTGGGTTGTGGCGGAGATAATGCTCTTCACGTTGGTTGGTGCGAGCGTCGACCTGGGCTATCTGTCGGGTGCAGGGTGGGTTATCTTTGCGGTGTTGGGCTTTGTGCTTGTGTGGAGGATGGTGGGTGTCTACCTCTCGATGGTGGGGACTCATCTGACACTCCCCGAGAGGGCGTTTTGTATGGTGGCGTATATCCCCAAGGCGACAGTGCAGGCTGCGATCGGAGCCATCCCCCTCTCGATGGGTCTGGAGTGTGGCAACATTGTGCTAACGATGGCGATAGTATCGATAATGGTGACGGCACCTCTGGGGGCTTATGGGATAGATGCCTGTAGAGGGCTGCTAATTGAGGGGAAAAAATAGGGTGTTTATACCATTTTCAACCCACCGAGATAGAGTAATTAGGGTGTTAGTTTTTTAACAATTAGATGTTAGAAAACTAACACTTTTTTTAGGCGTAAAAGTCGAGAATAATTTCTATCTTTGTCGAAATGAGGACAACGGATGGAGGGTGTGACAATATAATAATCACTTAAAATAGGAAAGAATATGGTAATATTGGTTCTAAATTGCGGCAGCTCATCGATCAAGTATCAGGTGATCGATATGAATGAGAAGAGTAGCACCCTTCTCGCAAAGGGTCTAGTGGATCGAGTAGGTCTACCCCAGGGGCTCTTAACACACAAACCGACAGGCAAGGAGGTATTCGAGATAGAGCGCCCGATAGAGGATCACACCATAGGAATAAAGCTCGTGTTGGAGGCTCTGCTAGACCCCACACACGGCGTAATCTCGTCTCTCGACGACCTGAAGGCAGTGGGACACCGCGTAGCCCACGGAGGCGAGTACTTTGCCGATAGCGCCATCATCGACGAGGCGGCAGAGGAGAATATCCAGAAGCTCTTCGAGATCGCACCCCTCCATAACCCAGCCAACTATGCAGGTATCGCTGCCATCAAGAGGGTTCTGCCCACGGTTCAGCAGGTGGGAGTGTTCGACACCTCGTTTCACCAAACCATCCCTGCGAAGAACTATATGTACGCCATACCACGCAAATACTACGACAAATATCGCATCCGCAAGTATGGCTTCCACGGCACGAGCCACAAGTATGTAGCCAAAAAGGCTGCGGAGCTCACAGGCATAGACTACAACAACTCGAAGATCATCACGTGCCACATCGGCAACGGCGGTTCGGTGACAGCTATTAAGGATGGCAAGTCGTTCGACACCTCGATGGGATTCTCGCCACTCGACGGACTCATTATGGGTACACGCAGCGGCTCGATGGATGTTAGTGCAGCGCTCTACATCGCCGAGAAGGAGGGAATGAGCTTTGCGGAGACAGCCTCGATGCTCAACAAGCAGTCGGGAGTGTTGGGTCTGACGAATGGTCTGTCGAGCGATATGCGCGATATTGACAATGCGTATGATGCAGGCAACGAGTTGGCTATCTTGGCGAGAGATATGCACTACGACCGCGTGAAGCGTTTCATAGGTCAGTATGCTGCAGCGATGGGCGGTGTCGACCTGATCGTCTACACAGGCGGAGTGGGAGAGAACTCCGACAACCTACGCCCGACGGCGGTCTCGGGTCTTGAGTTTATGGGCATCGAGTTTGACCAGTCGGCAAGCAAGGGTGCTCGCGGAGTCGACAAGATATTGTCGAAGCCAACGTCGAGAGTCAAGGTGGCTATGATCGCCACAGACGAGGAGTTGGTGATAGCGACCGACACCTACAACCTAGTCAAGTAACAGCAACAACAACAGCAACAACAGCAGCAACAGCGACAGCAACAACAAAAAACCAAATAACAAAGAGGATGATTAAGCATTTGACGGAGCTAGTTACGGTAGCTCGTGAGCTAGGCAAGAAGCGCCTAGCTGTAGCTTACGGACAGGACACTCACACGATTGAGGCTGTCTACGAAGCTACAAAGGAGGGATTGGTAGAGGCTACACTCTACGGTGAGTACGACAAAATCATAGCCGTATGCAACGAGTTGGGTATCGACCCGACGCTATTTAAGATCGTCGACGAGAAGATCGACGTGAACTGTGTGAAGCGCGCTGTTTCGGCTGTGGTAGCAGGCGAGGCGGATGTGTTGATGAAGGGTTTGGTCTCGACAGATAAGTATATGCGCGGCATCCTCAACAAGGAGGCAGGACTCTTCCCCCCCAAGGGTACGTTGAGCCACGTGACAGTTCTAGAGATGGAGGGCTACCACAAGCTCCTCACTATCTCGGACATCGCAGTTATTCCGCTCCCCGACTTGAAGCAGAAGATGACGCTAATTGGCTACCTCGCCAAGACGGTTCGTCTGTTGGGTATCAACACACCAAAGATCGCGTGCGTAGCTCCGTCGGAGCAGGTGTTGCCTACAGTACCATCGTCGTATGAGGGTGCTATTCTGTCGAAGATGGCGGATCGTGGACAGTTGGGACAGGTCGTTGTGGATGGACCATTGTCGTTGGATGTCGCTATGTACAAGGAGGTTGCGGAGCACAAGAGTGTCAAGGGTTCGTCACTTGCGGGTGATCCAGATTGTCTATTGTTCCCCAACATCGAGTCTGCTAACGTATTCTTCAAGTCTGTTACGCACTTCGGCAACGGAGAGCTCGCAGCGATGGTTATGGGAACGAAGGTGCCTTGCGTCTTGACCTCACGAGGTGACACGAGTACGTCGAAGTTGTACTCGATAGCGCTAGCTTGCTTGGCATCAAATAAGTAGTGATAATTTTGATTTAAGAGGAGGAGTGATTATGAGTGAAGTAGCAAACAAATCAAAGGTATTAGCAATTAACCCAGGTTCGACCTCGACAAAGTTCGCGATCTACGAGGGGCACGAGCCAATTTTCGAGGATACACTGCGCCATCCGTCAGAGGATATTGCGAAGTTCGGATCGGTTGCGGCGCAGCTAGATTGGCGACTAGAGTTGATCGTGGGGGGTCTGAAGAGCCACGGAGTGGAGATCACGGATCTCGACGCAGTGGTAGGCCGCGGAGGCTTGGTGAAGCCGATCCAGGGCGGAGTCTACGAGGTGAATGATGCGTTGGTGGATGATTGCCGCCACGCGGAGTTGGAGCACGCGAGTAACCTCGGAGCTCTCATCGCGAGGGGCATAGCCGACAAGATCGGTGTGAAGTCATACATTGCCGACCCCGTCGTTGTCGACGAGTTGGAGGATGTAGCTCGTGTGAGCGGACACCCAGCCTTTCCACGCACCTCAGCGTTCCACGCCCTCAACTCGAAGGCTATCGCAAAGCGACACGCGAAGTCGGTGGGCAAGAGATACAACGAGATGAACCTCATCGTTGTCCATATGGGCGGCGGTGTATCGGTCAGCGTACACAAGCAGGGACGAGTTGTCGACACGACAAATGCACTCTCTGGCGCAGGATGTTTCTCGCCCGAGAGGGCAGGACGCATTGAGCCTATCACGTTGGTTGAGGCTTGCTTCTCGGGGAAATATACGGAGAAGGAAATCACACAGATGTTGATCGGCAAGGGTGGTTTGGTGGCTCACTTGGGCTACAACTCGATGTACAACGCAGTCTGCGCAGCGCTCGATGGCGACGCAAAGGCGAAGAGCATAGTCGACGCATTTTGCTACAACGTAGCCAAGGATGTGGGTGCAATGAGCACAGTTCTATGTGGCGAGATCGACGCCATCATCATCACTGGAGGTATCGCCTACAGCGAGCAGATCGTGGAGTGGATCAGCGAGCGCATCAAGTGGATGTCACCCATTGTGCCCTATCCTGGCGAGGATGAGTTGGGGGCATTGGTCTCTGGCGTAATCGACGTTATGGATGGCGAGGTTGAGGTGCAGACCTATATATAATAATATAGTGTCTATGTAGCGCCCTGACCAGCTATAAAATGGAAACAACTAATAAATATAGATGGTAATTAACATTGAAAACTTTGTCTCCGATGTGGCTGTAGCCGCTGTCGAGGCACTATACGGAGTATCTGATCGCAAGATGGTTCAGGTACAGAGTACTCGTAAGGAGTTCGAGGGTGACTATACGCTAGTCACCTTTCCTCTGCTAAAGGCGAGTCGCAAATCGCCCGAGGCTACGGCAACCGAGATTGGCGAATATATCGTCAGCAACAGCGAGCAGATCGTTGGGTACAACGTCATCAAGGGGTTCTTGAACCTCTCGTTGTCGGCGGAGTTCTGGGGCTCTCTCTTTGAGCAGATCGCAGGCGAGGCGAGCTTCGGTGTAGCGACCGAACCCACTACAGGCAGGAGTGTGATGGTGGAGTACTCCTCACCGAACACCAACAAACCGCTCCACTTGGGACACATCCGCAACAATCTATTGGGGTGGTCTGTGGCGCAGATCCTGAAGGCTAATGGCGACAGGGTTCTGAAGGTTAACTTGGTGAACGACCGCGGAATACACATCTGCAAGTCAATGCTCGCGTGGCAGCAGTGGGGCGGTGGCGAGACACCCGCGTCGTCGGGTCTCAAGGGCGACCACCTCGTTGGCAAGTACTACGTGGAGTTCGACAAACACTACAAGGCGGAGGTCAAGGAGCTGATGGCGACAGGTATGGAGGAGGACGAGGCGAAGCGCCAAGCCCCCTCGATGTTGCAGGCACAGGAGATGCTGCGCAAGTGGGAGTCAAAAGATCCTGAGGTCTACTCTCTCTGGGAGCGGATGAACGGCTGGGTCTACGAGGGTTTCGACGTAACCTACAAGACGCTGGGTGTCGACTTCGACAAGGTCTACTACGAGTCGCAGACATATCTGTTGGGCAAGAGCCTCGTGGAGAGGGGATTGGAGGCAGGGCTCTTCTTCCGCAAGGATGATGGGTCGGTGTGGATTGACCTGGAGAGCGACGGACTCGACCAGAAGCTACTGCTGCGTGGTGACGGCACATCGGTCTATATGACGCAGGATCTGGGCACTGCCGTGAGCCGCGCCGAGGAGGAGAGTGTCGACGCAATGATCTACGTCGTAGGCAACGAGCAGAACTACCACTTCCAGGTGTTGAAGCTGATACTCAAGAAGTTGGGGTATGCGTGGGCAGAGAACATAACCCACCTATCCTACGGAATGGTGGAGCTCCCCGAGGGCAAGATGAAGTCGCGCGAGGGTACTGTTGTCGACGCCGACGACCTAGTAGCCGCAATGGTGGCAGACGCCAGGGCTATATCGGACGAGGCAGGCAAGAACGAGGGGTTGAGCGAGGAGGCTATAGAGGCTATCTCGACCACAGTAGGATTGGGTGCACTGAAGTACTTCATCCTAAAGGTCGACCCCAAAAAGACAATGCTCTTCGACCCCAAGGAGTCGATCGACTTCAACGGCAACACAGGACCATTCGTGCAGTACACTCACGCTCGTATCTGCTCGGTGCTACGTCGCGCAGAGGGTACGGAGGGTGCAGAGGGTGCAACGTCAAAGCCCTACAGCATCGAGAGCGGCAGTTGTGGCAGCAGCGAGATCGAGATCATCAAACAGATCGCAGCCTACCCGTCGGTGGTGTCGGCAGCAGCAGAGAACTACTCGCCTGCGCTGATCGCAGCCTACGGATATGAGCTCGCAAAGCTCTACAACGGATACTACCACGACAACCCAATCCTCAAAGAGGAGAACGAGGGGGTGAGATCACTGAGAATAGAGCTCAGCCGCTGCGTCGCAAAGATCCTGAAGTCGTCGATGGGACTGCTCGGTATCACTGTGCCCGAGAGGATGTAGATCTGGTGTTAATGCAAATTTGTAGTGCGTAATTCTTAATTATATTGGCTCTTCTGATTCAGGGTGATTCACGTGATTCATAGTGATTAAACTGATTCAGGTGATTCAAGTGATTCAAGTGATTCATAGCGATTCAGGTGATTCAAGTGATTCAACATCACCGCCCCTGAATCAGTGAATCAGTGAATCACCTAGTCAATATAGTTGTGAATTACGCATTATGCATTAATAATTACCCTCAGCTATTGCATTTTGCCCTCTAGTGTTGTATCTTTGTAGAGGATAACAGTACCACCCACTACCCCACCACACCCCACTACATACACATAAGTACACATAAGTACATAGTAATTTACTCTCTTTTCACTGTAAAGAGTGCGAACGACCATATATACGAGTTTGCGGTGAGAAGAAAAAGAGCCTTTTTTCTGAGTATTAATGCGCTGAGTTGCGGACGTGCTGAATTATAGACGTAAGGAGTTGCGGACGTGCTAAGTTGTAGCCGTGCCGAGTTACGAACGCGAGGGGTTGCGAACGAATGGATGTGCCGAGTCGCTGACGTACTGATTCACTGATTCACTGATTCAGGGGCGGTGATGTTGAATCACCTGAATCATTTGAATCACCTGAATCACTATGAATCACTTGAATCACTTGAATCACCTGAATCACCGTGAATCACTACGAATCACTACAACTTAACCACCCCCTCGCACTGAAACCAAGGATTCTGCAAATGCTCCTTGTTGTATCGCAATTTTTCGCCTGACGGGATGGCTGTAGTCGCCCCTCCTGCCTCGTCGAGTATCAGCTCACCTGCCGCTGTGTCCCACTCAAATGTGTGGGTTGTGCGGACGTAGTAGTCGACAACCCCCTGTGCGAGGAGTGCGAATTTGTACGAACTACCCTGCTCTATCACCTCCAGGTCGGGGTGTAGCTGCTTGAGCTTATTAATATAGGTATATGTCTCGGGCGTGTTGTGCGACCTCGATACTGCTACGCGTGGGTGTTCGTGACGGCTCGACTCTAGCGGCAGCCGCACGACGTTGGCGCAGATCTGCTCGTATGTGAGTTGCGACGCTGCGTTGGGTTCGACGTCGTATGTTATCGACGCGCCATATCCGCGTGCTGCGACAAACAGCTGCTTGAGGCAGGGAACGAAGATGACCCCAAGAACCGCCTCGCCCTCGCTCATTAGCGCTATGTTAACCGTGAACTCGTTGTTGCGGTTGATGAACTCCACTGTGCCGTCGAGCGGGTCGACGAGCCAAAACATCTCCCAGTTGCGTCGTTCGTCGTATAGCATCTCTCGCCCCTCCTCGCTGAGGATTGGTATTCGTGTAGCTCCTAGAGCCTCCTTTATGGCGTTGTGGGCAGCTCTGTCTGCCTCTGTTATCGGTGTGTTGTCGCTCTTGATGTCGACGCTGCACTCTGTCTCGGAGTTGTAGACCTGCATTATCGCTGCACCCGCCTGTATGGCAGCGTTCACGATGTTGGTCAACAGATGCTCCTTTATACTCTTGTCAATCATAATCTCACGTTGTTGCATTATCACTTCGTCTCATAACTATAGAATCAAAGGTAGTAAAACTTTTCGGGAAAACCTATTGCGATGTAACAAAAATCGTGTGATTTTGTTGTTTCGAGGAGGTAGAGAGGGATTTTTTTGGAAAATATGTTGCTAAAGTGTTGTTAATCCAAAATAAATCCGTACATTTGTGGGCAAATTAAATGCAAAAAACTACAATTATTATTAAATGTACGTTATAGTAGAGATTGCAGGTCAGCAATTTAAAGCTGAGAAAGGTCGTAAACTTTATGTTCACCGTCTCCAAGGCGAAGAAAATTCGTCTTTAAGTTTCGACAAAGTACTGCTAACAGACAACGACGGTCAGGTTAATGTAGGTGCACCTGTGGTAGAAGGCGCCTCGGTAAAGTGTAAGATTCTTCGTCACTTGAAGGATGACAAAGTCATCGTATTCAAGAAGAAGCGTAGAACTGGTTATCAGAAGCAGAACGGTCATC
>JBCQTK010000024.1:0-29182 GCA_047178665.1 Rikenellaceae bacterium | reverse complement strand
AAAGTAGCGCATAGGCTCGTTCTGATCCTCCTTGAATATCTCGTATGTGCCGTCGCCATTATCGGTGTACATAACCTGTCGGCGATCGGGCTCGTCAGACGATGTCGAGGAGTATGAGACGTTGTAGTTGACAGCCCAGTCACTGCCGAAGTAGTGCTCTCCGTGGAGCTGGTTGTTCAACATACCATATACATTAGAGACGCTCGAGAGACCCACAAGATCCGACACATCGTATGTCCAACCCCTACGATCTTGGAAGTCGTTCTCAGCATTGCGAGCGTAGAAGAGTGTGTAGCTGATGAAGTCCTTCTCGCGAAGTGTGAGACCAGCCGTCGCCAAACCTGCCAACTTCAGAGAGTGGGTGTAGCTGTCGTAGCGGAAACTTGCACGCTTCGAACCGTCGGCACGAAGCGAGGCGTCGAGTGCATTTTCGATAGTTTGGTAGTCGTTGTCGATAGCGGCAGTCACCATCACCGTAAGCTTCTGCTCACCTACGTCGTAGTTGTCACCCCACGCTACGTTTGCAGCCATCTTGGGGAGTGCAGCGCCCTTGTTGACGTTGAAGTTTGTCTCAAAAATATCGTTACTATTGATATAGCTACTCATACCATTGAAGTTCTTCGAGAGAGCCGCAGCGCCATCGCTGATTGTCGACATCGAGAAGATCGACGCATTATCCATCTGATAGAATGTCTGCCCCGTTGTGAGGGTGTTGCCTCCGAGCGTAACTCCCACCTCGAAGAACCTGTCGTAGACGTTGCTCTTAGTTGTGATGTCGATGTGAGCACCCGCATAGTCGGCATACGACCTCGCATCGTAGACCTTGCTCACCTGGATGCTGCTGATAGCCGACGATGGGAATATGTCTAGCGGAATGAGCTTGTTGTCGGGGTTGGGCGAGGCGATTGGCTGCCCATTGAGAGTGGTGATGCTGTAGCGGTCGCCAAGTCCGCGGACTATAACCTGACCAGCGTCGGCAATAGCTACACCCGACATCTTCTTCACACCATCCTCGGCATTCGAGAGCCCCTTCAACGACATCTCTCGCACACCTATATTCTCGATCGCTACATTCGAAGTCATACGCTCCGCCTGCAGGCTCACCTCTGTCTCGGTGTTGGCGCGTGTCACGACCTGCACCGACGCAAGAAGCTGCGTGTCGGGAACAAGTTTGATCTGCAGATCCTTAATATCATCGACAGCAACGAACTCCTGCGTCACATATGATATATAAGATACTACTAGTGGATCTGTCTTTTTGTCGACCTTGATCTCGAACGATCCGTCGAAGCTTGTTGCAGTACCAACTGCTGTACCCTTTACCATTACGGTTGCACCCAACAACGGCTCGCCCGTCGAGTTGTCAACCACAATACCCCTTAGTGTTGCCGCACTCAAAACCGACACCGACGCAAAGAGTAGCGCCACGAAAAGAGTAATTTTTTTTAGTCTCATCAATCTCCTATTTTATCCATTATTCAACGATGCAAAGTTGAGGATAAAATGTTACAGAGATGTATTAATGGTGTTAAGAGAGTGTTTACATATATTAATGTTGTGTTACAGCTATGTGTTATGCTAGCGTATTATGCTAGATCCCCTCAAAGTAGTCATTCGCCCTCGCGAGCGCCTCCTCGATACTCTTACACATCGCGTCGGCACCAACCAGCTTCTCGTAGTTTGCGTCGAGAAGAGCCTTGCGCACCTTTGGACGCACACCCGACAAGATCACCTTGATCTCCGACTTGTGCGACGACTCGATAAGCGCCGTAAGGTTGTAGAGTCCCGTTGAGTCGATAAACGGAACGTGCTTCATTCTAATAACTCGCACCTTCGGAGCTACAATACCCACATTCGACATTATCGAATCGAACTTGTTGGCTACACCGAAGAAGAATGGACCATCAATATGGTAGACCTCGATACGCTCATCAATATTCAATATATCGTCGCTGTGATACGCCTCCTCGTCGTCGGTGAGATCGAGCGTCTGGCGCGACACCGACACCTTCGTCACCTCTGCCACACGCCTCAAGAAGAGAACCATAGCCATCAGCACTCCGATCATAATCGCGATGGTGAGGTCGAAGAATACGGTCAACAAGAACGTAGCGACCAACACCGCCACATCACTCTTCGAACCCGACAGCAGTCGCTTGAACGTTCGCCAATCACTCATCTTGTACGACACCACACCCAACACACCCGCCAAGCAAGCCATCGGAATGTGCTGCGCCAGCGGTGCAAGGCAGATTAGAATAAGGAGCAACGTCGCTCCGTGCACCATTCCCGAGATAGGGGTTCGACCGCCATTGTTTACGTTGGTCATAGTGCGAGCGACAGCTCCTGTCACCGGTATTCCTCCGAACATTGGCGATATAATGTTGGCTGCACCCTGCGCAATAAGCTCCATATTGGAGTCGTGTCGCTCACCCGTAGCACCATCGGCAACTGCAGCCGACATCAACGACTCGATAGAGACCAACAACGCAATGGTTAGTGCCGATGGTAGAAGATCGTTTATCATCTCAAAGTCGCAGTGAGGGAACCTCGGCATCGGGAAGTTTGGCTCGATCGTAAATCTGTCGCCGATAGTCTCCAACCCCATCGCTACCCCACCGCCATACTCCTTCAACAGGTATGCGACAGCTGTCATTATCACGATTGCGACCAACGACCCTGGTATTCTCTTCGAAAAATATGGCGTCGCCGCAATAATCACCATCGTCGCAACACCAAAGAAAAGAGCAATCGGAGTCATCGTATCCATCGAACAAAGATATATCGACCACTTACCGATAAAGTCGCCAGGCAGAACCTCTGTGGTGAGCCCAAAGAGATCGGTTATCTGTGTCGAGAAGATAGTGATGGCGATACCGCTCGTGAAGCCTACATTAATAGGGTATGGTATGAACTTAATTATCGTACCCAACTTCAGCGCCCCCATTATGATGAGCAGAACACCTGCCAACATCGTCACGACCAGCAGACCATCGATACCAAACTGCTGAATAATACCGCATATTATGACGAGGAACGACCCCGTAGGTCCACTGATCTGCACCGAGCAACCACCCAACGACGCAACCACAAAACCACCGATGATAGCTGTGATAAGACCCACCTGCGGACTAACACCCGAGGCGATGGCAAACGCGATGGCGAGCGGCAAAGCTACGATTCCGACAATCACTCCCGACAACAGATCGGCGACAAATTTCTCTTTATTATACTCTCTGAGAGAGTCGACTAGCACGGGTCTAAATCCAAGCTTCATAACCTATATAAATAATGTGTATTCTGTTTAACGCTGCAAAGATACAAAAAAGTGCGTGACGTTATTACGCCACACACCAATATCCATTAAAAAAATTACTTTATCTAGTTCGTAGGCGCCTCCGACTCGCTCTTTGCAACCAACTTAGCGAGCGAGAATGCGAACTCCAATCCCCCTCCGTAAGCCTCGCGGGCGACTATTGTGCCGTTATGAAATAGAACGGCATTCTTCACAATCGAGAGACCAAGACCCGTCCCTCCAGCCTTTCGCGACCTCCCCTTGTCGACCCTATAGAAGCGTTCGAAGAGGTGGGGCAGATGTTTCGCCTCAACACCGATTCCGTTGTCGCGGATCAGGAAGTGGTAGTGCGTAGTGTCGTCGCCCACAAAGTCGATGAACAATCTACGACCTCCAGAGTAGGCAACAGCATTGTCGATCAAGTTGCGAAAAATCGAGTAGAGCAACATCTGGTTGCCCTCGACCACGACTCTCTCCGTGACACGCGACACGACCTCAATATTCTGCGCCTCAGACTGCGGCATAGTGTCGTCTATTATCTCCTCGATCAATGTGCGTAGGTCAACCATCTCTCGTTCGATCATCACCGCCGCCTCGTCGATACGCGTGATAGTCGACAGGTCGCTCATCAATCGACGAAGCCTCTCCGCCTGATCGTAGCTCTTCTGTGCAAAGTTGCGGATTGTGGCGTTGTCGAGATTATCGTTGCCGATAATCATCTCCAAGTAGCCGAGGATCGAGCAGATCGGAGTCTTGAGCTCGTGGTTAATATTGTTGGTGAGCTGTCGTTTGATGCGGATCTTCTCCTGCTCCTGCTCCTGCGCTACGCTACGCTCGTGGTCGATACGTTGTGCCGCCTCACTGAGAGAGTTGTAGAGTCGCGCCACGACAAAGCCTATGGCACTGATAAATAGCGTTATGACAAGTGCGACGACAAAGAATATCTTGTCGAACAGCACCCTATCCTCGGGTACAGTGCTGCCACCCACCTCGCCGTCAGCAAAGAGCCAAAAGCGCAGACCCAGAAACGAGATAACCAACACCCACAGCAGGATCAACACCACGGCGAAGAGGTGCCCCTGACGCGAGAGCCTATTCGTAAAATCCGTAGCCATAGCCCAATCGAGTTACGATATGTTTGCCGAGCACACCGATCTTCTTACGCAGACGCGTTATGAACACGTCGATAGTACGATCGACAACGATGATCTCGTCGTCCCACACTCGACTAAGAATATCCTGACGCGAGAATATTGTGTTGCGGTTCTGCAGCAACAGCGCGAGGATCTCAAACTCCTTCTTTGTCATCGGTATGTCGCACCCATCTATCGTACACTGCTTGCGGTTGAGATCCAACTTCAACGACAAAAACTCGACACTGCTACACGGCACAACGTCGACCCTCGACGCAGCAGACGCAGCACGGCGCAGCACACTCTTGACACGTGCGACCACCTCGCGAGCGAGAAATGGCTTGGCTATATAGTCGTCAGCACCGAGGTTCAACCCCGTAATAGTATCATCCTTCGTATCTTTTGCCGAGCAAAATATAACTGGTATGTTGCGCGTATCCTCCCTCTCGCGAAGCTTCTGCAACATCTTGTAACCGCTCATCTCGCCCATCATAATGTCGAGCAGCAGAAGCGAGTAACTTGCCACATCGAGCTTCAGAGCCTCCTCTGCGCTGTAGGCTACATCTACAACATACCCCTCCGATTCGAGGTTCAACTGAAGGATCTCGCAGATCGTCTCCTCGTCGTCAACTACTAAAATTCTATACTTATCCATATCTACATTAAGGTAAATGTTCGACGACAAAAATAGAGTATTTTTTCTTCATTACACAATAAATATTCAAACTTTAACACTTTCGTAACAACTTAGCGCAATAATCGCTATCTTTGTGGTTAAAGAGCTATAAATCGGACTTACATTAATAAATATATGACTCCACAACGTATTCTATTCGTATGCCTCGGCAACATCTGCCGCTCCCCTGCCGCCGAGGGCGTACTCCGCACAATAGCAGAGCAAGAGGGTATAGAGCATCTCTTCGAGATCGACTCCGCAGGGACATATGGAGGGCACGCAGGCGAAAGCTCCGACTACAGGATGAGAGAGGCCGCATTCACTCGTGGCTACTCCCTCACCCACCGCTCACGCCAAATCACCGAGGAGGATCTCCTCCACTTCGACCGCATAATCGTAATGGACGACAACAACCTCCGCGACGTAGAACGCATAGCCCCCACCCCCGAGAGCAGAGCGAAGATCGAACGATTCGCCAACCTCGTCACACAAATCCCAGACATACACTATGTGCCCGACCCATACTACGAGGGACGCGAGGGTTTTCATCGTGTGCTCGACATACTTGAGGATGGATGCCGCAACCTACTTGCGTTTGCGCATCGAGAGCAGGAAGTTGGTAGCGATAGGTAGCATCATCATCCCCGTCATAGGGAGTGCTACGGCGAGCACCTTGGCAGTTGTCGTGACAGGGACTATAGTTAGCTCGGTTGTCGAGAGCGCCATTGCAGCCCACCATATTGCGTCGCCGAAGTCGCCCAGTGCAGGGTTTTGCGAGATCTCGCAGTCGTAGAATAGGAGCGCCGATATGTAGGTAAACGACACCACCGAGAGGATGTAGGCGTAGAGGAGTCGTCGCGCAATCTCCCCCCTCATAATCCACCTCAACAGAATGTAGACCGCGACAAACGCCCTGAGAATCGGGATCAGTGCGATCAACATAAACCCCTCGCGTTCGAGCGACACAACGCGCTCCACAGGCAGCGACAAGTATGGCAGCGACAGCAGCAGAATGATGATATGACTCCACAAGTAGCGCCAACGTCGCCGCTCCGCCGCCATCGAGAGTGCAAAATCGAGGATGAAGATGAGGCAGATCCAGAACTGAAGCGTCACATACCACGGTGCAAAACTCTTCGAGTCGCCATCGAGAATCTCGATCGAAATAGCAACCATCAGAACCACGCACGCCGCGACAACAAGGTAATCAAAAAAGTTGCGCAGCTTAATCTCCTCAAATCTCAAATTCATATCTTCGCCTACAAATTACGACACACTCACGCCAACTCGTCGATGCCAATGACGACACTCCGCAACAACTGTGCTAGAGCGGAATGGTTGCAAGGACGGGGCAAAAAAGAGGCGGGGACTGCGCTTACGTCGCGCGGGTGGCAAGCTAGCTTGCGTTTACTTTTTGTTGCGGCAGCCATAGGGGTGCTTCGCACTACAAAAGACTAAGGTGTAGCGCTTTATGAAAGAATACTTTCAACGCGCTACACCTTAATATTTTTATGTCTGCCGACGGCTGACACCCTATAATTACCGAGTATTACATCGCACGTGCAAACTCAACTACTCGGCGTAAGTAAATTCGTATATATCTTCCAGTTGGGGCTCTCTGCTTGTGTCATTATCCTCATCATACTCTGTGTAGTAAACCTCAACTTTTGAGACACGGTCGTTAGTTGTGGTGTAGACATTCTTGGTAATTGCCTCACAATCCGAAGCACAAAGATTACTGCTACCAATCAAGTAGTCAGATCGCTTACCCAACACGTCGCCTGCGATAAAATTCTCTAACCAAAACGTCTCTCCCACAAGCGTATTTATGTCGATATTAGCGTTGTTCTCGCAGTTTGAGTAGCCGATCGAAAACGAATACTCTGTGCCATCGTTGTACGACGCATTCAATATAGAGCCATTGTTCCACTCATATAAGAAGTTGTGGTATCCCCACACAACCTGCTTCGTTAGGTAGCCATCTGTGTAGGTGTATTCATACGCATAATGCTCACCATCAACATAATTATAATCATCTATATACGAAAGAGATCCGTCACTATTTAGCCCATAGATAGCTGTCCCATCCTCCTCGTAGTCGCAGAGGTTGTCTGCCGTGTCACCATACGACTCATAGTCCTGAATCGTGATCTTGTCAGACGCATATGTGTAGACCATCTTGCGCTTGCCATATTTAACATCATACTCGTATGCTCCAAACTCATAAGATTTGTAGACACTAGTCTCGACCTGCGTGATGCGACCATCATTGTCGTAGGTTAGATAGTAGATACAGCTATCTGTATCGCTGTCTACACACGTGTAGTTGATTTGTATTATCGTCCCTGCGACAACATTTGGATCATCGTCGTTGCCATCCTCGCTGCACGACGCAAAGGCTACCACTGCAACGAGCGCAGCCCATAAAAGTTTTGTTTTTTTCATTGCTTTAATTGTTATTACAAATTAAAATTTCGTCCCAGTTTGCAAAATCAAGAACTTTGCAGATACAAATGTAGTAAAAAAAGGGTGGAATGGTACTCCTGTTATATTACATTCACAAAAAAATATAGTATCTTTGCATCTGTTTACAATTAATATGTATATAATGGCAAATAAACTGACATATCTTAACGCCCTACTACTGCTCCTTCTCACCTCCTGCTTTGGGGGTGCACAGAGCAGCGCACAGAGCAGCAGCGCGGAGCAGCCTCGACGCTACACCTACATTGTCAAGGCGACATATCCCCACGCGACAGACAGCTACACGCAGGGGCTGCAGATCGTCGACGGCGAACTATTCGAGGGGACAGGTATGGAGGGCGAGTCGAGGCTTATGCGAGTAGAACTCAAGAGCGGCAAGCAACAGCTCCTCGCGAAGCTCCCCGACAACGAGTTTGGCGAGGGGATCACGATACTTGGCGACACGATCTATATGCTGACGTGGCAGTCGGGTGTGATGCACCTCTTCTCGCGCAAGAGTGGTGAGCAGATCGACCGCAGGCTCTACGCAGGCGAGGGGTGGGGGCTCACCTCCGACGGCGAGAGTCTATATATGAGCAACGGATCGAGCCGAATTATGGTGAGGGATCGAGAGAGTTTCAACCTCATATCGTCGCACTCCGTCACCCTCGACGGCGAGCCCATCCCCTACCTCAACGAATTGGAGTGGATCGAGGGCAAGATATGGGCTAATGTCTACACGACCGACCAGATCGTCATCATCGACCCCTCGACGTGGCAGGTCTCGGGCGTTGTCGACCTCACGGCTCTCCTCCCGACGAGCGAGCGCACACCGACGACAGATGTGTTGAATGGTATCGCCTACGACGAGGCGACAAAGAAGATATATGTGACAGGAAAGAATTGGAGTAAGATTTTCGAGATAGAGATAGTAAAGATTTAACAGATGCAAAAGAGTATATACACAGCGCTAGCAGAGCGCATCCTGCTCCTCGACGGAGCTATGGGGACAATGATACAGGGCTACAACCTTGGCGAGAGCGACTTCCGCGGCGAGCAGTTCGCCACGTGGGATCACGAGCTCAACGGCTGCAACGACATATTGACGCTTACGCAGCCAGCCATTCTAGCCGAGATACACCGCAAATATTTGGTAGCAGGGGCAGACATCGTCACCACCTGCTCGTTCAACGCCCACCCTGTGTCGCTCGCCGACTATGGATTGGAGAGCTACACATACGACATTGCGCGCGCCTCGGCAGCAATAGTGCGCAGCCTCACCGACGAGTTCAACGCCCTCAATCCGCAGAAACCGCGTTTCGTCGCAGGCTCTGTAGGACCAACCAACCGCACCGCCTCAATGTCGGCAGATGTATCGAACCCCGCCTCGCGCGAGGTGAGCTTCGACGAACTCTACGAGGGGTACTTGACGCAGCTACGAGGTCTCATCGACGGAGGCGCCGATATAATTTTGATCGAGACGATCTTCGACTCACTCAACGCCAAAGCTGCCCTCTACGCCATCGACACGTTGGGGCGCGAGTTGGGGCGCGTCATCCCCACTATGGCGTCGGGTACGCTGGGCGACGCTAGCGGACGAACCCTCGCAGGACAGACTGTCGAGGCGTTCTACAACTCACTGTCGCACGCCAAGTTGATCTCGATAGGATTCAACTGCGCGTTCGGTGCTAAGCAGCTACAACCCTACCTTGAGAGATTGTCGCAGATTGCGCAGTGCTCGATCTCGGCACACCCCAACGCAGGTCTGCCCAACGTGATGGGGGGATATGACGAGACCCCCGAGATGTTCGCCGACGACGTGGAGGAGTATCTTCGTCGTGGGCTGATAAATATCATCGGAGGTTGCTGCGGCACAACTCCACAACATATTATGTGTCTGGCGAAGTTAGCCAAGGAGTATGCACCTCGCAAGGTGGAGGCGTCTGCGCCCGTCACTACACTCAGCGGACTCGAACCGTTGGCGATTCGCCCCGAGGCGAACTTCATCAACATCGGTGAGCGCAGCAACGTCGCAGGGTCGGCAAAGTTCGCTCGTCTGATCCGCAACGGCGAGTATGAGGAGGCACTATCGGTGGCTAGGGCGCAGGTCGACGCAGGAGCACAGATCATCGACGTCTGTATGGACGACGGACTGATCGACGCCGAGGAGGCGATGCACCACTTCCTCTGCCTGATGGCGTCGGAGCCCGAGATAGCGCGCGTGCCGACGATGATCGACTCATCGAAATGGGAGGTATTGAAGCGAGGTCTCAAAGTGTCGCAGGGCAAGAGTATCGTCAACTCGATCTCGATCAAAGAGGGCGAGGAGCTCTTTCTGGAGAAGGCGATGGAGATTCACAGAATGGGCGCTGCGGCGGTCATTATGCTCTTCGACGAGAGTGGGCAGGCTGGCACATACAAGCGCAAGATCGAGATTGCGGAGCGCGCATATAGGCTCCTCACCGACGCAGGATTTCCCGCTGCTGACATAATCTTCGACGCCAACGTATTGGCTGTGGCGACAGGTATCGAGGAGCACGACACATATGGCAAGGCTTTCATAGATGCTACGCGATGGATCAAGGGCAACCTCCCACACGCGAAGGTCTCGGGAGGTGTGAGTAACCTATCGTTCGCATTCCGCGGCAACAACACTGTCCGCGAGGCGATGCACTCGGTCTTTCTGTACCACGCGATAGAGGCTGGAATGGATATGGCGATTGTCAATGCGCAGATGTTGCAGATCTACGATCAGATAGAGCCCGAGCTGTTGGAGCGGATCGAGGATGTGATCCTCTGCCGCCGAACAGATGCAGCCGAGCGCCTGATCGAGAAGGCTGAGCAGATCAAGAACGAGGCGAGTGGCGACAAAGCAAAGACGACAGAGAAGAGTCTCGCGGAGTGGCGCGCCCTACCCCTTGCGGAGCGTATCGACTACGCGATGACAAAGGGTGTAACAGAGTATATCGAGGCAGACACAGCCGAGGGCTACGAGCTGCTGGGTGCACCAATGAGGGTGATCGACGAGCTACTGATGCCAGCGATGGAGCACGTGGGCAAACTCTTTGGCGAGGGTAAAATGTTCCTCCCTCAGGTTGTCAAGACAGCTCGCGTAATGAAGCAGGCGGTCTCAATTCTCACCCCCCACATTGAGGCTCTCAGCGAGGGTGGCAGCTCGTCGGCAGGCAGAGTTCTGATCGCCACGGTCAAGGGCGACGTACACGACATCGGAAAGAATATCGTTGCGGTGGTTATGGCGTGCAACGGATACGAGATAAACGACCTCGGGGTTATGGTCGAGACTAAGCGCATTGTCGACGAGGCGTTGGCGTGCGAGGCAGATGTGATCTGTATGAGCGGACTCATCACCCCCTCGCTCGACGAGATGATACGCGTCGCCGACGAGTGCGAGAGTCGCGGTTTGTCGATCCCGATCATCATAGGAGGTGCGACTACATCGCCTATGCACACTGCGGTGAAGATAGCGCCCCACTACTCGGGTGTTGTGATACACGCATTCAACGCTAGCGACAACCCCAAGATCCTCTCGCTACTACTAGGCAAGGGTCGCGACAGCTACATAGCAGAGGTAAAAACGAAGCAAGAGATGCTCCGCCAAGAGTATGAGCGCGCAATCAAGGAGCGCGAGATGGTGAGCCTAGCCGACGCCAGAGCCAACAAGGCTGTGAGGGTGCAGGTCGACGAACCGCTCCACACGGGGCGACTGGTCTTTGCCGACTACAACATAGCCGACGTCGAGGAGTTCATCGACTGGAACTTCTTCTTCCCTGCGTGGGGTCTCAAGGGGCGCTACCCCGAGATCCTCAGCTCCGAGAAGTATGGCGAGGAGGCGACCAAACTATTCGACGATGCGCAGACGATGCTGGTGAAGATCAAGCAGGAGCGACGCCTCACCCTCCAGGGTGTTGTGGCGGTGCTC
The DNA here is from genome assembly GCA_047178665.1 of Rikenellaceae bacterium. Lineage (GTDB taxonomy): Bacteria > Bacteroidota > Bacteroidia > Bacteroidales > Rikenellaceae > Alistipes. Next base: position 17,675 of record JBCQTK010000024.1, on the reverse strand, counting down.
GCAGCACGCAGCGAGGAGGATGACATTGTCGTCACCGACATCAAGGGGCGCGAGGTGCGACTCCCAATGTTGCGCAACCAGACACGTGGCGAACAGGGACGATCGCTAGCAGACCTAGTCGCCACAAGTGGCGATCACATCGGCTGCTTCGCCCTCACGGCAGGTGTGGGGCTCGAAAAGATCGCGGATGAGTATCGCGAATCGGGCGACAACTACTCATCTATGATGGTCAAGTTCCTTGCCGACCGTCTGACTGAGGCGTTCGCAGAGAGGGTTCACACATTTGTGAGGCGCGAGATGTGGGGATATGAGACGACTCCACCCCTCACTGCAGCCGAGATAATACGAGGGAAGTATCGAGGCGTGAGAGTAGCATTCGGCTACCCATCTGTCCCCGACCACTCGCTCAAACGAGAGGTGTTTAAGCTGCTGAGTGCGGAGATGACAACGGCAATGAAACTCGACGCGGAGAGCTACATAATTACCCCAGGCGAGTCGCTATGTGGATTGATCCTCTCGTCGGGCGAATACTTCGCAGTGGGCAAGATCACCAACGAGCAGCTGGAGGATTACGCTGCACGTCGCAACACAACGACGGAGGAGGTTAGACGATTAATACCAAACAACATTTAGAGAGATGAAAGTAACAGATATAATTTCGCAAGCAATAACAGAGGGTCGCACACGTTTCGCATTCGAGCTACTACCCCCACTCAAAGGGGCTGGTATCGACAGAATATATGAGGCGATAGATCCACTGATGGCGTTCGATCCCGCCTACATCAACATCACGTTCCACCGCGAGGGGATCAAGGAGCGGACGCTAGAGGATGGTTCGATAGATTGGCACATTGTGCGTCGTCGTCCCGGCACTGTGGGTGTTTCGGCAGCTATTGAGCGCAAGTATGGTGTGCCAACTGTGCCACACCTCATCTGTGGCGGATTGTCGAAGTACGACACGGAGGATGCATTGATAGATATGGATCTACTAGGTATCGAGAACGTCTTGGCGCTGCAGGGCGACAGGTCGCAGAACGAGCGCCACTTTATGCCGCACCAGCAGGGTCATAGCCACGCGCTAGGATTGGTGAAGCAGATCGAGGCGATGAACAGCGGAGAGTACATCGACTCTGAGTCTACGGAGGTTCACCGCACCAACTTCGCGATCGGCGTGGCAGGCTACCCCGAGAAGCACTTTGCGGCGAAGAGCATAGATAGCGACATCGCACATCTAAAGGCGAAAGTTGATGCAGGCGCAGGATATGTGGTGACACAGATCTTCTACGACAACGCCCACTACTTCTCGTTCGTCGAGAGGTGTCGCGCAGCAGGGATCACCGTTCCGATCATACCAGGGTTAAAGCCCCTGTCGACCTATCGACAGCTGAGCATTCTGCCCGAAACCTTCTCGATCACGATGCCCGAGACGTTGGTGCGCGAGGTGGAGAGCCACAAGGATGACGCTGCGGCGGTGCGCGAGATCGGAATTGAGTGGTCGATTGCGCAGGGTCGTGAGCTGATGGCGGCTGGCGTACCTGTGCTACACTTCTACACGATGAGCCGCACGACAAACATACAGCAGATCGCAAAATCTCTATTCTAATCTAGTTAATGGCAATGGCAACAATCACCCCTATAGAGTTCCGCAGACACCTGCATCGCTACCCCGAGCTATCGTTCGAGGAGGTAGCTACACAGCGCTACATATCGTCGGCGCTCACCTCGCTTGGCATAGAACATCGACCGATCGCAACCACTGGTGTGTTGGCGAAGCTCGAAGGTCGGGGCGACCTCTCACGTGCGGTTGTTCTGCGCGCCGACATCGACGCACTGCCTGTCGTGGAGGCTACAGAATTGCCATATTCATCGCAGAACGAGGGGGTTATGCACGCCTGCGGACACGACATCCACGCCGCCATACTCTACGGCACACTGGCGAGACTTGCGGAGAGAGGCGATTTCGAGGGTACGATATTTGGTATCTTTCAACCAGGGGAGGAGCGCAACCCAGGTGGCGCGTCGTATGTGTTGGCAGAGGAGCCGTTTGAGGGTTATGACGTAAGGGCTGTCGTTGGTCAACACGTCGAGGGTCAGTTCGAGGTTGGACGCCTAGGCTTCCGCTCGGGCAAGTATATGGCGTCGAGCGACGAGATCCGCTTCTACGTGCGAGGCACAGGTGGTCACGGAGCTATGCGCCACAAGATCAAAGATCCCGTGCAGGCTGCGTGCGCCTATCTAGTGGAGTTGGTCGCCCTCAACAAGGAGGATCTCGTCCTCTCGATCGGCAAGGTAGTAGCCGACGGTGCGACGAACGTAATACCCGACAGTGTCTACCTTGAGGGAACTATGCGAACCTTCGACGAGGGTGAGCGTGTCGCAACGAAGGTGCGCATCGCAGAGATAGCACGCGAGATCGAATCGCGATATGATGGTATCACGATCGAGATCGACATAAGCCACGGCTTCCCCTGCGTGGTCAACGACGACACACTAACGCAGCTCGCCATTGCGGAGGCTGCTACAACATACGAAGTGGAGGCTCTTGAGCTACGCACCACATCGGAGGATTTCGGTTTCTACACAACGCGCTATCCATCGCTCTTCTACCGCCTGGGCGCAGGTGTCGAGAGGGGTGTTGCCAACAGCGTAGGTGCACCGCACACCTCAACATTCTGCCCCAGCGAAGGGGCTATTAACATAGGTATCGACTTTATGAGTCGTATGGCTATTAAAATTGCAAACAATGAGAAATAAAAAGAGTAATAGAAATAACGGCAGGTACGAGACGGATCGCAAGGAGTTTATCCTACAACTGATGCGCGAGCAGCCCGCCAACAAATTTGCGTTGAAGCACCTCGCCTCAGCGATCGGAGCGACAGATCGCTACGGTCGACGAGACACGTTGTCGATGTTGGGCGAGCTGATCGACGAGGGATTGGTGCGCGAGACTAGCCGCGGCAAGTTTCAGCTAGCACTATCCGAGCGCGAGCACTACGAGGGACGTGTCGATATGGCGAAGTCTGGCGTTCTGTTCGTCAAGTGCGAGGCGTTGGAGAGCGATGTTCACATCGTCTCGTCGCGGTCGAAGAATGCACTGCACGACGACATAGTAGAGTTCGTCATCACGCGCGCCGCAAAGGGAAACCGCAGCGCCGAGGGAGAGATCACGGAGGTGAAGGAGCGAAGCCGCAAGATATATATAGGTATAGCAGAGGTGAAGGCTACGAACATATTCATTCGTCCCGCCTCGCGCAATATGCCCTTCGACGTCTACATCAGCAAGAGGGAGTACCCCGATCTGGAGGATGGCAAGAAGGTATCGTACAGGATCAAGGAGTGGTTACCAGGCAGCAAGAGCCCCAAGGGAGAGATCGTCGACATACTCGGTACTGTTGGCGACAACGATACGGAGATGCACGCCATCCTCACGGAGTATGATCTACCCTACCACTTCCCAACAGGACTAGAGGAGGCTGCCAACAACATAGATGGCAAGATCACAGAGCGAGACTACGCCGAGCGCCGCGACTTCCGCGACACCGTGACATTTACGGTTGACCCTGCGGACGCCAAAGATTTCGACGACGCACTATCTGTCAAGAAGATCAAGGATGGAGTGTGGGAGATCGGTGTTCACATAGCCGACGTGACCCACTATGTACGTCCAGGATCGGTGATCGACACCGAGGCGCAGGAGCGTGCTACGTCAGTCTATCTTGTGGATCGCACTATCCCGATGTTGCCCGAGAGGTTGTCGAACGAGTTGTGTTCGTTGCGACCAAACGAAGAGTCGCTCTGTTTCTCTGCCGTGTTCACGATCAACGAGGGTCTTGAGATCCTAGACGAGTGGTTTGGACGCACTGTGATCTACTCCGATCGTCGCTTCACCTACGCCGAGGCGCAGGAGATAATCGAGGGAAAACCTGGCGACTATCAGGAGGAGGTTCTAACCCTCAACCGCCTCGCACAGGGGCTCAGAGAGCAGCGTTTCAAGAGTGGTGCAATCGGTTTTGAGAGAGAGGAGATGAAGTTCCAACTCGACGAGAAGGGGCACCCGATAGGCGTCTATGTCAAGGAGGCAAAGGAGTCGAACAAGATGATCGAGGAGTTTATGTTGCTCGCCAACCGCAAGGTGGCTGAGTACTGCGCATATCGTCGTTCGGAGCGTAGCAAGCGAGCTCGCACAATGGTCTACCGTATCCACGACAAACCCGATCCAGAGCGACTCGACTCATTCCGCCAGTTCATTCTGCGATTTGGGCACTACTTCAAGGCGACTAAGGGTGTGGCTGTAGCGCGCGAGATCAACAAACTGCTAGGGTCGATCAAGGGGTCGACTGAGGAGAATGTGGTCTCGATGTTGGCAATCCGCTCGATGTCGAAGGCTGTCTACTCGACCGACAACATAGGTCACTACGGACTTGCGTTCCCATACTACACACACTTCACATCGCCCATCAGGCGCTACCCCGATATGATGGTTCATCGCCTCTTGGCGCACTATCTTGATGGTGGCAAATCGGCGAAGAAGGAGGAGTTGGAGGGTCTGTCGAAGCACTCGTCGGATCGCGAGGTGATTGCGGCAAATGCCGAACGCGCCTCGATCAAGTATAAGGCTGTTGAGTTTATGAAGGATCGTAAGGACGAGGAGTTCGACGGTCACATATCGGGTATGAAGGAGTGGGGACTCTTCGTCGAAATCGACGACACACACATCGAGGGTATGATCCCCGTGCGTGAACTAGGCGACGACTACTTCCAGTTCGACGAGCAGAACTACGAGTTCGTCGGTCGCTCCACGCGCGAAGTCTTTACGTTGGGCGACGCCGTGAGGGTGAGGATCAAACGAGCCGACCTCGACAAGAGGATGCTCGACTTCTCGCTTATCTGCAAAATAGAGAACGAATAAGAGGTGACAACAGAGATTCAAAATATAATCGACCGATCAATAAACGGCGAGAGAGTCACTCGTGAAGAGGCATACGCCCTCTACGAGCAGGCTCCACTCGCCGAGTTGGCGGCTGCAGCAGATGAGCGACGACGCAGAGTTGTCGACGACAGCGATGTCGTCACGTGGCAGATTGACCGCAACGTCAACATCACGAATGTATGTATCTCGGGCTGCAAGTTCTGCAACTTCCACTGCAAGCCCCATCAGAGCGAGCGACACTTCACCACGACGAAGGAGGAGTATCGTCCCAAGATCGAGAGGATGTTGGAGCTCGGCGGCGACCAGCTACTGCTGCAGGGCGGTCTCCACCCCAAGCTCGGAATAGAGTTCTACGAGGAGCTCTTCGGATCGCTCAAGGGTGAGTATCCTGCTGTAAAGCTCCACGCCCTGGGTGCACCCGAGGTGTCTCACATTGCGCGCGTGAGCAGAATAACAACGATGGAGGCTCTCAAACGACTCCGCGCCGCAGGTCTCGACTCGCTGCCTGGCGCAGGTGCAGAGATCCTCAGCGAGAGAGTCCGCAAAATTATCTCGCCAGCCAAGCCGAGCGTCGAGGAGTGGTTCTCCGTTATGCGCGAGGCACACCAACTCAACCTCGCCACCTCAGCAACAATGATGTATGGGCATATCGAGACGGAGCGCGAACGAGTGGATCACCTCCTCTCGATCCGCGACCTACAGGCGGAGTCTCCTTCGGGCAACTACGGCTTCATAGCCTTCATCCCCTGGATATTTCACTCCGCAGGGACAGTGCTCGAGAGCGAGGGGGTCGTGTCGCACTTCTCGCCGCTGGAGTATATCCGCATAATCGCCGTTAGCAGGTTGATACTCAACAATATTCGCAACATCCAGGCGTCGTGGCTCACCGTGGGTAAGGCGACAGCGCAGATTGCTCTTCACTCGGGGGCGAACGACTTTGGGTCGATAATGATCGAGGAGAATGTGGTGAGTTCAGCAGGTGCCGACCACAACTTCGACGCCGAGGGTATCCAGCTAGCAATCAGCGAGGCAGGCTTCACACCGCGCCTCCGCAACCAACTATACCAATACCGATAGCCAACAATAGATAGCCAACAATAGATAGCCAACAACAGATAGAGAATGTACAAGAGCCTAAGAGAGTATATCGAGCGCCTGGAGCGTGAAGGTGAGCTACTCCGCATATCGACTCAGGTCGACACAGAGCTAGAGATCACCGAGATCACCGACCGCATAAGCAAGTGCGAGGGGGGCGGCAAGGCACTCCTCTTCGAGAACACATCGACAAAGTTCCCCGTCGTCACCAACATAATGGGGTCGGAGCGAAGAATCACGATGGCTCTAGGGATCGACCGCGCAGAGGAGCTAACCGAGAGGATCGACGCCCTGCTGCGCGAGGCTACATCGCCCAAGAACACGATATGGGATAAGCTACGCACACTGCCTCTGCTGGCAGATATGTCGCAGTGGCTCCCCACGACATCCAACTCTAGGGGTGAGTGCCAGGAGGTTATCTTGAGGGGCGAGAAGGTGGATCTCTCGCAGCTGCCTATCCTGAAGTGCTGGAGCTGCGACGGAGGGCGATTCGTCACCCTGCCGATGGTCAACACCATAAACCCTGAGACGGGGCAGCGCAACGTCGGTATGTATAGGATGCAGGTGTTGGACAGAGAGACAACAGGTATGCACTGGCACATCCACAAGACAGGCGCACGCCACTACGAGAGCTATCGCGAACGTGGCGAACGTATGCCCGTCTCGGTAGCTATAGGTGGCGACCCCGCCTACACCTACGCCGCAACAGCCCCGATGCCTGACAATATGGATGAGTATCTGTTGGCAGGCTTTCTGCGACGATCGAATGTGAAGTTGGTGAAGTGTGTAACCAACGACATCTATGTGCCGTCGGATTGCGACTTCGTGCTAGAGGGCTACGTCGATCCTGCAGAGGAGAAGATTGTGGAGGGTCCATTTGGCGACCACACAGGCTTCTACTCACTACAAGATCTCTACCCTAAGTTTCACATCACAGCGATCACACACCGACGCAACGCAATCTACCCTGCGACGATTGTGGGCGTGCCACCACAGGAGGATGCCTACATAGCGATCGCCACAGAGCGGATCTTCGTCTCGCCAATTCGTTTCGCAATGCTACCCGAGGTTGCCGATATGACTATGCCCGACGCAGGGACGGCACACAACATAGCGATGGTGTCGATCAGGAGACGCTACGCAGGACAGAGCCGCAAGGTGATACAGTCGATGTGGGGCGCAGGACAGATGATGTTCAACAAATACCTCGTCGTAGCGGATCATCACACCAACCTACGCGACAACTCGCAGATGGCGGAGCTACTTCGAAGAGTCGACCTCACACAATCTGTCGTTCGCAGCGAGGGGGTCTACGACGTACTCGACCACGCCACCGCCACAAATGGATATGGGGGCAAGTTGGCGCTCGACCTCACCGACATATTGGATTGCCACACAAGGCAACGCACCGACCACACGCTCAACTACACCATTGCGGATGGTGTCGAGGCGAATGAGGAGTGGGTAGCTGAGTGGGGAGTATTGGTGCTCTACGCCTCGCCCGAGAGCGATCTTCAGCCGATTGAAGTTAGTGGTGTTAACTTTGTCGCTACGTTCGACTCTGCGGCAAAGAATATGAGCGGCTACGACCTAGTGTGGCTCGCCGCCGCCAACAGTGACCCTCGCCGCGACATAACAATTACGGAGGGTGGCACGATGGTGATCGACGCACGCAGCAAACGCCCCGACAGAGATGGCAACCCTGCACGCTTCCCCAACGTAGTCACCTCAACACTCGAGACAATCGAACTTGTCGACAGACGTTGGAGCGAGTATGACATAGGCGACATTGTAGAGAGCCCATCACGCCACTATCGCGATCTGCTACTCTCGGATCGTGAGGATTGGTCGATAGGTGAAGAGAGTAAGTAGTAGGACGACGATGCGCAAGAATATAGGCAACATACTCACGCTGCTACTTATCGCAGTAATCATTATGATGATCTTCATAATCGAGCGGCAGTCACGGATCATTAGCGACAGAGCCGCGATCGAGAGCATTGCAGCTGCAACAGAGAGCATCGAGAGTGACGAAAAGAGAGTGCAACTCGCCCCGTTCGACCCCAACACAGCCTCGTTGCAGGAGCTTCGAAAGCTGGGGTTGACGCGTCTGCAGGCGCTGTCGGTGATTCGCTATCGTGAGTTCGTCAAGCCGTTTCGCATCAAGGAAGAGCTTATAAATTGTTATGAGATGAGCGACTCGCTCTACTACGCACTGGAGCCATACATCACAATCGGCGAGGAGTATCGATACAAAAGAGAGGTCGACACAACATCTCAACGCAACGCGAGCAGAGCCACCGCGACAACGAGCAAGAGGCTTACTACACACAACGTACTCGCCCCCACAAAGTTCTTAGTCGACACAGTCACGAGCCGCTACCTAACAGCGATCGGGGCAGTGACACCTCGCCAAGCGGATGTATTCATAAGGTGGAGAGATATGAGCGGCATCCACACAGAGGAGGAGCTGCGCGAGTGCTACACCATCTCCGACTCGACAGCTACGTGGCTGATGAACTACATCATCTTCACCCCGCGCAGCGCGACGAGCAACATAGAGCAGGCTAGAGAGGTGAGAGCCGTAGACCTCAATCGCGCCGACTCCGCCACACTTCGCAGCGTAGTGGGGATCGGGGAGAAGAGCGTCGTCGCCATCCTCAGCTATCGTAAGGAGCTCGGTGGATTCCACTCGACAGAGCAGATTTCGGAGCTTAATTGCATAACGGAGGGGAATTATTTGAAAATAATTACACAAATTTTCGCCGATAGTTGTGATATTTCGAAAATAGATGTTAACTTTGCAAGCGCAAAAACTATAAGCAGCCACCCATACCTCAAGTCGAGGGCGCGGAAACTGCTGAAAAAGAGAGAATTGAAAGGAGGTTGGAGTAGACTAGAAGAGATGATCGATGATGACATATTCACCAAGGAGGAGGCACAAAGAGTGCGTCCCTATCTTCGCTTCGAGTCGCAAGGTGTCGAGTAGACACGCCAATGGAGTTTCAGAACGTATGCAGAGCTGTAGTTAAGCGCCAAACTACCAATCAAAATTGACGCAACAAAAATAGAATATAACAATAAAAAGAATACAACTATGATTATTATGCCAGTTAAAGAGGGCGAGAACATCGAAAGAGCCCTAAAGAAGTTTAAGCGTAAGTATGAGCGCACAGGAGTCTTGAAGGAGCTTCGTCGTCGTCAGTACTTCACTAAGCCATCTATCGAGAAGCGAGTAGCAATGCAGCACGCTGTATATGTGAACGCATTGTACCGCGACGAGGAGTAGTGGTAGAATAGATGCCAAACAACTCGTACGACTATTAATTTCGAGTCGGGGAGTAAAATGGCAACATATTTGCAACAAAAAGTGTCGAGACCTGTTCTCGGCACTTTTTTTACACTATACTACAACAAAGCTACAATAATATAGATTTTATATTGTATTTTTATTGTATATATGCAATCTGTTTTATACCTTTGCATTGTGAACCAAATTAGTAGTCGCAGAACTAGGCGAAAACTAGGTAGGATAAATAATTATTAGTATGTTTTTGAGCGCTCTAAAAATATGTAATAATTGTTTTCACACTACTTAATAGCCACAAATTAAAAGGTGATAAAATGGACAAAAACAACATCGAAACAGAAGAGATCAAACGCGTAGTTGTCAAGTACTCAACCACGCAAAACACTGGGGTCAAGACCACACAACTTACGAGCAACACGCTCGGGCTAGTCATACGTGGCGAAAAACAGATTCACGAAGATGACCGCGCAACACGAATCACGGCAGGCGACATTTTCTTCCTCGCACAGGGTCGCCACTACGTAGAGAACATACCTGCTCGCAACGACAGCTACGAGCAGATTGTACTTCACTTCAGCCCCGAGAGACTCCAGAAGCTGATAGCGTCGCTCAACATATCGAGTATCGAGATCTCGACAAACAGCGCAAAGGGGGAGAAGTCGCAGAACTTCGCTGTGGCACGAGCGTCGAAGATCACACGTAACATATTCTACTCGATCAACAGGCACTTCGAACTGGGTGGTTTCAGAGACAACGACGAGAGTGAGAATCTATTTCTGCTCAATCTAGTACACTCAATCGTGCTCAACGAACACAACTCGGTACGCGACGCACTGCTGAACAGTCTCGATCTGGAGAAGGCGACGTTTGAGCGAGTGATATACGACAATTTGCTGGTCGACAAGTCGATAGGAGAGCTCGCCGAGGAGTGCAGCAAGTCACTCACATCGTTCAAGAAGGAGTTTCGACAGCTCTTTGGCGCACCACCCCACCAGTGGTATCTACGTCAACGACTCAACTACGCAAAGATATTACTCAACACCACTCGCGAACCAATCTCGCAGATAGGGCAGACCTGCGCATTCCCCAACACGTCGCACTTCATAAAGCTCTTCAAACGACACTTTGGCGACACACCTGCCTCATATCGTTCGTCGCACAACGAGAACCAACGCGAACAACAGAGCGAGCTAGAGGAGATCAAGGCGATGACGAGCAGTAAAAGCAAGATGAAAAAGGCTGAGCCAGAGGAGGTATAGAGCCAATGTGTTAAGGCTCGAACCCTGCAAGTTATCTAAATTGAGATACTCCCCTACACCGATTGAATGTAAACCACCAATCGGTGTAGAGGTGTATCTTAATATATAGTATGCAATTACCGAGTTACAATCGGAGAGATTACATTATGCCGCAAACAAGTTTGTCGAACACAGCGCAGCTCTGAGCCAACTCGTCGGCTGAGCCCTTGTAGGTTATGCGCAGCGAGCCGCCCATATTCGAGATCACGAAGTAGTGCACCTTAAAGATAAAGAAGCTCACCGCCGTCATATATCCCACCGACTGAATTGCACTCTTGTTGAGCGTAAACACGGCAGTGTCACCAGGAAGAATCCCCCAGAACATTGTTGTCTTTTCGATCTGCACGATACGCTTATTTGTAGCGATGATGTAGGTGCGAAGCTTGATGCCGATAATCATATAGACAATGCGTAGAACCGCAGCAATAAGCTTTGCGATTGGGTTGGGCGAGTCGTTGAATGCGTCGCCCTCTACTTGTGCTAGAACGACCTCGTCCTCTAGCAACACGAACTCCTTGATTGTAGCCATAAAATTTTAGTTTAGTAGTTAAAAATGAGTGTGGCGATCTAAATACGCACTATCACCATCCGCAATTTAGTGAAAACGAATAGAAAACACAAATATTTAATCGGTTTTTTTAACAATACAAACACCAGAGGCAGGAAATACAGCTCATCTTTAACCTCGATTATCTGTCGAATATCTGCCTAAGATAGCTGCGGCGGAGATTAGTATGATGTTAGCGAGATATTTCTTATGAGAGATGGATATATTTCGGAAAATTTTGCCTATTTTTGCTCTATTATAAATTACGGCTACAACAACGTCAAACAATAGAGTATGCAGATAGCAGAAGCAGAGTTAGCTCGCCTACGCGAGATCGTAGGGGCAAAGAGCGCCCAAAATATCGTAATCATAGCACACACCAACCCCGACGGCGACGCCCTGGGCTCTACCCTAGCGTGGTCGAGAATCCTGCGCGACTTGGGGCACACGGTGAACTGCATCGCCCCAAATCGCTACCCATATTTTATGGAGTGGATGGAGGGGATCAAAGATTACATAATCCACAAATGCGACACTGAGAGAGCGGAGAGGGTGATAGCCGAGTCTGACATTATATTCTGTATGGACTTCAACACCACCTCAAGGCTAGAGGCTCTGGGTGCTGCGATCGAGGCGAACACTACAGCAAAGAGGGTGTTGATCGACCACCACCTCGCGCCCGACCCCAACTTCGACGCTACATTCTCCTTCCCCGAGGAGTCGAGCGCCTGCTTTGTCACCTACTCGCTGATCGAGGCGTTCGTAGGTAGCAAGGCGATAGATCCCACCACGGCAGATCTACTCTACACGGGTATGATGACCGACACGGGCAACTTCTCGTTCGCCAACCTCTCGCCAGCGCTCTTTCGTGCCGTCGCCGTGTTGGTGGAGCAGGGGGCAGACATACCGAAGATCAACCTCAAAGTCTACAGCTCCTACAGCGAGGGTCGTATCCGTCTCTTCGGCTACGTCGTCAACCGCAAGATGGAGATCATCGAGGATGGTCGCGTCGCCTATATGTCGCTTACCGAGGGTGAGATGCGTCGCCACAACTTCCAGCAGGGCGACAGCGAGGGGTTTGTCAACTACCCCTTGTCGGTCGAGAAGATGTTGATCTCGGCACTCTTCACCGCACACCGCAAATTTATCCGCGTTTCGTTGCGTTCACGCAGCCACATAGATGTCAACCTCTTCGCGAGGCGCTACTTCGGTGGCGGCGGACACAAGAACGCTGCAGGCGGCAAGTCGGAGCTCTCGATGGAGGCTACTATCCAGAAGTTCCGCCACGCCATCAACGAATTTATGATCGAACAAAACCTAAAATAGACCAATGAAGATGAAAAATTTTACAACCAAAATGGTGGGCTATACACTCGCCCTCTCGACACTTCTAAGTGTCGCCACAGCCACAGCCGAAGAGAGGCACCCACTATTCGAGGATGGCGACAAGGTCTGCTTCGTCGGCAACAGCATCACAATGGGTGGAGCCTACACCAAGTATATTATGCAGTACTACACGACTCGCTACCCTCTTATGCGCCTACACTACCGCAACAACGGATTGGGAGGCGACATCACACGCGGAGTATTGGATCGTATCGACACCGACATCCTCTGCAACGACCCCGACGTAGCGATTATGATGATCGGAATGAACGACTCGGGCGAGAAGATCACCGCCGACCTCGACGAGAGCGACGATGCTGCAGTGGCGCGCGAAACGCAGCTTCGATATGATCTCTACACGAAGTATCTCGATCAGATCAACGAGATTCTAGCCGACAACAGCCGCGACTTTATTCTCTTCACCCCCTCGATCTACGACGAGATGATGGAGAAAAAGAGCCCTGGACAGGTCGGTCGCAACCACCGCCTCTACACCTATGGCGAGTATATCAAGTCGACTGCCGACAAGTACGACGCAACAGTTGTCGACATATGGGCAAAGACGAATGCCGTCTCGCTTGAGCTACAGAAGAGCGACCCCAACGACTCGTATGTGGGCAAGAATGGCGACCGCATCCACCCAGGTAATTTTGGTGGATTCGTGATGGCGAACGAGTTTATCTCTACAGTGGAGGAGCCCAGCGTGGTATCTAAAGTGGTGATTGATGCTGCTAAGTCTACACTCGTGGAGAGCGTTCGCGCCGAGGTGAGCGAGGTAGTTGGCGACAAAACTTCGCTCTCGTTTGATCTACTAGCGGAGGGACTTCCGTTTGTGTTCGACAAAGAATCACTACGTGCGGCGAGCGGTTTCACCACGTTTATCGAGGATTACAATCGCGAGATCGTAGCAGTCTCGGGACTCAAAAAGGGCAGCTACAAGCTCCTTATCGACGACGTCGAGATCGGCACATATAGCAGCGCCGAACTAGCAGATGGAGTTAACCTCGCGGCAAATGAACTGACACCCCAATACAAGCAGTCGGCAGCGGTGATGGAGCTCAACACAACGCTCCAGAAGCTAACCTACAAAACTCGCGTCCTCCCACTCGTGGAGCACCGCATACTTCACCTACGCAGCGACTTCGAGCAGTATCTACGCCCCGATCAGGTGATCGAGGAGATCACAAAACGACTAGAGACCGAGAAACAGAGCTACTACATCCAGAGATACAACGAGTACATCAAGTATCAGCCAAATCGCGACCAGACAAAGGTGGAGCTACTTCTGCTGCAGGACAAACTATACGATATGTCGCAGCCGACGAAGCACACCTACAAATTGGTGAGAGAGTAGAGAGCAGGTAGTAAAGAGTATTATTGAGAACACTATAGAGAATGACAAAAGAGGCAAAGAGCAGCGAAAAAAAGTATGTCGAGACACCCCTGATGAAGCAGTACTACAACATCAAGGCGGTGCATCCCGACGCAATCCTACTCTTTCGTGTGGGCGACTTCTACGAGACCTTTGGCGAGGACGCCATCCGCGCGAGCGAGATATTGGGTATAACCCTCACGCGACGTGCCAATGGCGCAGCAAGCTATGTAGAACTAGCTGGATTCCCCTACCACTCGGTCGACACCTACCTCCCGAAGCTGGTGAGAGCAGGTGCACGCGTAGCGATCTGCGAGCAGCTCGAAGATCCAAAGACGACGAAGGGATTGGTGAAACGCGGCGTCGTGGAGCTAGTCACCCCAGGCGTCGTGATGGAGGAGAACTCGCTCACAGCCAAGGAGAACCGCTACCTTGCGGCAGTCTACTTCGGCGAGAAGCGTACGGGTGTCGCCTTCCTCGACATCTCGACAGGCGAGTTCTACTGCGGCGAGGGTACAGATGGATATGTGGATAAGCTTATCGCCAACTTTGCGCCCAAGGAGGTGCTCTATGAGCGTGGGATGGAGTTCCGCTTCAACGAGGCGTTCGGTCATAAGCTCTACACCTACAAGCTCGACAAGTGGCTCTTCTCGCACGACGTCAATCGCGAAAAGCTCTGCTCTCAATTTGGGACAAAGTCGCTCAAAGGTTTCGGCATCGAGAGTATGAGAGATGCTATCTCCGCCGCTGGCGCGACACTCTCCTACCTCGAATTCACGGAGCACAAACAGATCGCCCACATCAACTCCATCTCTCGCATCGACGAGGGTGAGCACGTATGGATCGACCGCTTCACAATCCGCAACCTGGAGCTCTTCGCCTCGGGTGGCGAGAGCGAGAGAGTTGGATTCGCCAACGTGATTGACCGCACACGTACGTCGATGGGTGCGAGAATGCTACGCAGATGGGTGGCGATGCCGATCCGCAACATAGATCAGATCAACAGCCGCCTCGACGTGGTGTCGGCACTGACAATGGATCGTGACCTCGCATCATCCGTAGAGGATCAAGTAGCACTCATAGGCGACATCGAGAGGATAGCGGCACGCGTCGCAGCGCAACGAGTCACACCGCGCGAGCTCGTGCAGCTCAAACTGTCGTTGGAGGCGGTGCAGAGTCTAAAGAGCATACTCGAGAGCTCTGACCTCGACGTACTCAACACCCTGGGAGTCTCGCTCGATCCTCTGAGCGAGGTGCGCCAACGCCTCGCAACCGACATCTACCCCGACCCGACCAACAACATCGTGAAGGGAGGAGTTATCGGCGACGGAGTCAACGCCGAGCTCGACGACCTACGACGCATAGCGCTCCACGGCAAAGATCTGCTGCAACGCATACTAGAGAGGGAGAGTCAACGCACAGGTATCCCATCGTTGAAGATCAGTTTCAACAACGTCTTTGGCTATTACATCGAGGTGCGCAACGCCCACAAAGATCGTGTCCCCGAGGAGTGGGTGCGCAAACAGACGCTCACATCAGCAGAACGATACATAACAGCCGAACTCAAAGAGTACGAGGAGAAGATCCTCGGCGCAGAGAGCCGCATATCGGAGCTAGAGCAGGCTATATATGCTCAGATAGTCACATTCGTAGCCTCAAAGCTACCAACTCTACAGCGCGACGCACAGGTCGTCGCAAAGATAGACATCCTCCAGTCGTTTGCACGAATGGCGTGCGAGAGGCGCTACACCCGTCCACAGCTCACCACAGGGGCAAAGATCGAGATAAAGCAGGGTCGACACCCCGTCATCGAGACACTTATGCCAATTGGCGAGAGATATGTACCCAACGACGTTACACTCGACGAGGAGGCGCAACAAATTATGATGATTACGGGACCCAATATGTCGGGTAAGTCAGCATTGCTGCGGCAGACGGCTCTCATCATCCTGATGGCGCAGATGGGATCGTTCGTACCAGCAGCGGCGGCAGAGATAGGTGTGGTCGACAAGATCTTTACACGTGTCGGCGCATCGGACAACATATCGCAGGGCGAGTCGACATTTATGGTGGAGATGTTGGAGTCCGCCTCTATCCTCAACAACATATCGGATCGCAGCATCGTCCTACTCGACGAAATCGGGCGCGGCACGAGCACATACGACGGAATATCTATCGCGTGGGCGATGGTGGAGTATCTACACAACCACCCCACGGCGCGCGCCAAGACACTCTTCGCAACACACTACCACGAACTCAACGAGATGGAGGAGCTCTTCGACAGAGTGAAGAACTTTCACGTTTCGGTGAAAGAGATGGAGAACACAATCGCCTTCGTCCGCAAACTAGAACGCGGCAGCACAGAGCACTCGTTCGGAATCCACGTTGCACGAATGGCAGGTATGCCGACATCTGTCGTAACACGCGCAGGGGAGATCCTCCGCAACCTCGAACAGAGCTACCGAGGCGAGGGTATGAAGCAGGCAGATATGGGCACAGCAGCGAAATCGGAGGGGATACAACTCTCGATGTTCCAGCTCGACGACCCTGTTCTGATAGAGATACGCGACCAGATCAAAGGACTTGACCTCAACTCAATCACCCCAATCGACGCGCTCAACAAACTCGCACAGATCAAGAAGATCACAGGATTGTAGCGCAAGTGCAGTACCCGATTTTCGTGCGTCTACCCTGCACTAGACATATGATATAAAAACAGAAAAAGGGTCGCGGACAATCTCCACGACCCTTTTCTATTCTATTTTACAACGACTACTTAACCAAGTTCCAGCCGAAGTTCAACGCCAACTGAAGTGGTGCAAACTTCCACTCTTTCAAGCTAGAGTGTGGAGTACGAGCATATCTAGTGCTAGAAATAGAGTATGAGACAGGATAAACAGTGTACGTGTCGTAGTTGCAGTGTAGTCCACCAACTGCGGCACAAACCTCAACATCAACCTTCTTCAGGATAGGTAACTTAACTCCGAAAACTGCTCCGACACCATTGGCGTGACCCTTACGACCAAGATCTCCAAGCATATTTATCTTTACATCCATCTGCGTGTAGAGATACTGCGCTCCGACGAACATATTCTTCTGAAAACCTAGGTAGAAACGAAGCTCAGGGCTCACGAACCAACCTCCCAGGTTAGTCTTCCAGTTCTTGCTATATAGTGGTGCAAAACCTCCGTTGAGCACAACACTGAGCGTCCTAGTCTTGTCGGGACGATACTCAAAACCAAGGTTCATTACAGTACCGAGCCAGTAGAGTGCATTTGTCTTGATCAAGAACTGGCGATCAGCCCCCTCGTCCGCGGGCTGTGGGGTGATGAAACCATACTCAGAGTTCAATATCATATAATAAATATCGTTGCCGATATGGATTTTACCGCGAGTAGAGTATTTCTTATCACACTCACGAGCCATAAATTTATAGTTTGGCGTGTTGTAAAGAGTTCTAGCGACAGCCACAGTGTCTTGAGCTCCATTTAGGCTAACAGCCTCATTTTGAGAGTCCTGTAGCTCCTGCGCAGAGAGAGACGACACCGAGATCATTAATGCCGCAAGTGCGACAAAAAATGTTGGTGTAAAAAATTTCTTCATAGTTTATTTTTTTAGTTTGCTGAATTCAACCTGCAAATGCAACTGAATTCATATTAATAATTTGTTTAAATTTTTCATTTGGTGTGAGGTATCCGAGTCTTTTACGAGGACGATTATTTAGCTTGTTTTCAATC
>JBCQTK010000023.1:0-29249 GCA_047178665.1 Rikenellaceae bacterium | reverse complement strand
GCTTAGGGAACAACTTATGATAGAGATTGTTAAACTCTGTGGAGGAGACCCTAGCTTGTTCTTTGGATAAGGAGGGGGTTCTTCCGAACACTCCTACCCGCGCGGCGCAAGCGCAGTCCCCAAGCAGCACACCCAAACACACCCAAAAGAAAGCAGTTAAACCAGAGTCAATATTAGAGGTTCTGTGGTTATACTGTTGGCATTGTTGAACCATAGAGCCATAGATATGTCGGCGTTTGGGTCTCCGCTTCCGAAGTCGAAGTTGCTGTTAAACAATACTTTGGAGCTATTGGCAAATCCGAACTTTGCGTAGTATCCCTGTAGCCACTCCTCCCCTGGGATTAGCATAGCTGCGGCAAATCCCTCCTCTTCGATTATGTGAAGTGCCTCCTGCAGAAGTAGGCGTGCGTATCCGAGCCCTCGATAGTCGCGATCTGTCGCCACTCCGTATATGTAGGCGATGCGACCAATCTCGCTCTCGAATTCTATTATGTGGAGCATCGAGACGTAGCGGTTGTCGCCCTCTGTGGCGACTCTGAGCATACGGCTTGAGCGGTAGTGATTTGTGAGGAACTCATCTACGAATAGCTCCTCGTCGGCGAATACATCTATCCACAGACGCCGACACTCCGACTCGTCGTGGTGGAGGTATATGGCGTTGTATTTGACCTGCAGGTGGTCGGGGTAGTACGATAGTTTTGCTCTGCGCAGCCCCTCGATTCCCATATCCTCCTCGCGGTTGACATATATATATTGTTCGGGCAGTGACTCTGCAAATAGTTTGTTGACAACTGTGTAGCACCCCACGGCATCTGTCAGCCCCTTCTCTATGTGGACGCAAAATGTGTCGCCGTTGATAGCCGAGCCGTAGGTGAACGCCACCATCTCCTCGCCGACGAATAGTGCGCCACCACGCAGCTCCAGCTCCTCGAAGTGTGCAAATGAACGCTCCATAGCCGATCGTTCGGGGTCGCTACCTCCGAAGCCGCAGTCGCCACGTGAGGCGCGCCATTTGCAGTCTAGTTCGAGGCAGGCTTCGAAGTCGGCGGCGGTGAGTTCGCGATAGTGGTAGCCAATGTCGCTGTAGCGTTTGGCGAACTGATTTACGTGGTTGCGTTTGGGCTGTAGCCTCTTGCCGCTGAGCGAGGCGAGCGACTCACGTCGATATATATAGTCCTCCTCGTCGCGGTTGGAGTAGAATGCGAATCGCCCCTCATATATCTGCGTGAGACTTGCGCGCCCCTCCTCTGTTACGCCGATGATGCGCAGTCGGTCGCCGTGGAGGTGTGCATCTTGCGCCAGGAGCGGTATGATGCTAGAGAACTCCAGACCGCCATCTGTGCCGATGGGTTGCATATAGCCTATCTTCTCGCCGCCCTCGATGAAGAAACGTATCACCAGAAAGCCGTTGACCTCCGCCCACGCGCTGCGATAGGTGGGTTGCCACGCATAGAAGTTGGCGAATGAGAGGTCGCAGTTGCGGATTGAACTCCGCAGTGTGTAGCTCTCGATCGTAGCCTTGTCGGCGAGCGTTATGGGGCGGAAATTTATCACTTACCTCTCTGTTCGGGGACTACGTAACTCTTCATCAGAAGGTGTTTATAGTACTGTTGCTCAAATGCTTTCAGCTCGTCGCTGTTGCTGGTGTTGAGTATGTTGCCCTGTGAGTCGTAGGAGCGAAGTTCGCCCGAATAGTTTACGTTCCAGTGGGGTCGTTTGGACTCCTGGTCGAATATGTCGCGTCCGAACGAGAAGTAGGGGGTGTCGTTGCCCAGCAGTGCTAGGATTGTCGGCATATAGTCTGTCTGCTGCGTCACCTCTGTGATCTCACCCTTGAGCGATCCGTCGGCGGTGTAGTAGCCTCCGTAGATGTGATACATACCGGGGAAGGAGCGCGATCGCTCCGCCATCTTCTCCGACGACACGTGGTCTGCAGAGAATACGAAGATCGTGCGTTTGAACCACTCCTCCTCCTTGAATCGGTCGAAGAATTTGCTCAGTGCGTAGTCTGTGTAGGCTATGACGGGTTGTATGCGTGTCGTGCCCTCCTTCGCAAAGCGGTCGTGAAGCTCTGCGGGGAGCAGGAAGGGGTGGTGCGACGATATGGTGAACTGTGTGGCGAAGAATGGCTCGCGCAGGCTCGATAGCTCCTCGCCAACGAACTGTGTGAACTTCTCGTCCCAGATACCCCACGACCCATCGAAGTCGTCGTATCCATACTTCTGCTCATAATCTTCGCGCGCTACGTAGTTGTCGACTCCGGCGCTCTTGGTGTAGGCTGAGAAGCCCATCGACGCGCGAGTTGAGCCGCAGAAGAATGTAGTCGTGTAGCCCTTGTCGCGCAGAACGGCAGGCATCTGATAGCTCTCGCCGAGGCAGTGGGGGAGTAGCACAAATGGCTTCTTGAGCGATGGGATGCTGCCCAACACCGATGGTGTACCTGCGACCGACTGAGTTCCATTTGCATAGTTCTTGCGCAGCGTGACGCCCTCACGTAGTAGTGAGTCGAGGAAGGGCATATAACCTACGCCGTCGGGGTGTAGGTCGGGGGATAGCAGCGCCGAGTTCTCCGCCGAGAAGCTCTCGAGGATGAATATCATCACGTTGTAACCCTTGTGTGTAGCTGCCTCGACACGCTCCTGACGAGGGTAGTGGTATGGTGTGTAGATCTGCTCAAGCCTCTCGTCGTCGAAGTAGTTGGGCATTACTATCGCGTCGTTGCCGAGGGTGCGGATTATGCAGAATGGGTTGCTGAGGATAAGGTTCGCCTCCGCACCATCTGTGGTGTAGTCCATTGTGTTAGACAGCGTTATGGGGCGTAGGTCTGCTGAGATACCACCCCTCACACCGCCAAATGCGATGGTTGCAGCACCTAGCAGAACGGCTGTCGTGACGGGGTAGAAGATGTAGGGGTTGTCGCTCCCTGCATACGACTTCGCATTGGGGCAGTAGAGTTTCGCCAACGCAAAGGTGAGGAGTGCCGCAAGTGGTATCATCCACCAGTTGTCGAGCGCGAACTCGCCTGCCAGCCTCATATTGTTGCCGTTGTCGGCAAACATCATCTCATCTCCCGAGAATCGTTTCGAGGCGTAGTGGAAGTAGATCGTATCCGCCAAGTTGGATGTGGTGATGAGGATGGTGTTGGTCGCTACGTAGAGCCAAAACAGCACCCTCTGATAGATAGGGTTGAACCTCGAACGCAGCGGTAGTAGCGCTAGCAGTAGCCAGAGTGAGTTGGTGTAGTAGACCGATACCGAGTCGAAGCGGACAGCGCCACGCACGAGTGCCCATAGCTCGCCGTCGAGCTCGCCAATCATATCTCTGTTGTAGATAAAAAATACCCCTCGCAAGATAGCGAGGAGTATGTAGACTAGTGCAATTCGCCACGCTACAAGTAGAGTGTAGTTTGTAGTGGCAATTTGTTGTATATCTTTAATCTTCATAATCAATATTTTCTCAACAAGATTACTCCTCGATCGCCTTGAGCGACATATCGAGCGACTTGATTTGATGTGTGAGTGCTCCGATCGAGATGTAGTCGACCCCACACTCTGCATATCCTCTCATTGTGTCGAAGTTGATGCCGCCGCTCGACTCTGTTTCGCAGCGACCTGCCACCTTCGCAATAGCTGTGCGAGTGAGCTCGGGCGAGAAGTTGTCGAACATAATTCTGTCTACACCACCTGCTGCGAATACGGCGTCGATGTCGTCGAGCGTGCGCACCTCGCACTCGATTGGGATCTCTTTGTTGTTGTCGACAAGATATTTGCGAGCTGCCGCAACCGCCTCAAACACACCTCCAGCGAAGTCAATGTGGTTATCCTTTAGGAGGATCATATCGAAGAGACCAATGCGGTGATTTTCGCCGCCGCCAATCTTCACCGCCATCTTGTCGAGAACTCTCATACCAGGTGTGGTCTTGCGAGTGTCTAGCACCTTGGTGTGTAGACCATCCAGCTGTGCCACGTAGCGTGCTGTCTCTGTAGCGACACCGCTCATACGCTGCATAATGTTGAGCAGAATGCGCTCAGCCTGAAGGAGTGACTGCACTCGTCCCTCGACCGTGAAGGCTACATCGCCCGACACAACACGTGTGCCGTCGGTGAGTAGCTGCACAAATTTCATATCGGGGTCGAGGCGTGAGAGTATGAGCTGGGCAATCTCGACACCTGCTATAACACCCTCCTGCTTGCAGAGGAGACGCATCTTGCCCTGCGCCGTGTTGGGTATGCAGCAGAGCGATGTGTGGTCGCCGTCGCCAATGTCCTCTTTGATTGCTAGTTCGATCAATTCGTCAACGAAGGGTCTATATTCTTGCTTTATCATAATGTGTTTTTTTATATTTTTGCAAATATAGTAATAATTGTTCAAAACGTTACTCGAAATGTGCTATTTTTCAGCGTGAACGTACAAAAAAGGCGAGGACTGCCCTGCGCGGGCGGCGGCGGAGTGCTCTCCGCGGAGCTATTTTTTATTGCGATTGTTAACAGATTGAGAATCAATCTGTTATTGTATTAAAAAATCTTCGACTAAAACTTCGTTTTATCCGCCCATTTTTTAATACAATAACTACGTAGGCTTGCGCCTACTATTAACAATCGAGCAGAACTGCTAATTGTAGTGCTCCTAGTTGTCACCGATGATGTCACACTCGCATCTTTACTCGGTAATTATAGGGATGTCAGCCATTGGCTGGCATAAAAAGATTAAGGTGTATAGCGTTGAAAGTTCACTTTCATAAAGCGCTACACCTTAGTCTTTTGCAGTGCGAAGCACCCCTATAATAGCCGCAACAAAAAGTAAATGCAAGCTAGCTTGCCGCCCGCGCGGCGTAAGCGCAGACCCCGCCTTTTCTCGTCCGTTTGCCCTGGTTATTTTTCAGCGTGAACGTACAAAAATGGGTACTTCATACTCAAAACGAGAGGCAGCGTGCAGGGTAGAATTTACCACAGCACGCTGCCTCTTTGGATATTCGTATAGTAACTATCGAATCTCTCTGCCTCTTGTCGCTACAGATTAGTTCTGTGCGTTCTGAGCCGAACGAGTCGCACGTGTTACGCGGACTGCACAAACGGCTGTGGTAGCAGGAGTTACGAACTTAACGTTCTCAACGCTTAGGTCGCCAACGAAGATTGTCTTACCTAGCTCAAGGTCTGTAACGTCGATTGTGATCTCGTCTGGAAGGTTCTCCTCCAATGCGCTAACAACAAGCTTACGAGCCGAAAGTGCCAACTTACCTCCGATCTTCACACCGGCAGCTGTACCATCAAGTACTACTGGGATTGCGATAGATACTGGCTTGTTCTCGATTACGCGGAAGAAGTCGATGTGGAGGATCTGCTCGCGGATTGGGTGGAACTGCACGTCGCGAAGTACCGCCTTCTCAATCTTACCGTCGATGTTAAGCTCTACGATGAATGAGTTTGGAGTGTAGATAAGCTGCTTTAGCTCCTTCTCCTCTACAGAGAACGATATTGAATCACCACCACCATAAACTACGCAAGGTACTAGACCCTCGCGACGAACTGCCTTTGTTGCCTTCTTGCCGAACTCGGCACGTGAAACTGCTGAAATCTGAATTGTCTTCATTTTCTTTTTTATTATCTGTTAATGTAACCACTGGTGGTTCTCACCTCTGCGCTCCTCCAGCTACTGCCCGAGAGTGTCGCTGAGACCCACACCACCTAAATTCGGCTGCAAAGATAACGATATTTTCTTGATTCACCAACTTTTAGTAGACAAAAAACGGAGGGGAATCTCACGATTGCCCTCCGCCCTCTGAGGGCGAACCCTCAAAACTACTAACCCAAACTTAAATAAATGAAGAAACAAAACCGATTGCTCGGCTTCGATATGTAGAGTTGCAAAGTGTGTGCCACAATGAGAAAAGTCGCCCCCTTTTTGTTCGAGTAGTTGCACGAGTCAGAAAAAGTTACTACTTTTGCTTACTATGAGAGAGATTACAGATGAGTTACGTAGATTGACCCCCGACGAGTGCTTGGCGCTTCGAGCGAGGGGTTGTGATGCTGAGGATTGGGTCGAGGTCTTTGTGAGCGACGATTTCGAGGTGCAGCAGCTCTGGCGCGTTCGTCTCTCGGGTCGGGTTGAGATTGGGCGTGGGGTCAAGATTACTGAGTCCTATGTAGCCAACTACTCGATCGGCGAGGGGAGTGTTGTCGAGGATGTTACGCGCCTTGAGTGCCGTGCAGAGTCGAGCTTTGGTGTCGGTGTCGAGGTTAGTACGATCAACGAGAATGGGGGGCGGCGTGTCGCTATTGTGCCTCAACTCACCTCGCAGGTGGGCTATCTGTGGGCTATGAATAGACATCGGGCAGGGCTTCTGGAGCGTCTCCACTCTATGGCGGAGGCGGAGGCGTCAGAGTGTCGCTCGGGCGTAGGTCGTATTGGTCGCCGATGCAGGATTGTGGGCGCCAGGTTCATCCGCGAGTGTGCGGTGTGCGATGGTGTGACGATAGATGGCGCATCGTTGCTGGAGTGTGGTACGATCCTCGATGGTGCGTATGTGGGTGTCGACGTCAAGGCGAGGGAGTTTGTCGTGGCGGAGGGCGCTCGGGTAGATACTGGGGCGACTATGGAGCGGTGTTTCGTCGGCGAGTGTTCTATCGTCGCGGCAGGTTTCTCGGCGGTGGAGTCGTTGATATTTGCCAACTCGCACCTTGAGAATGGTGAGGCGGCTGCGATCTTTGCAGGTGCTCACACTGTCTCGCACCACAAGTCGTCGCTGCTGATAGCTGGTCTCTTCTCGCACTTTAATGCCGGGAGCGGCACGAACCAGAGCAATCACCTCTTCAAGACGGGGGCAGTGCACCAGGCGATTCACCTTCGCGGATGTAAGTTCGCCAGTGGTGCGTATGTGATGGCGCCAGCTCGCGAGGGGGCGTTTACTATGGTGAAGGGGGCGCATAACCACCATCACGACACTTTGGTATTCCCCTACTCATACTTGATCGAGGAGGATGGACGCTCCAAACTGATGCCTGCGGCGAACCTGTCGAGCTACGGCACTATGCGCGACATCAGCAAGTGGGCGGCGCGCGACAAACGTAGCGTCAGACGCGATATAATCAACTACGAGGAGCATAACCCCTACATAACATCGTTGATGCTGAGGGGTGTCAACGCGCTTCACACGATGCAGGAGGCTAACGAGGGGTCTGATGAGTATCTGTACGAGAGGGTCGTGATCCGCTCGACACACCTCAAGCGCGGCGTCACACTATATAATAAAGCTGTCGCAGCATCGTTGGGCGCAATGCTCTCACGAGGTGAGGCGCGCGATGGTGGGGTAGATGTCGCAGGCGAGTGGATCGACCTTGGTGGCGCCTATATGCCGCTTCAATATGTGGAGGGTGTGATGGATAGGATCGAGAGCGGCGAGCTCGCATCGTTCGACTCAATCGACGAGGAGTTCCGCACCTTTGCTGCCGAGTACGACGACCACGCACACAGATGGGCACTGCAGCTGCTAGCTCAGATGTTGGGGCACACGCCCGACGCAGAGGAGGTGGCATCAATGAGGATGTCGGCTGCGAGTTGTGAGGAGGAGTTGGCGAAGCTCTGCGCAAGAGATGGCGCACGCGACAACTCTCTCTCGATGGCTGTGGGCTACGGCAACGACTACGACAACGAGGCTATCCGCGAGGCGGACTATCGAGCTGTCCGCGGATTGTAGGGTGAGTGACAGACAAAATAGTGGTACGCAATATGTAAGGGTTATTATTAATTAAAAAATCGGGAGAGAATAGACTCCCCTATAGTAAAAACAGAGAGATATGGAGAGTGTAAAGACATTAATTATAGGTAGCGGGCCTGCTGGGTTTACCGCTGCGATCTATCTATCGCGAGCTAACCTTGCGCCAGTGCTCTACGAGGGCATTGAGCCTGGGGGGCAGCTCACGACGACGACCGAGATTGAGAACTTCCCGGGCTACCCCGACGGTGTCGATGGCACGCAGATGATGGATGACCTGCGTCGTCAGTCGAAGCGATTTGGTGCCGACATACGCAGTGGCGTGGTGCATAGCCTCGACCTCAGCAGCCGTCCATTCAAGGCGGTGGTAGATGGCGACCACGAGATTGAGGCGGAGACGGTCATAATCGCCACGGGCGCTACGGCGAAGTATCTGGGGCTACCCTCCGAGATGCAGTATCGTGGACAGGGTGTTAGCGCCTGCGCCACCTGCGATGGTTTCTTCTATCGCAAGAAGGATGTGGCTGTCGTGGGCGGTGGCGACACTGCGGCTGAGGAGGCTACATATTTGGCGACGTTGTGCCGCAAGGTATATCTCGTTGTTCGCAAGGATTATCTGCGTGCCTCGAAGGCTATGCAGCAGCGTGTTGTGGGGATGGAGAATATCGAGGTCATCTTCGAGCACAATGTCAAGATGGTGTTGGGCGACGCGTCGGGTGTGACGAGTGTAGCGATCGAGTCTGCGTCGGGCGAGGAGCGTATATTGGATGTGTCGGGGCTCTTCCTCGCCATAGGTCACACGCCGCAGGTAGGATTGGTTAGAGGACAACTCAACCTCGATGCCGAGGGCTACATCGCGACTGAGCCAGGCACCTCAAAGACGAGTGTCGAGGGTGTATTTGCCGCAGGCGACGTGAAGGATCCGCACTATCGTCAGGCTATCACCGCTGCAGGTTCGGGATGCGTCGCTGCGCTCGACTGCGAGAGGTATTTGCTGAGATAGGAGTGTAATATTATATAAGCATAATATATGAAATATCTAGTTGTAGGATTAGGTAACATCGGGGCGGAGTATCGAGAGACGCGCCACAACATCGGCTTCAAGGTGCTCGATGCACTTGCCGAGTCGGCAGGCGCTACGTTCTCGACAGCGCGCTATGGCGACATTGCGGAGATAAAGCATAAGGGTAGGTCGATCACGCTGCTCAAACCGTCGACCTATATGAACCTCTCGGGCAAGGCTGTGAGGTATTGGATGGAGGCTCTCAAGCTATCTGTAGAGAGTGTGTTGGTTGTATCCGACGACATCGCCCTGCCTTTCGGGACGATCCGTGTCAGGGCGAAGGGTAGCCACGGCGGACACAACGGACACCGCAACATAATCGAGTTGGTCGGCACCGATAAGTACCCACGCATTAAGTTCGGCGTAGGGAGTTCGTTCGCTGTTGGTCAGCAGATCGACTATGTGTTAGGCGAGTGGGACGAGGAGGAGCGTGCGGCACTTGCGGAGCGTACGGAGATGGTCGGAAAGGCTATCCTGAGCTTCTCTACGGCAGGTCTTTCGAACACGATGAACACTTTTAACAATAAATAAGCAACAAAAAGTTTGTGATATATATTTTTTTGCTTACATTTGCACAGAGAGTTACACAAACACGATTTTAAGATGGCTAACAACTATTATTTCAACTTCTTTTATTACTTCTTTTTTAGCAAAAGGAGCGGGAGTGTATATGTAGGTTGTTAAGCGACAATAGATATATCGAATCCCGCCCAGATGAGGCGGGATTTTTTGTTATAACAGGTAAAAAATGGAGATGAAAAGAGTAGCAATACAGGGCGTAGCAGGTTGTTTTCACGAGCAAGCGGCGAGGGAGTACTTCTCGCGCGAGCAGATCGAGATTGTCCCCTGCCAGAGCTTCACCAAACTCTTCGAGACACTAAAGGTTGATGAGGGTAAGTTGGGTATTATGGCGATCGAGAATACGATTGCGGGGGCTCTGTTGCAGAACCACGAGCTTCTGCGCGAGAGCAACCAACTTATTGTGGGTGAGTACAAATTGAGAATTGAGCACAATGTAGCGGTGCTGCCCGACGTCGAGATTGGCGATGTCGAGGAGGTCAACTCGCACCCCATAGCGCTGATGCAGTGCCAGAGATGGTTGGGCGACCACCCAACGATCAAAGTTGTCGAGGGCGACGACACCGCATCGAGCGCGAGGGCTATAGCGCAGAATAATCTACGCAACCACGCAGCTATTTGTAGCGAGCTGGCTGCGAAGATATATGGTCTGAAGATCCTTGATCGAGGTATCGAGACCAACAAACGCAACTTCACACGATTCCTGATCCTCGCCCCCGAGCAGGTGGCAGCGACGATGGTGTGTTGTGAGACGATCAACAAGGCGTCGATTGTCTTTACGTTGGCGCACTCGTCGGGTGCGTTGTCGAAGGTGCTGACTATTTTGTCGTTCTACGATCTGAACCTCACGAAGATACAGTCGATGCCGATCATCGGGCGCGAGTGGGAGTATCAGTTCTATCTTGACCTTGCGTTCGACGACTACGGGAGGTATCAGCAGGCGATTGAGGCGGTTCGTCCATTAACAAACTACATCAAAAATCTAGGCGAATATGTCAGTTTCGAAGTTGCAGAGTAGCACAAAGGGATTTGCCCCTGCGCAGCGCATTGAGTCGGTCAGTGAGTACTATTTCTCGAAGAAACTGCGCGAGATTGCGGCACTCAACGCCGCAGGACAGGATATTATATCGCTGGGTGTGGGGGGGCCCGACAGAGCGCCACACCAGAGTGTCGTGGAGCGACTATGCTCTGAGGCTCACGTAGATAGCAACCACTCCTATCAGTCGTATGTCGGTATCCCCGAGCTTCGTGCGGCGATGTCGAAGTGGTATGGTGCGAGATATGGGGTGGAGCTAAACCCTGCGAACGAGATCCTGCCCCTGATAGGGTCGAAGGAGGGTATTTTGCACATCTCGATGGCGTTTCTCAACGCTGGAGATGGAGTGCTAGTTCCCAACCCTGGCTACCCGACCTATACGTCGGTGAGCCGCTTGATGCAGGCGGAGATCTTCACCTACGACCTCACGGAGGATGGTGGGTGGATGCCCGATTTCGAGGCGTTGGAGCAGCTGCCCCTCGATAAGATAAAGCTAATGTGGGTCAACTACCCCAATATGCCGACGGGGACGAACGCCTCGCGCGAGGTGAATGAGAGGTTGGTGGAGTTTGCTCGCCGCCACTCGATTATCGTCGTGTGTGACAACCCATATAGTATGATCCTCAACCCTGCGCCGCTCTCGATACTCGAAGTGGAGGGGGCTAAGGAGTGCTGTATTGAGCTTAACTCGTTGAGTAAGAGTCTCAATATGTCGGGTTGGCGAGTGGGTATGTTGTCGACAAACTCCACATTCATCGAGTGGATATTGAGGGTAAAGAGCAACATCGACTCGGGTATGTTCAAGCCGTTGCAGTTGGCTGCAGTTGAGGCGTTGGAGTTGGGTGACGAGTGGTATGCGGAGCTTAACGAGATATATGCACGCCGCAGGGTTGTGGCGGCGAAGATTATGGCGGCGATCGGTTGCACATACGACGAGAGCCAGGTTGGGCTCTTCTTGTGGGGCAAGATTGCGGAGGGCGAGAGCTCGGCAGAGGAGGTGTGCGATCGGGTGTTGAACGAGGCGAGAGTCTTTGTGACACCAGGCTTTATCTTCGGGTCGCAGGGCGATCGTTATGTGAGAATCTCGCTCTGTGCGACGGAGGAGCGTATGGAGGAGGCACTCGCAAGGATCAACGAAATTGAGTAGATAGTATAAATTATAACCAAACAAAGAGAGATATGAAAGATCTAAATCCAATCCTATTCCCCGAACTTGAGGCGACACGCCCACAGATTATCTCGGGACCTTGTAGTGCCGAGACCGAGGGTCAGGTGCTCAGCACAGCTAAGATGTTGTCAGAGGCTGGCGTCAAAATTTTCCGCGCAGGAATCTGGAAACCACGTACCAAACCTGGTGGATTCGAGGGTATCGGCAAGGAGGGACTACCCTGGTTGCGTCGCGTGAAGATGGAGACTGGTATGTTGACAGCAACGGAGGTCGCTACGGCGGAGCACGTATATCAGGCGCTCAAAGGTGGCGTCGACGTATTGTGGGTCGGTGCACGTACGACAGCTAACCCATTTGCAGTGCAGGAGGTGGCGGACGCCCTTCGTGGCGTAGATGTGCCTGTGCTCGTTAAGAACCCTGTTAGCCCCGATTTGGAGCTTTGGATTGGCGGTATGCAGCGTATCTACAACGCTGGTATCAAGCGTGTTGGAGCTATCCACCGCGGCTTCTCGACCTACGACAAGACGATCTATCGCAACCAGCCTCAGTGGGCAATTCCGATCGAGCTTCGTCGTCGTATGCCCGAGCTACCAATCTTCTGCGACCCTAGCCACATCGGCGGTCAGCGCAACTTGATTAAGCCACTCTCGCAGCAGGCGATGGATTTGGGCTTCAACGGTCTTATCATCGAGTCGCACTGCAACCCTTGCGAGGCGTGGAGCGACGCGTCGCAGCAGGTGACACCCGAGGATCTAAAGCAGCTACTCTCTGAGTTGATTATCCGCGATGCTAAGGCGTCGACAGAGGATCTACACGACCTCCGCAAGCAGATCGACGAGCTCGACAGCTGCCTCTTGGAGCTCCTCAGCAAGCGTATGCGAGTATCACGCGAGATAGGTACATATAAGAAAGAGAACAATATGCCAGTGTTGCAGACCAACCGCTACGAGGAGATCTTGGATCGTCGTGCAGGCGACGCGTTGCAGATGGATATGGACGAGAAGTTCATCAAGACTATCCTCAAGGCGATCCACGAGGAGTCTGTTGAGCAGCAGATTCGCATACTTAACCAGTAGAGTGAGCTATGATTGATGAGTCACAGATTTCGATCGAGCTGGAGCAGATTAGGGCTGCCGCAGTGGGCAATCAGCGTGCTGAGGTCTACGCCGCTGCCCTCGCATCACTCGATCTAACGACCCTCTCGCCGTGCGACACAGAGCGCTCGGTGAGGGAGTTTGCGGAGCGCGCAGTGTCGTTCTATACCGACTATCCCGATGTCGCAAATGTGGCGTCGCTCTGCGTCTATCCCCCCTTTGTGGAGTGTGTAGGGTTGGTTGTCGATGGCACACCTATGCGTATTACGAGTGTCGCAGGCGGCTTCCCCTCGTCGCAGACTTTTCTGGAGGTCAAGGCGTTGGAGGTGGCGATGGCTATCGAGAGCGGTGCCGACGAGATCGACGTTGTGATCCCCGTGGGCGAAGTTGTCGACGGCGATTACGAACGTGCGGCGAGCGAGATCGCACTGCTGCGCGAGGAGGCTACAGATGCAACGTTGAAGGTTATTATCGAGAGTGGCGAGCTGCGTACACCGCAGCTGATCTACGACGCCTCGATGATCGCAATGGAGGCTGGGGCAGACTTCGTCAAGACGTCGACAGGTAAGACGCCAGTTGCGGCGACCCCAGAGGCTGTTGTGGTGATGTGTCACGCGATCCTCGACCACTATGAGCAGACGGGCGAACGTGTCGGTATCAAGGTCGCTGGCGGCGTGAGGAGCGCAGAGGATGCTGCACTTTACTACACTATCGTCGAGCAGATATTGGGTGCAGAGTGGCTGAATCCCGACTACTTCAGGATTGGCGCGTCGGCAGCTGCAAATGTATTGCTCTCGGCTATCGTCGGACGCGAGGTGTCGTACTTTTAGCGATTGACTATGCCATAAATTCAGGGTAAACGAACGTAAAAAGGCGGGGACTGCGCTTACGCCGCGCGGCTTGAGCGCAGTCCCCGCCTTTTCTCGTGCGTATGCCCTGAGTATTACACTAGCGGAGTGATCTCCTCGGCGAATTGTGTGATCTTTTCGACACCCGACGAACCCACTACAAATGTGTTCTCGACGCCGACAGCCCCTATTGTGGGTAGTACGAACTTAGGTTCTAGTGCAATGACGTTGCTCTCCTCGAATAGTTCGCGCGAGCGTGGCGCCATCACAGGCAACTCGTTCACTTCGAGACCGACGCCGTGTCCGACAAATCCAGCCTGCTGCGTGTGCCCCATAAAGAACTCACTCAGCGACTCACGTTGCACCACCTCGATACTCATATTGTAGACCTCCGCCACTCCCACGCCAGGGCGCACCATCTCCTCCATTCTGCTCTGTATCTCTAGCGCTGCGTTGTGGGCTCGGTAGGCTATCTCGGGGAGTTTGCCGCAGCTAAATACACGTGTCATATCGGTCAGGTAGCTCGTGAACGTACCGCCTTGGTCGACCATTATCGTCGTCCCCTCCTCGATGCGTGTGCCGTTGCACCCCACGGGTAGCGACGGGTCGAGACCTGCTCCGCCCAGCGCAAAGTCGTAGGGTGAGGGTGAGTCGGCGTTGTCGCCCACGAGGATGCTGCCGATAAAGACCTCCATCGTGCGACCGAAGATACGCATATTACCGACGCTGCCCAACTTGCGAGCCTCGTATTCGAGCTCTATGGCGAGCTCTATGTCGCTCATACCTCGCCTAAATATCTGTGGTATGCGTGCGTAGAGTTCTGCGTGTCGGAGTGCCGAGATGCGATGTTGCGCGATCTCAAACTCAGTCTTGACGCTACGTGCTCTGCGCAGAATAGTCGTCGCGGCGGAACTTATCTGTGCAGGTGCGAGGTCAAAGATCTTCTGTAGTCGGCTATACTCGTTGAACGACACCACGTCGCCCTCCAGCGCGAGAGATCGAGGTAGTTGCAACCCCCTCTCGACGAGTGCCGCAGCTATCTCCTCCACCTTGCGGATGTAGATCACATTCTCCCACTCCAGCCCCACAGGACGCCTAACAAAAAAGAGCGGGGCTCCTTCGAGGGCGATGTAGATCACCCCCGAAAAGATTTGCCCCGCTAGATAACATATTGAGGTGTTGTCACTCACTAGGAGTGCATCTATCTCACACTCAGCCATTCGCTGTTGGACTCTCGCCCAGCGCAGTGACAGCTCCTCACGTTGAATCTGCATATTGTTACTCCAATTTAATATCCTTTACCTTCGTTGTGTAGAAGCCCTTCGTAGCCTCCAGGAACTTCTCCTTGATTGAGTTGGTAAGCTCAGGCTTCTCATCTGCGATGTTGGTCTGCTGCGTGAAGTCGGCAGAGAGGTCGTAGAGTGCGAACTCTTTCGAGACGATACCCACCTCGTTGCCAGTCTGATTCACCGCCTGCCCCTTGTATGGAGGGATCAGCGCATAGTTGCCACTGCGATATGCAAGGCGGCTGTTTGCCTCGACAATCAAATCGGTGCGAGCCTTGTCGCTCTTGCCCATAAATGCGTCGAGGTGGTTCTCGCTGTCGAGACCTTCGGGTAGCTCCTGACCAATCATATCTGCAAACGACGCCAACAGATCGTGCTGCGATACCAATGCATCCGACACCTTTGGCTCGATCTGACCCTTCCAGTAGACGAAGAATGGAACGCGCGTTCCGCCATCGAATAGGCTATACTTTCCGCCACGAGTCTCACCACGTGGGTTGTGCTTTGCGAGCGACTCCTTCGCTCCGTCCTTGTAACCATCGTTGAGCACTGGTCCATTGTCTGACGAGAATACGATGATGGTGTTCTCCAACAGACCATTCTTCTCCAAGTTCTTGATCAACTCGCCAATGCACCAATCCGCCTCGACGATTGCGTCGCCACGAGGACCAAGATCTGTAGAGCCCACAAAACGTGAGTGTGGAGCGCGTGGTACGTGTGGCTGATGGAGTCCATAATAGAGGAAGAATGGCTTATCCTTATTCTCTGCGAGGAATGTATCAACCTTGTCGACAAAGTAGTCTGCCATATCCTCGTCGACCCACTTTGCAGCCTCGCCACCCTTCATATAGCCGATGCGAGGTATTCCGTTGACGATTGAGTTGTTGTGTCCGTGAGCCCACTCCATCTTTAGCATCTCGGGGTTCGAAATTGCTGTTGGTTCACCCTCGAAGTTGGTTTTGTAGTTCACCTCGATTGGGTCGTTGGGGTCGAGACCAACTACATCGCCGTTCTCTACGAAAACAGTTGGTACACGGTCGTTTGTCGCTGCGATGAGGCACGAGTAGTCGAATCCGATCTCGTTCGCTCCTGGCTTAACTGTTGTGTTCCAGTTGGGGTTTCCGGCACCCATTCCTAAGTGCCACTTTCCGATCGCTGCAGTTTTGTAGCCTGCTGCGCCAAACATCTTTGGCATCGTGTATTGGTCGACATCAACCAGTAGTGGTGCGTCGGCAGGTAAGATTTTCGCATTGGGGTTGCGCCAAGGGTACATTCCCGTGAATAGTGCGTAGCGGCTAGGTGTCGAGGTCGCAGATGTTGCGTGACCATCCGTAAAACGCACACCGGCGTTAGCCAACTTGTCGAGGTTGGGTGTCGAGATTGCTGTCGCGCCGTATGCGCTCATATCGCCATAGCCGAGGTCGTCGGCAAGGATGACGATTACGTTGGGTTGGGTCGGTGTAGCTTCCCCGCAGCACGAGGCTAGGGTTAGTGGTGCAGCTGCGGCACACAATAAATTTACTCGTTTCATAGATTAGTTAATTTGTTTGGGAGTTGTAATTATTGTTTTTGGTTATTTTTTTATGGTATAATATTGTGATGCTGGTTTATTGTTGTATGAGTGTCGCGACTCTCTCGACCACATCTCGTGGGGGGATCTGTGCTAGACATCGGTAGTCGCCAAAGCGACAGGGTTTGTTGCCATATGTGGAGCAGGGGCGGCAATCCATCGACAGCTCCACAACCCCCTCGCAACCCTGCCCGTAGCAGGAGAAGCCGAGCGCAGGGTGGGTGGCACCCCAGATCGAAACAACAGGCGTCGCGACCAACGACCCGACGTGCATAGCAAACGAGTCCATCGAGATCAAACAGTCGAGGTTAGCGATTAGGTCGATCTCGCCACGCAGCGTAACACGCTTAAACACAGCTGTTACATTGCTATTTTTCTTCTCCATCTCTTGTGCGAAATCGAGCTCTGCACCACCACCTGTATGGATAAATACTCGCTCATATCTCTTCGCCAGCTCATCTATCACCTCGCTCACTAGAGGCTTGGGGTAGCACTTGCCCTGGTGCGCCGAGAATGGTGCGACACCTATCCACCTCTCGCCCTCGCTCTTAGCAAACGGCATTGGGTTGGGGCGGCTATCTCGCGTTGAGGGCTGCGGATTATCGACATCAAAGCCTCCGCGGCGAAGAGTGTCGCAATATCTTATGACAGTGTGCTTTAGGGGGTGTGTCACCTCGTTGCAACCACCCTCCATTCGCATCCACTTGCCGAACTTATCTTTTCGCAACTTGACTGAGGGGATGAGGTGCAACGACAGCATAGTGCGCAGCATTGCCGTGCGCAGAACACTGTGTAGATCAACCACATAGTCAACACCGAGCTTCGAGATCTCGCGAGCTAGACACCATATTCCAAAGACTCCGCGGTGTCTCCCCTTCAGGTCGAGTGATACAAACTCAACTTCCAACCCATCAAAGAGGGGTTGGAAGAGTTCGCGCGTCAATATTGATATGCGTAGATCGGGGTAGTTCGCCCTGAGTGCACGAACCGCAAAGACTGTCATCGCAACATCTCCCATCGCTGAGAGACGAACAATGAGGAGGTGCTTAGCCCTATTTTTTCTGCCCATAGAGCACTGGGTTCAGAGATGGGTCGTTGTACATCTTCATCTGCTTGTAGACCTTCATATATTTGCGTCCAGCCTCGATGTCCTCAATCAGCTCCTCGATTGCCGACGAGAGATCTACGCGCTGCGTCAACAACACGTCGAGCTTCTTCTGGCACGCCTCGTGGTGTGCAGCGTCGACATCTACTCTCGCCACCTCCTGCGCCATATGGTAGATCTTGAGTGCCAAGATCGAGAGGCGGTCGATCGCCCACGCAGGTGTCTCGGTGTTGAGGCGAGCACCATCTACGGCGACAATATTCTTATATTTGTCGAGCATATATGAGTCGATATACTCCACCATATCGGTACGCACCTGGTTCGACGCGTCGATACGACGTTTGATGACGAGTGCGTCGACGGGGTCGATCTGGGGGTCGCGGATAATATCCTCTAGGTGCCACTGCACGGCGTCGATCCAGTTCTTGTGGTAGAGTAGGTGATCTATAGAGCCCTCCTCAAATGGGTTTGAGATGGGTTGATCCACCGAGTCTGTAAGGTGGTAGTCGGCGATAGCTCGCTCGAATATTTGGTTTGCATTTGAGGTAAACATAATAATCAGTATTTTGTTTAGATTAGTAAATCGAATCTGTCTAATTGCTTTATTTGCTAAAAATCACTACCTTTGCCCTCTCAGCCTATGCGGATGGAGAGCTCCTATTTTATAGCATACAAAATCAATCGCAAAACAAAGTTAATGATAATTTCAAGAAAAACAACACTTTTATCCCTATTATTCATATTTGCGGCATTCACGCCGCTCCACGCTGGGCGCAAAACGACTAAGATCATAACCTCCGCACCCGAGGTGAGAATCTCACGCGAGGAGTATATTAATAGATATAAGGAGATTGCGATGACTCACCAACGCAAGTTTGGCATCCCTGCATCTATCACTATGGCGCAGGGAATTCTCGAGTCGGACTGTGGAAATAGCCGCCTTTCGAGAGCCTCCAACAACCACTTCGGAATCAAGTGCAAGGTCGACTGGAGTGGTCGCTCGGTGCGTCACGATGACGATGCGCCCAACGAGTGTTTCAGGGCATATAGTAAGGTGGAGGAGTCCTACTACGACCACGCTAAATTCCTCGATGAGTCGCCACGCTACGACTCTCTCTTTAGGTTCGACCCCACCGACTATCGTAGCTGGGCGCGCGGTCTGAAGGGGGCTGGCTATGCAACCGCGCCCGACTATACGCAGAGGTTGATCCGCATTATCGAGGATAGCAAGCTCTATAAGCTCGACATCCTAGCGAGTGGCGGCAAGGGGCGTACTGTGGTGACAGAGGTCGTTGCAGAGTCGCAGTTTACTGCCCGCGAGAGTTCGTCGCAGGGCGAGGTGACGCGCGCATGCGAGGGTGTTGACCCCAACAATATGCGTGTCACGGTCAATACTGTCAATGGTTATAGGCTCTACAAGAGCAATCTGAAGCTCTATATTATCGCCAAGGAGGGTGACACCTATCGGTCTGTCGCCAAAAAGTTCTCGCTCTCGCCATCGACACTGCGCGGATTCAACGACGAGGAGGATCGTGGCGCGGAGCTCGCGCCTGGTGATTTTGTCTACATCGAGCAGAAGTCGAAGTCGTGGTGTGGAGCTTCGCCTCTGCACACAATCGAGGAGGGGGAGACACTTCGTTCGGTCGCTCAGCTCTATGGTGTGAAGGTGTCGTCGCTGCGAAAGTTCAATAAAATAAAGGATGGTGAGCCTAGTGTTAATTCACTTGTTAAATTACGTAAGAAATAGAGCTGATTTGGTTTTATTTGTAGTTTTATTTGTTTAATTAGTGTAGCTTTGTTAATTTTACCGCGAATGATAACACTTTTGGTTATTTGGCGAGTGTTACTAATTAAATAAAATTATATTATGGCAAAGAAATTACTTTTTATGTTTGCTGCAGTGTTGACTGCAGTGCTCTTTTCGTGCTCGTCCGATGTGGCGGTTGATGATCCTGAAGATCTAGTCGTTGATGAGTCGACAGATTTGGGATCGATCGAGACAATTTATGGTAAGGTGAGCTCCGTCGATTTTTTTGACGACTACATCGCCCTGACCTTTGTGAGCGGTGTAACGATGGACTTCGACTATCCCGATGCGATATTCCCATATATCGGCGCCAATGGAAATTGGTGGCTGAATGACAAGGATACAGGATTTACCTCTACAGGAGCTGATGGAGCTGATGGAGCTGATGGATCAAACGGATCAAACGGATCAAATGGTGCGGACGGATCAGATGGATCAGATGGAACGGATGGAGCAGATGGAGCAGACGGAGCGAATGGTGCAGACGGAGCGGATGGCGCAGACGGTGTAGGTATAGATTCCATTACATACTCTGACGGCAAGCTTACCATAAAGTTAACCGATGGCACAACCAACACCTTCACGCTAGGTGTCAGCGACTCTGGCTCGCTAACGGGCACAAACGACTATTTGAGCGACGAGAGCCCAATGTTGTTGAGTGCAATTTCGTGTGGCGACATCGACATCGTGAACTTCACCTACGACGCGCAGAGCAGAATGACTGGGGCGAGCTACAACACCATCGAGTACAACGCACCTAAGGTTGCCGCAACTATGAGCCGCGAGTACGACGTGGATGGTCTGAAGAGTATCACAACATTCTCGCAGCTAGCGCAGTACGATGGTGAGACGAAGGATCTCGGTCAGGACTGGAGCACATCCAGTTGGACTGATCTGGAAAGTTTGGCGACGTATTATACGACGGAGGAGTTGATGGATTATCTGCTGCCAAATGGCTTGTGGGTTAACTACAACGGCAACTCCTATGAGTATGATGATCTCGGGTCGATATCTGGAATAAGTTCGGCTAATCTATCTACATTGAAGTCGAATATTCTTAGTGTTGTTAATGAGAAGCTAGATCAGTTGAGATGGTGGAATACGCAGGTTGTCTACGACAGCAACAATGGTATGTTGTATTATATAATGATCTTCTCAGAAGTATCTTATAACGCAACAAACAACAGCACCTACAAGGCTATGGTGGTCGAGGTAGTCTGCAGTGATTGGTGGATGTTTGAGTATGGTTCTGGAAGCTTGTTGAATGTAATATCGGTCGGTGACGAGAGATACGCTAGTACTGTGCAGACATCGTATAGTAGCGTACCTACATATAATAGTTTGAATATGTACGTTGAGTCTGACTATAGTTTGAGTAACAGCAATTATTATTTCGATGAATGCTACAGCACTACGAATATGACTATTCCCAACATTAACTACTACAATTGGTATGAGAAGATTCTATCGGAGGGCGAGTCGCCAGTAGAGCTTGTTGAGAGCGGCGATGGCTACAAAAAATATAGAGTGAACCAATCGTTGGAGAGTAGGTATGACTACTATTCGTTCAACGAATACTCACCCTACTACCTTGTCGACGGAGTGTTGAAATATAAGAGCGAGGTGTCGTTCTACTCGAGTATCTGCGACGAATATATGATCTACGAGGAGGGTGCTATGATGGAGGAGGCTCGCGTATATTGCGCTGCCGACGACAACGACTATGCGATCTACGCCGAGAGCGAGAGCAACGGCGGCGGTCTCCAGGAGTCGGTCGAGAACTGCGCTATCTGCGTGGTGATGGATGAGGCTAACGATCGTGTGAGCAAGATTCAGTATTGGTCGGTCGCAAACAAGAATGGAACAGAGAGCGACGATAAGTTGACTGAGGTGGAGTATATATACAACGCAGCAGGTAGCTTGGAGTCGGTAGATGTAATAACTGAGGATGGCACAAAATACTCGGGACTCATCTCTGTCAACTACGACGACAAGGCAAACCCAACGGAGATTGTGGCGTGGGGCGCAGAGCTCAAGGCGCTAGAGGATGATGATGTGGATGAGTTGATGGCTTATCTGGGTGTGGCGACAAAGAGGTCGATGCTCAACACTACGACTGGTCTGTTCGAGACTCAATATAGCTACGACGAGAGCGGATCGACTGCGATCGCGAAGTTTACATACAACTATGGATACAAGAACTTCTTGGGCAACACCTTGGAGTCGATCAATATCTTGCCGATGGGGCTTACGATGAACAATGCGTTGGAGGAGATTAAGTGGGCAGGACACGCGTCGTACCTCTTCACCGACTACTCTGGATTCATCAGCGAGGGATACCCCGAGGAGGCGAAACTCACGATGAATATCTCGCCGCTCGACATAGATGGTGTCTCGTCGCCCGTGTTGTCGGGTGTGTCGGTAGGTGTAGAGTTTAGCTACACGGCGGCTACTAAGTAGTTGTTTGGGTGGCAAGGCATCTCGTCGCATATATACTAACTCTGTCGGCTCTGCTCTCAGCCCTCTCGCCACTGCCCTGTGGTGCGAGTGGGCGGAGCGGAGCCGACTCGGTTGTGGGTGTGGACTCACTTACGCTCGATCGGGTGGTGGTCGCCGCAAGGAGAAACCCTGCGGTGGCATTTGCGACTCGACAGCTTATGGAGGCGCTCCCATCTCTGTTGGGCGAGAACGATGTTGTGAAGTATGTGACGACCCTCTCGGGTGTCGCCTCGACCTCGATCCTCGACCCTAATTTCTATGTCAGAGGGGGTGCGGGCGACGAAAATCAGCTCCTCGTCGACGGCTTCCCCGTTGCGTCGCCACAACATATATCGGGGGTGTTGTCTCTTTTCGACCCCTATATGCTACCAAGTTCGACACTCTACAAGAGCGGCTATCCTGCGGAGTATGGCGGCGTGGCATCCTCCTATCTCGATATGAGGACGAGCCATCGGCGCGACACAACCATTCGGGGCGAGGCGTCGCTTGGTTTGATAGCGTCGTCGTTGCGAACTGCTATCCCCACATCCGACGATGGGGGTGTCGCATTGTCGCTACGAGGATCGTACCTCACGCCGATTATGCGGCTCGCGCAGAGTCTCGGTTCGCAGCTCGACGTGGTAGAGTATCAGTTCTACGACGCCACAGCTAGCTTCAGCGAGAGGCTCGGTTCGAGATGGCGCACCAATATATTTGCTCTCTACTCCACCGACGCTATAGATGTCGACCTTATAGGGGGGCTCAACTTTCGATGGAGTAGCTACTCTCTCAATGGTTCGGTGGAGCGTCACGACGACAACTCGACGCTCTCGATTGCGGCAGGGGTGTGGGGACGTAGTCGCGAGGGGCGCTATAGCTATCTGCTCGATGAACCTATAACATATGGTGAATATACGTTGAGGCTGCAACTCCGATATAGTAGGCATCTGCGCGATCGGCTGACACTGCGCGCTGCGCTATCGACCGAAAGTGCACTCTACAGAGGTGGTACGGAGGTGCAGAGTCTGCGCGACTACCTCACACAGGCGTCGTTGACGCTGCGGTGGCTCTCTCGTGGAGGTGTCGCGGCTGAGGGAGGAGTCAATCTAAACAGCTACGTGGGGGCTACTGACGAGCTGGTTGCGCTACCTCGACTGAGGATAACAGCTCCTATCGGTGGGTGGAGTGTCGCTGCCGACTATGCGAG
The DNA here is from genome assembly GCA_047178665.1 of Rikenellaceae bacterium. Taxonomy (GTDB): domain Bacteria; phylum Bacteroidota; class Bacteroidia; order Bacteroidales; family Rikenellaceae; genus Alistipes. Next base: position 6,297 of record JBCQTK010000023.1, on the reverse strand, counting down.
AACTGCACAATATACAACCACCATTACGACCCTTTCGCTACCTAGCCCTGCCGACATTGTGATGCCTCTGGGCGACGGTGAGGGCGCTACGCTTGTCGATCAGCTCTCGATCGGTGCAGAGGGTAGGGTGGGTTCGTCGCTCTCGGTGAGCGGTGCGGTGTTCTGGCGCAACTACATCAATGCGAAGGAGATGGCTGGTGTGTCGCTTGCGTCAACACTTCTCGACCTCTCCGACTCCGATCTGATGCAGGGTGGTGAGGGAGGAGCTACGGGGGTGGAGTTTGAGGCTGCGTTATCTCGTCCCCGATACTCAGCGCGTCTCAACTACACACTATCCGACTCGTGGCGGCAGTTCGACAGACTCAATGGGGGCAGTCGCTACAACCCTCCGTTCGACATTACTCACAACCTGACGCTCACCGCTCAGTGGCAGATATGCCAGCGCCTAAAGATCTCCGCACTGTGGCAATATAGCTCGGGCAGATACCTTACATTCCCCGTCGGCGTTGCTGTAGCCTACAACGTGATGGAGCAGTCGCCTACAGTTGTCCCCGTCTACGACGACATATACAACTATCGACTCCCCGCAACCCATCGGCTCGACATCGGCGTAGAGTACTCGCTCGCTCGTTGGCGACTCTCTGCAGGGATCTACAACCTCTACAATCAGCCCAACATATCATTCTTGAGCTTCAGCGTCGAGCAATACAACGACTATCAAGCCTACATACAACCTGTCGGGACGAGCCTAATCCCCTCGATCCCCTATCTGTCTGCTACATTTATATGGTAAGAGAACTCCGCACATATCTCCTGGTTGCTGTCGCACAGATCGCCCTCATAACCTCCTGCAGCAACAGGATTGAGCTCGATATGCGACAGATCACGACATCCGCAACGCCATTCATCGAGTGCTACTGCGAGGTGGGCGAGCTCTACAACCTCGCCGCCACATATCTCTCGCCCATAGATGAGCCGCAGAATCTCGACTACTCCTACGACTTCGAGGTCTATATAAACGACACTGAGGAGCATCGGCTACTACAATCTATCTTCTACGTCGACAACTTTATCTACAGCCACGGCTCGTCAGCATCGCTCCCCATCGACTTCGATGGTCTGCTGCAGCTTCGTGTGGTGGCAGAGGATGGTTCGATCTACACAGCTGCAGCCTCTGTGCCCGACCCTGTCGAGATCGCCTCAGCTACATTCGTCGACCACCGATTGGTCGTCGAGTTCGACAGCTCCGCAGATGACCTGCAGAACTACTACTCGCTCAATATACGGGTGAGCAACGATCAGGGCGAGGTCATATCGGTTCGTACACAGCTCTACACCCCAGAGCAGAACCAACGACTAACATACGAGAGGGTGTTTGACGACACCTCGATCTGCACCGCTAACATATCGCTCCTGCGGCTCAACCGCGATGGCTACAGATATATCTACTCGCTGGTCGAAAACGAGGAGGCTATCGAATCAAACCTCATATCTCGAACACCACTGAACGGCAACATCGAGGGCGCAGTGGGCGTATTCACCGCCTACACACGCGACGAAATCATACTCCAGATGGAGTAACATACACAAGATGCTGACAAAAAAAGATTAAGGTGTATCGCTTTATGAAAGTAAACTTTCAGCGATACACCTTAATCTTTTGTAGTGCGAAGCACCTCTATAACTGTCGAAACAAAGGCAAATGCAAGCTAGCTTGCCGTAAGCGCACTCACCTATTTTCGTGCGTTTGTCTATGCTGTCAGACTACTCCTTCGAGCCGTCGTATGCCCACTTGACGTAGATTGCACCCCACGTATATCCTCCTCCGAACGATGCGAGGATCAGGTTGTCGCCCTTCTTGAGTTTGCTCTCAAACTCGCTTAGGCAGAGTGGAATTGTCGCACCCGTAGTGTTACCTGTGTGCTGAATGTTAATCATACACTTCTCAGCACCGATACCCATACGCTTCGCCGTAGCATCGATGATGCGCAGGTTAGCCTGGTGTGGTACGAGGTAGGTGATGTCGTCCGATGTGAGCGAGTTGCGCTCCATTACGCTGACCGACACATCCGCCATATTCGACACGGCAGCCTTGAATACAGCCTGTCCATCCTGCGTAATTGTGTGCCAGTTGTTGCGAAGAGTCTCCTCCGACGCAGGGTAGCGCGAACCTCCAGCCTTCATAAATAGGTGTGCTGCGCCAGAACCATCCGAGTGCAACTCGTGGTCGATGATACCTGTGCCATCCTCTGTGGGCTCCAACAGAACTGCTGCCGCGCCATCACCAAAGATTGGGCAGGTGTTGCGGTCATTGTAGTCTACGATAGACGACATCTTGTCGGCACCAATCACGATAACCTTCTTCGCTGTACCAGTCTCGATAAACTTAGTTCCTGTAGCTAGGGCAAACAAGAATCCAGAACACGCCGCCGAGATGTCGTAGGCAAATGCATTCTTGCACCCTGCCTGGTCGGCAATCAAGTTAGCTGTCGACGGAAATAACATATCGGGAGTGACTGTGGCGCAGATCACCAATCCAATCTCCATCGGGTCGGTACCGGTCTTCTCAAGAAGCTGCTTCACAGCCTTGGCACCCATATATGACGTGCCGATAGCATCACCCTTCAGGATGTGTCGAGACTTGATTCCGATGCGTGTCATAATCCACTCATCGGTAGTGTCAACCATTGTACTCAACTCCTCGTTGGTGAGGATGTAGTCAGGTAGGTAGCTACCTACGCCTGTAATTGCTGCTTTAATCTTATTCATAAGCGTACTTTATTTATTGTGCAAATGCTGCCTGCATCTTCTCGGCAACTTTTACTTGAGCACAACGCTCAGTTGTGAGTATCATACTCGATATTGCTTTGGGCGACGAGCTGCCGTGTCCGATAACTACAGCTCCCTTAACACCTAGAACTGGCGTGCCTCCGATGTTCTCGTAGTTCATCGCCTCCCAGAATTTGTTGTCGGCTCCACCCATAGCCTTGTTGATGCGGTAGAGACCCTCGGCCATCTTCAGTACTGTGTTGCCCACAAATCCGTCGCATACAAATACGTCTGCATACTTCGAAGTGAAGATGTACGAACTCTCTACATTGCCCACGAAGTTGCACTTGCTATCTTCGCGCCTTACAATCTCAAGCGTAGCCTTGCTCTGTGCGTTGCCCTTGGCATCCTCCTCGCCAATATTGAGGATCGCGACACGTGGATTCTCAATACCCATTGCAAACTCGGCATAGATTGAACCGAGTGTACAATATTGAGCCAACACCTCGGGCTTGCAATCTACGTTGAGACCAACATCCAACAGTAACGCAGGGCGTCCTGCTATTGTCGGTAGTGGTGAGGAGATAGTTGGGCGGATAACTCCGTCGATTACACCAATAACCTGAACCGATCCCACCATCATAGCTCCTGTGCTGCCTGCACTGGCGAATCCGTCGATCTCTCCCATAGCCAACGCCTTGAAGCCGCGTACGATGCTAGAGTCCGATTTCTGGATAAATGCTTTTGCTGGGTGATCGCCCATCTCAATCACTTCGGTGGTGTGTACAATGTCAAAATTCGCAACATCAACACCCTCCCCCTCTATGATTTGTGTTATCTGGTCTCTATCTCCAAATAGCACGATGCGTGAATTTTGGTCTAACTTCTCGAGTGCTATGATCGCACCTTTGACTGCTGCTTCGGGCGCGAAATCACCTCCCATTGCGTCGATACCTACTTTCAACATATGCTCAATTTTTTACCATTTTACATCTCTCTCTTCCCCAGATTGTCGGATGTTTGCATTTCAGTTTGAGATATACAACTCCTCGATACAGGGTGCTAAAAAAAGAGTGTAGCGGCTCCAGGAGTCTGGTTTACCGCTATTTCTTCCGAGTCTCGGATCTATTCAACTATAACAATTACACTCTCGTAGAGCCTTACTCGATACGATTAACTACTCGTTGGCGCGCTTCTCGATAGCTAGCTTACCACGGTAGAAACCACACTCAGGACATACTCGGTGGTAGAGTGTCGCTGCGCCGCAGTTAGAACAAGAGACTACGGTAGGAACAACTGCCTTGTAGTGAGTACGTCTTTTATCTCGTCGTGTAGAGGAGATCTTGTGTTTAGGATGTGCCATTTTTCAATATATTTAATTAGTTTATACCTCTTATTTCTCTTGTAATATCCCTTTTGGGAGATTACTCTTTCGTCATCATCTCTTTGAGCGCTTGCAACTTAGCTAACTCGTCGGCTGGCATCGTCTCGTTGTCGCTCTCTTCGCACTCCTCCTCGATCTTGGCGAACTCTTCGCCTGTGACAATTCGGAACTGCTTCAACATCTCGGGATCACACTCTCCCTCCTCGTGAACCCTCTGGTAGGGTAGCGAGAGGAGTATGCTCTCGTAAATGTAGTGTGTAAGGTCGATGTTACTGCTCGCTGTTGGCAACCACATCACCTCGCCGTCATACTCACCTGCGAGCTCCTCCTCGTCGGAGAACCTCACGATAAGCGGTGCTAGGTAGTCGATCTCAACGCTGCAGGGCTCTAGGCATCTGTCGCACTCGACGACCGCATCGCCCGCGATCTCAACCGATAGATTGAGCATAGATTCGCTGCGCTGCATCTCGACAGTCACGTCGCACTCTCCGCCCGACACCTCGCAACCCTCATAGAGGGCATACAACTTGTCGTCAACCTTAAACTCGAAGCTATGATCGCCATAGCTAAGATCCTTAAAGTCAATCGAATACAATACTTTATCGTCGTTCTTTCCTTGCATTACACTACAATTAGTCCGCAAATTTACACTAAATAAGTCAATTTTCAAAATTATATTGCTTATTTAATGCTGTTTTGGCTGATTTTCTCGTACTTACCTATATTATATTTGCAATATAAGTAATATATACGAAATGTACAACTTGTTGCGGCTCACGGCAAGTTGGGGCGAGAAACTTCGTTTCTTTCTCTATTACAACGTGCTAAGGCGTTGTAATATTGTGTATTAGTAGCGGTGTGTTAACTTTTTACCCTCCCTCATTTGGATAGTTCGTATATTTTAGTTATATTTGCAATCACCAAAAAAAGGTATGCTGTTGTAGCTCAGTGGTAGAGCACTTCCTTGGTAAGGAAGAGGTCGTGAGTTCAATCCTCATCAACAGCTCTCGTAATTTGAATAGTGGGGTGGGAGCAGTTGCTTTCCACCCTTTTTTTATTTGTCTCTCGCTATATTAATATATAGGTATGGTATGAAACTAGAACTCTCTCTGATAATCGCAACCTACAACCGCGGTGAGCAACTGCTGCGATCGTTGCGCTCTGTCGTCTTGCAAGACGCCGACCCCGCTACGTGGGAGCTAATCGTAGTCAACAACAACTCCGACGACGACACCGTCGAACGAGTAGAGAGGTTTGTTGCCGAGCACTCGTCATATAACATACGCCTCCTCCTCGAGCCGCAGCAGGGGCTGTCGTACGCTCGCAACTGCGGCATTGAGGCTGCGACGGCACCCATTATTGCGATAATTGATGATGATGAGGAGGTTGTCACGACATTCGTCTCTGGTTATGTCGACTTCTTCGCCACCCATCCTGCTGCAGCTGCCGCGGGTGGTGCGGTGATCCCTCTCTACGAGAGCGAGCGCCCCAGGTGGATGAGCCGACTCTGCGAGGTGCCTATCGCAAATCCTATGGCGGATGTCGATGCACCTCGAAGATTGCCTCAGGGGCGGATTCCGGCAGGCGGAAATATGGCGATCCGAAGCTCTATTATATATAGGTATGGTTCGTTCGATCCTGAGCTGGGCAGAAAAGGCGATAAATTGCTCGGTGGCGAGGAGAGTAATCTCTTCGATCGGCTCTATCGCGCAGGCGAGGAGGTGTGGTTTGTTGGCGGCGTCGCAATCTTCCATATCATACCCGACACTAAATTGCACCTCGATTATCTTCGGCGACTCTGGTTCAATATCGGAGTGAGTCAGATGAGGAGGTCTAAAATTGAAAATGTCTCGGTCGCGACGATCTTTTTTCGCGAGGGTGCAAAGTGGATTGCGACAATAGTACTTGCGTTTTTTGCTCTATTGTGCCTGAATCCACAGAAAGGACGCTATCTATTAAAAATGCGCTGTAACATAACCCGAGGGCTATTTTCTGCTAGGTAGTGCCGCCAGCTGAAATTCCCTGAAAAATAATTTAGGGGCTAAAGTGTTGGTGTGTAGCATTATGGCTATTTTGGGCAAAAAAAGATATAAAAATAGTTGCTGAATTATTTGGTTGTTACAAATAAACCCTCTATATTTGCA